>DATFOC010000055.1:0-48676 GCA_035265935.1 Gaiellaceae bacterium
CGCCTACCCGTTTGCCGACCTTTCCCGCGTCCAGCTCGAGAACGTGCTCGACATGCTCGCGGGCCGGTACCCCTCCGACGAGTTCGCCGAGCTGCGGCCGCGGATCGTCTGGGACCGGACGGCCGGTGTCGTCAGGGGGCGCGGCGGGGCCGCCCGCCTCGCTGTTACGAATGCCGGGACGATCCCCGACCGCGGGCTCTTCGGCGTCCACCTGGTGGACGGCGGCGGCCGGGTCGGAGAGCTCGACGAGGAGATGGTCTACGAGGCGCGGGCCGGCCAGACGTTCATGCTCGGCGCCTCCACCTGGCGGATCGAGGAGATCACGCGCGACCGCGTCCTCGTCTCGCCGGCGCCGGGTGTTCCGGGTGCAATCCCGTTCTGGAAGGGCGAGGGGCCTGGCCGGCCGTACGAGCTGGGCGAGGCGATCGGCAAGGCCTCGCGCGAGCTGGCGTCGCTCCCGGACGAGCAGGCGGGCGAGCGGCTCCGCTCCGACTACTCGCTCGACGAGCTTGCGGCGAAGAACCTGATGACCTTCCTGCGGGAGCAGGAGCAGGCGACCGGGGCGGTGCCCTCCGACCGGACGATCGTCGTCGAGCGCTTCCGCGACGAGATCGGCGACTGGCGAGTCTGCGTCCTCACGCCGTACGGCGCCAGGGTGCACGCACCGTGGGCGCTCGCCGCTTCGGCCCGCTTGCAGGAGTCGCTGGGCGTCGACGCCCACGTCCTCTGGTCGGACGACGGGATCGCGTTCCACTTCCCCGACGCCGACGCGCCGCCCCCGACCGAGCAGCTGGTCCTCGACCCGGACGAGGTGGACGACCTGATCATGGGTGAGCTGGGCGGCACTGCGCTCTTCGGGGCGCGCTTTCGTGAGAACGCCGCCCGAGCGCTGCTAATCCCGCGGCGCCGGCCCGGTGAGCGGACGCCGCTCTGGCAGCAGCGGCTCAAGGCCCAGAGCCTGCTCCAGGTGGCGAAGAAGTACGGGTCGTTCCCGGTCATGCTCGAGACCTTCCGGGAGGTGCTCCAGGACGTCTTCGACCTCCCCGCGCTGAAGCGACTGCTGCACGGCGTCAAGACACGTCAGATCGACGTCGTCGACGTCGAGAGCGCGTCGGCATCGCCGTATTCCTCCTCGCTCCTCTTCGACTACATCGCCACGTACATGTATGAGGACGACACGCCTCCCGCGGAGCGGCGGGCGCAGGCGCTGTCCCTCGACCGCGATCTTCTCCGTGAGCTCCTCGGCCAGGAGGAGCTGCGCGACCTGCTCGATCCGGGCGCGCTCGACCAGGTCGAGTCGTCGCTGGCGGGCCAGGCGAAAGACCCGGACGGGCTGCACGACCTGCTCCTGCGGCGCGGCGACCTGCGGCCGGGCGAGTTCGACGAGGCGTTCGGGGCGGTTCTCGAGGGGGAGCGGAGGGCTGTACGCGTCCGGGTCGCAGGCGAAGAGCGGCTGATCGCAGCCGAGGATGCGGGCCGGTACCGCGACGCCCTCGGCGCGATGCCGCCGAGCGGCCTCCCGGATGCGTTCCTCGAGCCCGCGGATGAGCCGCTGCGCTCGCTACTCGCGCGGTACGCGCGCGGCCGAGGCCCGTTCACGACCGGAGAGGCGGCTGAGCGGTTCGGCGTCGACGCCGAGCGCGCGGAAGCCGAGCTGGTGGTGCTGGAGCGCGAGGACCGGCTCGTCCGCGGCGAGCTTCGGCCGGGCGGGACCGAGCGGGAGTGGTGCGACCCAGACGTCCTCCGCCGCATCCGCCGCGCGTCGCTTGCCGCCCTTCGCAAGGAGGTGGAGCCGGTCGAGCAGGTCGCCTTTGCCCGGTTCCTCCCCGGCTGGCACGGAATCGACCGGCGCGCAAGCCTGCGCGAGGCGCTCGTCCCCCTCCAGGGGCTGGCGCTGCCGGTCGCACTGTGGGAGTCCGAGGTGCTGCCGCGGCGGGTTCCCAACTATGCGCCGGCGCAGCTCGACCAGCTCTGCGCGACCGGGGAGCTCGTGTGGGTCGGCGCCGGTCTCGACCGCGTCGCCGTCTTCTTCCGGGAGGACGCGGCCGTGCTCGGCCAGCCGGAGGGAACGGAGCGCCCCGAAGGCGATGTGCACGACCGGATCCGCGAGGCTCTCGCGAAGAGCGCCGAATTCTGGTTCGACCTGCTCGCCACGACGGGGCTCGAGGCGGAGGCGGCGCTGCCCGCCCTGTGGGAACTCGTCTGGGCCGGGGAGGTCACGAACGACGCGTGGACGCCGCTCCGGGCCGGCCGCCGATACGGCGTCCCGAAGCCGGAGCGGAGGCCGCGCCGCTTCTCGCGCCGCCGGGCGACCGCGATCACCGCTACCCAGGGACGATGGTCGCTGACCGGCCGCCTCTTCGCGGGCGAGCGGGACCCGCGGGCGCTCGCGGAGCTTCTCCTCGAGCGGCAGGGAATCGTCACCCGCGACGGCGTTCGCGCGGAGGGGATTCCCGGTGGCTACTCCGCCGTGTACGGCGAGCTCAAGGCGCTCGAGACGCTGGGTCTCTGCCGGCGCGGCTACTTCGTTGAGGGTCTCGGCGGCGCGCAGTTCGCCCTCGGCGGTGCCGTGGAGCGGATCCGGGAGCTACGGCCGCGGGAGGAGGAGCCTGCAGTCGATGTCTCCGTCCTGGCCGCGGCGGACCCGGCCCAGCCGTACGGCGCGGCGCTCGCCTGGCCGAAGCGAAAAGCAACCGGGCGCGGCGGCGAAGCCGCTGCGCCCTCAAACGGGGCATCGCAAGCGACGCCCCGGGGCGCGCGGGCGGCACGTGTCGCCGGCGCCTACGTCGTCCTGATCGGAGGCGAGGCGGTCCTCTTCGTCGAGCGTGGAGGGAAGACGCTCGTCCCGCTCCGCGAATCCGATCCGGAGTGGCTCCGCCCGGCGCTCGCGGCGCTCGTCGAGCACGTGAAGAGTCGCAGGGGCATGAAGCGGCTGGCCGTCGAGCGGTTCGACGGCGAACCGGTGGGGGAGACGGACGCGATGCCGCTCCTCGTCGAGGCCGGCTTCGTCGCCGGCCCGCGCCGCGCCGTCCTGCGGCCGTGACTCGGCTCTGGCTGTAACATCTACAGAACTTGGACAGACTCTTGTCCTACCGGCTCGGCTTCGCCGTCAAGGTGCTCGGTAACGGCGGGATGAAGTCGAATGACGGGCGGCGCTGGCAGAGCGGGCCGCACCTCTCGAGCTCGCTCGAACTGCTCGACGCGGTCTTCGACTACCTCGACGACGTGGACATCCGGGTCTATCGCCTGTCGAGCAGCACGGTTCCGTACGGCACGCATCCGGATCTGCCGCAGCTGGACTACCGGCGGCAGATCGGCGAGTGCGAGAAGCCGCTGGCGCGGCTCGGCGAGAAGGCGAGCCGTCTCGGGCTCAGGCTCTCGACGCATCCCGGCCAGTACTCGGTGCTCAGTTCGCCGGATCCCGAGATCGCCCACAAGGCGCGGCTCGATGTCGAGCAGGACGCGCTCCTGCTCGATGCGCTCGGGACGGGGCCTGAAGCCGTCGTCGTGATCCATGTCGGCGGCATGTACGGGGATGCCCGCGCCTCGCTCGATCGGTGGGTGCGCTCGTTCGAGGCCCTGTCCGAGAGCGCTCGGACCCGGCTCGTCGTCGAGCACGACGAGCGGTGCTTCGACCTCTCTGACGCCATCGAGCTGCACGAGCGGACCGTGTCCGCGTCGTGTTCGACCTCCACCACCACCGCTGCAACCCGGCTCGCGGCCGGGAGGACGTCCGTGCGGCGCTCACCGCTGCGCTGGACACGTGGCCAGCCGGCGTTCGGCCGAAGGTGCACGTGTCGAGCCCACGGACCGAGTTCCGGTCGGTCGGTGGCCGCCCGCGGCCTCCACTTCTCGACCAGCACGCGGATTTCCTCAGTCCGTGGGATCTCCTGACGCTTCTCGACGCCGCTGACCGACCGCTGGACGTGATGGTCGAGGCGAAGGCGAAGGATCTCGCCGTGCTCTCGGTGCGGCGGGCTCTCGACCGGCTAGCGGGAAAGGCGGCCTAGCACCACGCCGAAGAGGGCGTGCCGGAGGGTCGCCTGCACGAACGCACGTGGGTTGGTGAAGAGGGGCGGAATTCCGGCCTCGCCGCGCGCCGGATGGTGGCGGTCGACGAAGTAGGAGAGCGGGTAGAGCCCGACGTGCTCGGCGAGCGCCATTCCGATCGCAACGCGCTCTTTGCTGCACGGGACACGGCGCTGGATTTGGTCGAACGCGAACCCGAAGAGCGCGCCGTTCGCCGCGTGGATCGCGAAGCCGACCGGCCAGGCGAGCCGCCCGCGCGTGAACGTCTTGCCGAGCAAGAGCACGTCGGAGTAGTCGCAGCGGAGGAGGCGCCGGTCGATCGGCTCCAGGAGACTCCACACAGAGGCGGCGACGGCTCCGGCGGCCGCTGGATGAAGGCCTCGCTCGTCCACAATCCCAAGCATGCCCGAGGGTGACTCGCTTCATCGCGCCGCTCGTCGGCTCCAGGTGCTGGTAGGAGAGACGGTCGAGGTCGAGAGCCCGAACCCCAGGGCAGCCGCGACGGGTGTGGCCGAACAGCTCGACGGGCGGCGCCTCGAGGGCGTGGAGGCGGTTGGCAAGAACCTGCTGCTGAGCTTCGAAGGCGGGCTCGTGCTCCGGAGTCACCTGCGGATGTCCGGCCGCTGGACCGTGCGCGCCCGCGGCTCGGTTACGCGGGGCCGGCCCTGGCTCGTGCTGCGTGGGCGAGGCCGCGAGGCCGTGCTGTGGGGCGGCCCCGTGCTCGAGTTGAACAGGCACGCCGTTCGCCGGCTCGGGCCGGACATCCTGGCGCGGCCGCCGGACCTCGATCGGATGGTCGCGAATCTCCGTCTCGCGGGCAGGCGCGAGGTCGGAGACGCGATTCTCGACCAGCGTCTCGTCGCCGGGATCGGGAACGTGTGGAAGGCGGAGGCGCTCTGGCGGGCAGGCGTTTCTCCGTGGCGCCCCGTCGGTGAAACCTCTGATGCGCAGCTTCGGGCCGTGCTCGAGCAAGCGGCGCGCCTGATGCGGCACTCCGTCGACACCGGCCGCGAGGAGCGGGAGATCTACCGCAATGCAGGGCGTCCATGCCCGCGGTGTCGGACGCCGATCGACTCTCGCGGCCAGGGCGATGCGAACCGGACGGCCTACTGGTGTCCCGTGTGCCAGCCGTGGGAGAGAGGAGCGGGGCGACCGGGCGCGTAAGTGGACGGGTGATCCGGTCGCCGAACCTGCACCACACGCTGCGTGCGTTCTGCCTCGGGGCGTTCGCCGCCGTGAGCCACGAGCTCGACGACGGCGGAGACGTCCCTTTCTCGTTCGAGGAGCACCAGGCGCCGGGGAGCCCGACGCTGTACGAGTACCGGCCGCTCGTCAAGCCCTTCCTCGACGCGCGGGCAGGCCGGTTCGCGGCGCTGGCGGATGCCCAGCCGGTGCTCGCCGAGCTGGAGCGGGAACCGGCGGCGGCCGTCTTCGCCCAGGCGCACTCGAGCGGGCGGCCGAGCTCCCGGGAGGCGCTGACCCGTACCGTGCTCCTGCCGCTCCTCGCCGAGACGGCGGAGGCCTGCGGCGGCTTCGACTGGGACGACTCGGCCTTCGAGCGTGTGTACGCGGCGTTCGAGGCCTCGCTCTTCGGCTCGCGACGCGCGTACGGGGCGATCGCGCCGCTCGTGGGTCTCTCTGTGGGAGGGCTCGTCGATCTCGGCGGCGGGCTCCGCGTTCGTCACGTCGCTTCGGGAGAGCTTGCAGCGCACTGGCCGCAGGCGGGAGGGCTGCTTCCGGAGGGCTTCGAGCGCGAGCCCGATCGGCTGTGCGTCCTCGAGTTGGAGGCCGAGCTGGGCGACGGGTCGGGATCGGGCTCCGGCGCCGTGCCCGATGCGCCCGGCGAGCTCGCGGATGCGATCACGGCGCTGCGGCTCGCGACGGCCGGCGCGATCGCGGCCGGCCCGGTGCTCTTCGAGCGGCTCGACTGGCGGCCCTACGGGATTCGTCCGGTGCTACCGATCGCGGCGACGGCGCCGCCGGGCGAGGGCGTCCGGTTGGACCCCGTGCGTGCCGAGAGGGCGCGGCGGCTTCGCGAGCGGCTCTCGGCTGCGGACGACGACCGCGATCTGGGCGAGGCGCTCGACCGGTGGGAGCTCTCGCTCTTCCAGACGGACCCCTTCGCTTCGGAGCAGCTGCGCGGCTCGCTCACGTCGCTGCTGGGCGGCGGCGAGGGGTTATTCGCCGGGTCGCTGCGTGCGGCTGCCGTTCTCGGCGAGACACCACGCGAGCGCTCGGCGATCCTCGACAGGCTCCGGCTGCTAGCGGCCGGCGACGCGGCGGCCGCGACGTCCGATCTCGTCCGGTCTTCCCTCGTCGCGGTGCTCGAGCACGGCGACCGCGCGGCGCTGCTCCGGACGCTCGACGAGACGCTCCTCGGCCTCCGGCCCAAGCCGACCGTGGCGCCTGAGCCTGCCCTCGCGGTCGGCGCACTCTAGGCACAAACACTGCACAGACACGTGCGCTCCGTACGGGTACGTTCGGCGTCATGGACGAGGCACGCGCAGTCCTGGATCGGCTCGACCGGATCGAGTTCCTCGACCGGGAGGCCGCCCCCGCCGGCGAGCTGCTCGAGGAGCTGCGCGACCTGCTTCGAGAGGCCGAGACCTGGCTGCGTGCGGAGCCCGATCCGCGCGGAGCCGTCGAGGCGCTTGCCGGCTGCCGGCGCGCACTGGACACCCAACCGGAGGAGGGGATGCTCCTGGCTTCGCGACCCTGACATCACGATCCCCGAGGTGGCGCGATCCGGCTTTTCCGGCACACTGAGTCCGTGCAGGACAGTCCGGTCCCGGGCCGAACGACAGGCTGCGTATGCGCCTAGCCGGCCTTTTCTCCCGCCCGCCGACGGGCGATCCAGCCGACGCCATGCCCGGCGAGGCCGAGGCTCCCGCCGCGCCGGAGGTCCCACCGACCCCTGACGTCACCCGCGAGGCGCGGGTCCTCGCGTTCGCCAACCAGAAGGGGGGCGTGGCGAAGACGACGTCGACGCTGAACCTCGCCGTCGCGCTGTCGGAGGAGGGCAACAAGGTCCTCGTCGTCGACATGGACCCGCAGGGCAACCTGACGATGAGCCAGGGATTCAACCCGGACCAGATCGACCGGTCGATGTTCGACGTGCTCGTCCATCGGCTGCCGATCGAGCAGGTGATCCAGGAGGCCGAGGTCGACCTCGCCGTGTCTTCGATCGATCTCGCCGGGGCGGAGCTTGCCCTCTCGAGCATGATCGGCCGCGAACGGGCGCTCGAGAAGGCGCTGACCCCGATCAAGGAGCGCTACGACTTCATTCTGGTCGACACGCCGCCGTCGCTAGGCCTGCTCACGATCAACGCGCTCGTTGCCTCCAGTGAGGTGATTGTCCCGGTGCAGTGCGAGTACCTCTCGCTGAGGGGGCTCGTCCAGCTCGAGAACACGCTGTCGATGATCCGGGAAAACCTGAACCCCAACGTGGGGATTCAGGGGATCCTGCCGACCATGTACGACGGCCGGACGCTGCATGCGCGCGAAGCGGTCGAGATCCTGCAGGAGAACTTCGGCGACCTGGTCTTTCACACCCGGATCAAGAAAACGGTGCGCTACGCCGAGGCGCCGGTGAAGGGAAGCTCGGTGCTCAAGTACGACCCGACCGGCAGTGCTGCGGCCGCGTACCGGGAGCTCGCGAAGGAGGTGCTCAATGGCGCGAAAGCGCGCAAGCATGCGTGACGGCCCGCTCGCCGAGCTCTTCAGGGCAACGGAAGCGGCGCAGAAGCAGGCCGAGAAGGAGGGAAGGGCCGTTCCGGGCGAGCCGCTCGAGGAAACGGTCGAGCATCCGCCGCCCAAGCTCGAGGTCGCACCCGAGCCGGAGCGCGGGGAGTCGGCGCCGGAGCACCTCGACCGGGTGCCGTCGGCCCCTGCCCGTCCCAGGCCGGCCGAGCCCGTCCAACCCCGCGAGCCGTCGCCGGACCGCGGGATCGCACGGCTTCTCGAGCCGCTGCCCGAGCCACCCCCGCGGCTGCATCGCGCTCCGCGCGCAGACTCTGCCTACCTCGCGGACATCAAGGTCGTGGGTGTCGGCGGGGCCGGGCTGAACGCGGTCAACCGGATGATCGACGCGGGCATCGCGGCTGTCGAGTTCGTCGCCGTCAACACCGATCTCCAGCAGCTCGCCCTCAGCGACGCGGAGGTGAAGATCCACATCGGGCGCGAGCTCACAGGCGGTCTCGGCTCCGGCGCGGAGCCGGACATCGGCCGCCGCGCAGCCGAGGAGGCCTACGACCAGGTCAAGCGGGCGCTTCGCGGCGCGGACATGGTCTTCGTCACCGCCGGCGAGGGCGGGGGGACCGGCTCGGGCGCAGCCCCGGTCGTCGCAAGCGTCGCGCGCGAGGTCGGTGCCTTGACCGTCGGCATCGTCACCATGCCGTTCCGCTTCGAGGGCACGAAGCGCCGATCGCAGGCGGAGGCGGGCGTTCACGCGCTCCGCGAGGCCTGCGACACGGTGGTCGTGATCCCGAACGAGCGCCTCCTCGAGGTGCTCGACAAGAGCACCTCGATGCTCGACGCCTTCAAGATCGCGGACGACGTGCTGCGGCAGGGCGTGCAGGGAATCTGCGATCTGATCACCGAGCCCGGGCTGATCAACGTCGATTTCGCCGACGTCCGCACGATCATGAAGGGCGCGGGCACAGCGCTGATGGGGATCGGTTTCGCGACCGGCGAGAATCGTGCCGTCGAGGCTGCCGAGCGCGCGCTGCGCTCACCGCTCGTCGACACCGAGCTCGTGAGCGCCAAGGGGATCCTGCTCTCGATCGCCGGTGGAAACGACCTGTCGCTGTACGAGGTCAACGAGGCGGCCGAGGTGATCAGGGCTGCGTCGACGGACGACACGAACATCATCTTCGGCGCGACCGTGGACGAGCGACTCGAAGGGCAGGTCTGGGTGACGGTGGTCGTGACCGGCGTGGGACAGAGGGGCGGATCGCGACCGTTCACGGCGCGCCCTGAGCAGTCGCCGACGCAGTCCGACGACCCACTCGAGCCGCCCTCGTTCCTCCAGAGCTGATCGCCGCGCCGTGAGAGGCGCCATCGCAGCCGGGCATCCGCTGACGGCGGAGGCCGGAGCGCGCATCCTCGCCGACGGCGGCAACGCGGTCGACGCCTGTCTTGGCGCCGCCTTCGTCTCCTGGGTGGCGGAGAGCACACTGACAGGCCCAGGCGGCGGCGGTTTCCTGCTCGTCCACCGCGCGAAGGACGGCCATTCGCGCCTCCTGGACTTCTTCGTCTCGATTCCCGGGGCCGGCCTGGCAGACCCGATCAGCGAGATGGAGGCGATCGACATCGACTTTGACGACTCGAGCACGCAGGCGTTCGGTATCGGCGTCTCCTCGGTCGCTACGCCAGGCGTCGTCGCGGGGCTCGAGAGGGCACACCGCGCGTACGGGCGGGTGCCGTGGGCAACGCTCTTCGAGCCGGCGATCGCGACCGCCCGCGAGGGAGTCGTGATCACGCCCCAGCAGGGGTACCTGCACGCGATTCTCGACGTCATCCTGCGGCACACCGACTCCGGCAAAGCGATCTACGGGCCCGGCGGCGAGCGGCTGGAGGCGGGCGACCGGCTGGCGATGAACGACCTCGCCTCGACCATGGAGATCCTCGCCGAAGGAGGTGCTGAGGCCTTCTACGACGGCGTACTCGCTGAGCGCATCACGGACCGCATCCATGCGGGCGGCGGCCCGCTGACGAGGGACGACCTCCGCGGCTACCGCGTGATCTGGCGTCGTCCGATCACCGCCGAGTTCCTCGGACACCGATTTGTCTCGAACCCGCCGCCGTCCACCGGCGGAGTGCTCATTGCCTACGCCCTCCTGCTGCTCGACCGTGCCGGCCTCGGAGGTCAGCAAGGGAGCGCCGACGCGATCGCCCGGCTGGTCGGCGTCATGGGCGAGCAGGCGCTTGCGCGCGGACCGGGCTTCGCGCGCCAGCTCTACGGCGGCGGCCTGGCGCGCAGGCTCTACCACGAGGACCGGGTGTCCGAGGCAGCCGCACGCCTCCTCGAGCAGCGGCCGCCGATCATTCCGGAGCCGGCGGAGCCGTCGCGGACGACCCAGATCTCGGTCGTCGACGCGGACGGCAACGCCGCTTCGCTGACGGCATCGACCGGGTCGGGCTCAGGCGTGGTCGTCCCGGGCACGGGGATCCACCTGAACAACATGCTCGGCGAGCACCACCTGAACCTGGCGCGGCGGCGGCGTCGGCCGGGAGGTCGGCTGACGAGCATGATGGCGCCGTCGCTCGTCCTCCAGGACGGACGGCCGCGCCTCGTCGTCGGTAGCGCGGGCTCGGCCAGGCTCCGCGGCGCCATCCTCCAGATCGTCGTGAACACGGTCGGCCACGGGCTGCCCGTCGAGGAGGCGATCGGCGCGCCCCGTGTTCACCTGGACGACGGCCACGTCCACTGCGAGGGCGGTCATGATCCCGCCCAGCTGGACGAGCTCGAGCGCCGCGGCTACGACGTCGTCCGGTGGCGCCGCCGGAACCTCTACTTCGGCGGCGCCGCGGCCGTCGAGATGCGATCGGGCGGGACGCTCGCAGCGGCAGGCGACGCCCGTCGGGGAGGCCATGGGATCGTCTGCTGAGCGGATCGTCGTCCGCAAGGCGCAGCCGGGGGACGCCGGAGCGCTTGTCGAGCTCGCCGAGGCCGTCGCCTCCGAGCCCGAGGGCTGGCTGATCTCCGACGGAACCTGGCGAACACCCGGCGAGGAGCGACGGTTCCTGCGCGCGCTGCGCCGATACGACGACGCCGCCGTCTTCGTGGCCGAGCTCCCGGGGGACGGCATCGTGGGCAGGCTCTCGCTCGGCCGGGACCCGCATCCAGCGAGCAGGCACGTCGCCGACCTGGGTCTCATGGTCTCCGAGCGGCATCGCCGGCGCGGGATCGGAACGGCCCTGCTCCGGGAGGCCGAGGAGTGGGCGAGGACAGTCGGCGTCCGCAAGCTCGAGCTGCACGTCTTCCCACACAACGACGCGGCGATCCAGCTCTACGAGAGCTGCGGCTTCCGCCGAGAGGGCCTGCGGCGCGGCCATTACCGCCGCGGCGCGGAGTACCTCGACGCGGTGCTGATGGCGCTCGACGTCCACTAGATTCAGCGAGTGGCCTCGCTCGCCCAGATCGCGGACAGCTTCTTCAAGCCGCCGGTTCGCGACCTCGTCCCCTATGAGCCCGGCAAGCCCGTCGAGGAAGTCCAGCGAGAGCTCGGCCTGGAGCGCGTGGTCAAGCTGGCGTCGAACGAAGGGCCGTTCGGGCCCTTCCCCGAGGCGATCGAGGCCCTGGCGGCCGCCGCGCCCGAGCTGAACCGCTATCCGGACGGGGGCGGCTACCGGCTTCGGGCGGCTCTCGCAGAGCGGCACGGCGTTCGCTTCGAGGAGGTCGCCCTCGGCGCCGGCGCCGACGGCGTCGTCGATGCGCTCGCGCAGATCTCGGTCGAGCCCGGCGACGAGATCGTCTGCGGCTGGCCGAGCTTCCCCAGCTATGTGATCGGGGCAACCAAGCTCGGCGGCGTCGCACGGACGATCCCGCTCGTGGACGGACGCTACGACCTCGACGCGATGCTGGCCGCGGTCACCGATCGGACCAAGCTCGTCTTCGTTTGCCACCCGAACAATCCGACGGGGACGATGAACAGCCGAGCCGAGCTCGACGGGTACTTCGAACACGTTCCAGCCCATGTCGTCACCGTCCTCGATCAGGCCTACTTCGAGTACGTCGACCACTCCGACTACGCCGACGGCATCGAGGAGTATGTGAAGGCGGGCCAGAGGGCGATCGTCCTGCGCACCTTCTCGAAGATTTTCGGGCTCGCCGGGCTGCGCGTCGGCTACGGCATCGGCCCCGCGGAGCTGGTCATGGCGATCGGCAAGGTTCGGCGCGCGTTCGACATCACCTCGCCTGCCCAGGTCGCCGCCCTCGCCAGCCTCGCAGCGCCAGGCGCGCAGGACGAGCTGGAGCGGCGCCGGCGGGTGAACGCCGAAGGCCGGCCGGCGATCCTGGAGGCGCTCAGAGACCACGGCTTCGAGCCCCTCGAGCCGGCGGTTGCGAACTTCGTCTTCGCCCAGGTGGGCGACGACTCGCGCCCGCTCTTCGAACAGTTGCTGCGCGAGGGCGTGATCGTGCGGCCGACAGGCGGGTTCGGCGCTCCCGGCGCGATCCGCGTCACGGTCGGCACGCCCGACGAGAACGCGTTCTTCCGCGCCGCGCTCGGCCGCGTGACCGAACTCGCCCGGACTTAACTCGATTGAGGGAATTTGCAGGCACTTTCGAACCTGCGCGTTACCGTTTGTTGTAGAGGAGAACAGTGCTGAACCGCCAGGTCACGCTCTTTCGGGAAGTCCAGAGCTTTCGCCTGCTCGCACTTGCCACGGTCGGCTCCGCCTTCGGCACCTGGCTCGCCTTCGTCGCGCTCACGATCGACGTCTACGACAGGACCGACTCCGCGGTCTGGGTCAGTGCGCTGCTGATCGCAGACTTCCTGCCTGCGATCGTGATCGGGATTGCCGCGTCGTCGCTCGTCGACCGGCTGCCGCGGCGCCGGCTGATGATCGCCTCCGACCTCGCGCGCGTCGCGATCTTCGCGGTGCTGCCGTTCGCGAATGGCCCCGCAGCCATCGTCGCGCTTGCCGCGTTGGCAGGCTTCGCGACCGGGTTCTTCCGCCCGGCCCTCTACGCAGGTCTCCCGAACCTGCTGCCCGACGAGGATCTTCCGCACGCGAACTCTCTGCTGCAGACGATCGAGAACGTCGCCTGGGCTCTCGGGCCCGTCCTGGGAGGCGTGCTCGTCGCCGCGAGGGGGGCCGATGCGGCGTACTGGATCAATTCCGTCACGTTCCTCGTCTCTGCCGGCTTGCTCGCGGGCATCCCGGACCGGTTGCTGCAGTCGGCCCAGGCGGTAGGGCGCGGCTACTGGCGCGATCTGACTGACGGCTTCAAGCTTGTCCGGGACTCGCGCGCACTCCTCACAGTCCTGGCAGCGTGGAACGTCGTGATGCTGGCGACCGCCGGTGCCAACGTCGCCGAGATCGTCCTCGCCAAGGAGACCTTCGATGCCGGGGACTTCGGCTACGGCCTCCTCGTCGGTGTGACGGGTGTGGGCCTCGCGCTCGGGAGCCTGCTGGCCGGCTCGCAGCTGGAGCACCGGGCGCTTGCGACGGTCTACGCGACCTCGATCGGACTCGTCGCCGTCGGGATGGTCGGGGCGGCGGCTGCGCCGAACGTCTGGATTGCCGCGGTCTCGGTGGGGGTGGCCGGGACCGGCAACGGCGCCGCGGTCGTCTGCAATGCGCTCCTCGTCCAGCGGGGTGCGCCCGACGAGCTCCGCGGTCGCGTCTTCACGTTGCTCATGAGCTCCAACTACGTCGTGCTCGGAATCGGGATGATCGCAGCCGGACCGCTCACGAACGAGCTCGGCCCCCGGACCGTCTGGGCGATCGCCGGCGGGCTCGCGGCGGTCGCGGCGCTTGTCGGGCTTCTGCTCGCCCGCGGTGTCGCGACGAGAGCCCGACCGGCAGAGGCTCCGACCGCTGAGCCCGAGGCCGTCGAAACGGCCCGGCTCTAGGCTTTCGGCGTGGCCGGGAGCAAGTGGACGCAGGAGCGCCTGCTCGAGGGGGTGCGGAGCGGAGACCGGCGCGCGCTGGCACGTGCGATCTCCCTGGTCGAGGACTCCGACCCGCTGGCCTACGACCTCGTCCGCGAGCTCTACCCGGACACGGGACAGGCATACGCGCTCGGCATCACGGGGCCGCCCGGCGTCGGGAAGTCAAGCCTGATCAGCGCGGTCGTCCGTCATGTCCGCGGCGACGAGCTGACGGTCGGCGTCATCTCGGTCGACCCGTCGAGCCCGTTCTCGAAAGGCGCGCTCCTCGGCGATCGCATTCGGCTCTCCGACCATTTCCTCGATCCGGGCGTCTTCATCCGCTCGATGGGGACGCGCGGGCACCTCGGCGGCCTCGCCGAGGCGACGCTGCAGGCGCTCCTCGTGCTCGATGCGGCGGGCCGCGATCTGATCTTCCTCGAAACGGTCGGCACTGGCCAGAGCGAGATCGAGGTGATCGGCGTCGCGGACACGGTGGTGCTCGTGCTCATGCCGGGCTCCGGCGACTCCGTCCAAGCGCTGAAGGCGGGGATCATGGAGATCCCGGACGTGATCGTGGTCAACAAGAAGGACCACCCGGCCGCGAAGACGATGCTGAACGAAGTGCGCTCGATCCTCGCCCTCGACACGGAAAGCGACTGGAAGCCGCCGATCGTCCTCACCGAGGCCGTCACCGGCGAGGGGGTGCCCGAGCTGTGGGAAAAGATCGCCGGTCATCGGGCATACCTCGAGGCGGACGGCCTCCTTGACGCACGGCGGCGCAAGAATCTGGCGGGCGAGGTTTTCACGGTCGCATCCGCCCGCGCCAAGACCCACCTGGAGCGGGCAGTGGCCGACGACCCGGAGCTGCGCCGCCTGCTCGACGAGGTGCAGCGGCGGGAGCTCGATCCCCTGACGGCGGTCCGGGAAATAATGGTGCGGGTGTTCAAGGTTGAAGCTGACGGAAATAGCCCCGACCGCAGCTGACATCCGCGACGCGCGCGAGCGGATCGCCGGCGTCGCCCGCGAGACGCCGGTGTACAGCTCCGAGACGTTGTCGCGCATCGCTGGCCGGGAGGTCTGGCTCAAAGCCGAGAACCTCCAGCGCACCGGCGCATTCAAGGTGCGCGGAGCCGTGAACCGGCTCTCCCTCCTCTCCGAGGCGGAGCGCGAGGCCGGCGTGGTCGCCGCGAGCGCCGGCAACCACGGCCAGGCGGTCGCGTGGGCGGCCCGCCAGGCCGGCGTCCAGGCACGGATCTTCGTCCCGCAGGACGCGCCGATGGCGAAGGTCGAGGCCTGCCGCACGTACGGGTCGGAGCTGATCCTCGAGGGAGAGCGGTTCGAAGACGCGATGGCGGCCGCCATGGCCGACGTGGAGGAGCGCGGCGCGACGTTCATCCACCCGTTCGAGGACCCGCAGGTCATCGCCGGCCAGGGGACGATCGGGCTCGAGCTCGCGGAGCAGGTGGCGCATGCCGAGACGGTCCTCATCCCGGTCGGCGGCGGAGGGCTGGCGTCGGGGATCGGGATCGCCCTCCGCGACCTCAGGCCCGACCTCCGCATCGTGGGTGTCCAGGCCGGCCTCTCTGGCTTCACGATCGCCGACGGGGTCTTCGTGAAGAAGCCGGGCGACCTGACGATGTCGATCCTCGACGACGTCCTCGACGACATGGTGGACATCGACGACGAGGCGATCAGCGAGGCGATCGTCCTCCTGCTCGAGCGCGCGAAGCTCGTGGTCGAGGGCGCGGGCGCCGTCGGCGTCGCCGCCCTGCTCGCCGGCAAGGTCGGCGGCTCCTCCGGCCCGGTTGCGATCGTCCTCTCGGGCGGGAACATCGACCCGTCGCTGCTGATCTCGGTCATGCGCCACGGTCTGACGGTCAGCGGCCGCTACCTCGTAGTCCGCACCCGTGTGCCGGACCGACCGGGCGAGCTGGTGCGGCTTCTGACCCTGATCGCTGAGGAGCGAGTGAACGTCGTGTCGGTCGAGCACCACCGCGAGGGGATGGACGTGCCGGTCGCCCAGACCGAGATCGAGTTGACGCTGTTGACGCGCGACCAGGAGCACGTCGCCGTCCTGCTGGACGCGATGGCCTCGTGGGGCTACGAGGTCGAGCGCATCAAGTAGAGAAAGGAA
Organism: Gaiellaceae bacterium; assembly: GCA_035265935.1. GTDB lineage: Bacteria > Actinomycetota > Thermoleophilia > Gaiellales > Gaiellaceae > JACDAN01. The sequence continues at coordinate 15,763 of DATFOC010000055.1, forward strand.
GATTCGCGGCTCCGCGGCCGTCTAGTGCCTGAGGCCGGCGGACGGTTTGCGGCACCGAACGCCGGCCGGTTCTATCCCCGGTTCTAGACTCGACGCATGAGCCGGTCGCGCAGGGAGCGGAAGGTCGTGAGCGTCTTGTTCGCCGACCTTGTCGGCTTCACGGCGCGATCGGACTCGCTCGACCCCGAGGACGTCGAGGCGATTCTGCGTCCGTTCTACGACCACCTCCGGACCGAGTTGGAGGTCCGCGGCGGCACCGTCGAGAAGTTCATCGGCGACGCCGTGATGGCGGTCTTCGGCGCCCCGATCGCGCACGAGGACGATCCCGAGCGCGCGGTGCGGGCGGCCCTCGCCATTCGCGACTGGGTGCGCGAGGAGGAGCTCGAAGTTCGGATAGCCGTCAATACGGGCGAGGTCCTCGTCGCGCTCGAGCCGAGCCCGGGCGCCGAGCGCGGGCTGGTCGCGGGAGACGTGGTCAACACCGCCTCGCGGCTGCAGAACGCCGCGCCGGTCAATGGGATCCTCGTCGAGGAGACGACCTACAACGCGACCTCGCGTGTGATCGAGTACCGCGAGGCGCCGCCGGTCGATGCAAAGGGCAAGACGGAGCCCGTGCGGGTCTGGGAAGCGGTTCAGGCCCGCTCCCGGTTCGGAACCGACATCACCCGGCGCCCGAGCACGCCACTCGTCGGGCGGGAGCGCGAGCTCTCACTCTTGGTCTCGACTCTGGCTCGGGTGGAGCACGAGAGATCGCCCCAGCTGATCACCCTCGTGGGTGTGCCGGGCATCGGCAAGAGCCGGCTCGTCCACGAGCTCTTCGTCGCGGTCGACGAACGGCCGGAGCTCATCTTCTGGCGGCAAGGGCGCTGCCTCCCGTACGGCGACGGCGTCGCGTTCTGGGCGCTCGGTGAGATTCTCAAGTCGCACGCCGGCATCCTCGAAGGAGAGCCCGGAGAGCGGGCAGAGGCCAAGCTGCGCTCAACGGTCGAGGACGTAGTCCCGGAAGCCGCCGAGGCGGCATGGGTCACTCGCGAGCTCCAGCCGCTGCTCGGACTCTCCGACGGCGCCGAACCGGGAGCGGCCGGAGATCGGCGCATCGAGAGCTTCGCGGCGTGGCGGCGGTTCTTCGAGGGTCTCGCGGAGCAGAGCCCGCTCGTCATCGTCCTCGAGGACCTCCACTGGGCGGACGAAGGCCTGCTCGACTTCGTCGACCACCTCGTCGACTGGGCGACCGGGATCCCGATCCTCGTCGTTGCCACTGCACGGCCCGAGCTCCTGACCAGGCGGCCTGGCTGGAGCGGCGGCAAGCCGAACGCGACGACAATCTCGCTATCGCCGCTGAGCGGTCGGGAGACGGCGACGCTGCTCCACGGCCTGCTCGAGCAGACCGTCTTGCCCGCGGACGTCCAGTCACTGCTCCTCGACCGGGCAGGCGGAAACCCGCTCTACGCCGAGGAGTTCGCCAGGATCGCGCTCGAACGGGACGCGCTCGGCGGCGGCGAGCTTCCGCTGCCGGAGTCCATCCAGGGGCTGATTTCCGCCCGTCTCGACACGCTCAGCGACGACGAGAAGGCACTCGTTCAGGACGCATCCGTCGTCGGCAAGGTTTTCTGGCTCGGAGCGCTTGCTCAGCTTGGCGGGAACGTCGAACCGTCGAGCGTCGAAGGGCTCCTCCAGGGCCTCCAGCGCAAGCAGTTCGTGCAGCGGGAACGCAGGTCCTCGATGGAGGGAGACGCCCAGTACTCGTTTGCCCACACGCTTGTCCGCGACGTCGCCTACAGCCAGATCCCGCGGGCGGAGCGGGCGGAAAAGCATCGCCGCGCCGCCGCGTGGATCGAGTCGCTGGGTCGGCCAGACGATCTCGCCGAGTTGCGCGCGCATCACTACGTGAGCGCTCTGGAGGCGCTGCCGTCGGCAGCCGAGGACGCGGACCTGCGACGGTCGGCCAGCCTCGCCCTGAGAGACGCCGGCGATCGCGCCACCTCTCTGAACGCCTTCCGTGCCGCCGTGCACGAATACGATCGCGCGCTAGAGCTCTGGCCGGAGGACGATCCGGAGCGGCCCAGGTTGCTCCTCGCGGCGGCGGTGGCGCGGTACGAGACCGACGCATGGAACGAAGCTGAGCTTGCCGCCGCGCGAGACGCTCTGCTTGCGGCGGGCGATCTCGCCGGCGCTGGCGAAGCGGAGTTCCGGCGGGCGGAGACGTTCTGGAACCTCGGACGCGGCGACGACGTGGTCCACAGCCTCGAGCGAGCGGTGGAGCTGGCAGAGGGCCTGCCGCTCTCGGCCGCCAAGGCGAACGCGTACGCGGGCATCTTCAGGCTGCACTGGCTCGCGAATCGCGAGGAGCTCGCCTCGAGGTATGGCAACGAGGCGATGGGAATGGTCGAGGAGCTCGGCCTCGACGACGTGCGCGCACAGCTCCTGAACACCTTCGGCAGCTGGCGGACGATGCAGGGCGACAAGCGGGGTCTGGACGAGATCGCCGAGAGCATCACGATCTTCGAACGGCTGAACTCGGCTGCAGCTCAGCGCTCGTACAACAACCTCGCCGACGGCTACTACAACCTCGGCGAGCTTCGGCGGTCGGCCGAAGTGACCAGGCGGATGAAGGAGGCGTGGAAGCGCTTCTCGCACCTCGACTGGCTCCGCTGGGGCGACAGCCAGGAGATCAGGCTCCACTACATGGCCGGTCGCTGGGACGATGCGACTGCGATCGCCGACCGCTGGATCGCCGACGCCGAGGCCCGGCAGGGCAACTACCTCGAGCCTCTCTGGAGGTGGCTGCGCGGGAGGATCGTGCTGGCACGCGGCGACACGGCCCTTGCGCTCGCCGAGAGCGCGGCTGCGCTGGAACTCGCCCGTGCCGCGCGCGACTCACAGCTCCTGACTCCGACTCTCGCCTTCCGCTGCCGGGTGCTCTGGGAGGCGGACAAAGAGGGTGCCGAGGAAGCCGCGGTCGAGCTCGCCGAGCTGGGCCGCCGAGCACCGCTCCACGTTGCCCACGACTGGTTCCCGGAGGTTGCGGTGGCGCTCGCCGGCCTCGGCCTGGCCGAGGAGCTCGAGGTGATTGCCGAGAGCGTCCCGACAGCCACGCCGTGGCGCGACAGCGGGCTCGCTCTCGGCCGTGGAGATGCGCCGGCGGCGGCGGCGATCTTCGCTCAGATGGGCGCCAGGCCCCTCGAGGCCGAAGCTCAGTTGCTCGCCGCGAAGGACGGGCTCTCTGCCGATCTGCCAGCCGCGATCGACTTCTTCCGTGAGGTCGGAGCGGTCCGCTGGCTCCGCGAGGCCGAGCCGCTGCTCGCTAGGACCCGCAGCGCCTGAAGCTGACCGTGTCGCCGCCCCGCTCGGCCCAGTCCTCGACACCGGCGCCGAGCACCGGCCGCGCCTCGATCCCGGATGTGGTCAGCACGCTTGCGGCGACAACCGCGCGCGAGCCGCTCGAGCAGATCGTGACCACCGGCTTGCCGCCCTGGAGGTCGTCCGCCCACTCACGCACGAGCCGGTACGGGATGTTGCGGCTGCCGGGGATGTAGCCCTCGTCCCGCTCGTGCGGCTCGCGGACGTCCAGCACCTCGACTTCGTCGGCCTCCATCAGGCGGTCGAGCTCGTCCAGGTCGACGGCCGACATCTTCTCTTCCGACGGTGGGCCTACGAGATAGCCCGCCAGGTCGAAGATGCCGACGGAGCGGAGACCGCGTGCCGCCTGCTGCGCCTGGTCGTCCGATCCGGCGTGGATGACCACCCGCTCGCCGGCAGGAAGGGCAAACGCAGCCTTCGTCGCGAAACCCCCACCGTCGACGGGGACGCCGATCGCGCCGCGCGCGTGTCCAGCTGCGAACTGGCGCGCCGGCCGCACGTCGAGGACGGCCCCCGCGCCGCCGCCGTTCAGCGGCCGGATCGGCTCCGGTGCGCCGACGAACGGCCCGCGGTTCAGCTCGATGATCCGCTCCATGTTCGCCGGCCTGACTCCTGCGCGGATTGACTCCGCCACGAACTCGTCTTCGTCCTGGTGGGCGAACGCCCGGTTGAAACGCCGCTCGAATCCGATCGTCGTCGACCGCTTCGGGTCCATCCCCGCGCCGCACAGCGAGCCCGAGACGTGGCCGGGGTGCACCTCGACGCCGTCCGGCAGCTCGAGCAGTCGCTGGAGGCTGTGGTACAGCTCGCGCGCGCCCTCGGCCGCCTCGACGGCGAGGTCCGGGCGGGCAGCCTCGCCGACGAAGAGCGAGTCGCCCGTGAGCGTCAGCCACGGCTCGTCGCTCCGCCCTCGGTCGCTGACCGTGAACGCGCAGTGCTCGGGCCTGTGGCCGGGCGTGTGCACGACGCGGATCGAGACCGAGCCCACCGCGACCTCGGCGCCGTCCTCCAGCGGATCGAAGTCGTACTCGGGCTCCGCGGCCGGGTGGATCGCCACCGTGATGCCGTGCTCGAGCGCGAGTCGCCCGTGGCCGGACACGTGGTCCGCGTGAGTGTGCGTCTCGAGCACACGCTGGAGCTGCACCCCTTCCCGCTTGGCCGATTCGAGATACTGCTCGATCGCGAAGGCAGGGTCGACCACGACTGCCTCGCCGCAGGACTCGTCGCCGATCAGGTAGGAGGCACAGCCGAGATCGTCGTCGACGAACTGGCGAAAAAGCACGAAACGGAGCCTAACAAGCGGTCCTCACGGACCTTACCGACTCCTGTCCGCCGCAACCCCTCTTTCTAAGCCACACCAGCGCGTTTCAGGGCTCGAGTTGGCACGTAGCTGGCACGCTCTCGTCAGAACGGGGGTCTAGTGAACCGCAAGGGGTTGGCGGCTAGTGGTTCCGCGTCTGCCCCGCAACGTGAAGATCGGCCAGGTGCGGCGTACGGTCGAAATCGTCTCGTCGGCGGACTGGAACAAGCTCTCTAAAGACGAGCGGGCGGCAGCGGACGCACTAGCCCTACACGTCTGGTGGCGGTGCCGGCAGTCCGAGCATCCGGCATTCGAGGGAACCGATTGCGTCTTTCTCACCGACCGCTACGTGCAACGGCTGTTGCGGGCGGTCGGGGCGTCGAAAACGGGTGAGAAAGCCGCCGCCGCCGCGATCAAGATCATGCAGGCGCACGGCTGGATGGTGGACACCGGCGGACGAAGAAGCCGCGCCGATCGCAGGAAAGCGTCGACCGGGCCGAGCGGTTCCAGGGAGGAGGCCCGGTTCAGTCTCGAGGGAGGGAAAGACGCACAACCGACGTTCCGCTCGTTTTGGTGGCGGATCTTCCGAGTCCCGCACTCACCGAAGTTGTCTCTGCTCTCACCCCTGCCGGGGCGTACGCGCAGACTCATGACGTTCCGCAACGCCGAACGCACGGCCGAGCAGCTGTCTGGCGAGACCGTCGATGCTACGGCTGGTGAGGCGGATGTCGGTCTCGCCATTCGCGACGCTCTTGCGACGTTTCCGGCGGACGAAATCGTCGTTGCGGTTCGTCCGCACGAACAAGAAGGGCTCGTCGAGTCGCACGCGACGGAGACCGCACCGCAACACCGCATCGAGGGAGTGCCGGTGCGCTACGTCGTCATCGGCGACTAGCCACAAACGCCCCTCGCCATTTTTGCGCGGCGCGGTTCGGGCGGGGTCAGCGAGCCGGAAGAAAGAAATGGCTACGGGTTACAGCTCGTTTGGTCGCGAACCAGACGGGAACAATCTCTTTTGGCAATACAAACGGAAGGAGGCGCCGTGGCAGATCGAGTTGAGGGCGTCGCCGAGACGCTCGCCGTGCACGACGAGACGAAGTGGGCGCCGCTCACGACCGAGTTCGCGGCCATGGTGGTGCTTATCGTCGCGATCCTCATCGCGGCTGCGATCTCTGACTCCCTGAACGACATTAGGGCGTGGACACTTGTGACAGTCATTGGTGCTGCGTACATCGTGAGCCGCGGCATTGCGAAGGCTGGCACTGGTCACTCCGTCAGCCGGAGACGCGGCGGAAGCCGGACGTAACGCCGTACCTAGACCACCGCGTCGCTGTGGCGTTTCCTTAGCGGAATGCTGCTGCGCCGCGGTAGCTGTTGCTACCTGCGGCAGAGCACGCGAAGCGGGCCGAGCGGATCGCCGCCGTGGGGGAGCGCTGGTCGCTCCGGGTTCGCCGACCTCGGGCGAGGTTGCCGCCTATTGCCCGGAGTGCGACGAGCGGGAGTTCGGCGAGACAGACGAAAGGACGTGAACCTCTGCGCAGCGCTCTGGCGTCCTGCCGTCCTAGCTGCCGTACCGGCCGCCAGGCGGCGGCCCTTCGCGAAGGGTCTGCAGGACTTCGCTTCGGAGGCGCTCGAACCGCGGTGACTCCTCTGGCTCCCGTGCTTCGGCGAGCACGGCCTCCACCTCCTCGAGCTCCTCCCTGTCGAGTTCAATGTCCTCGCTCGCCTCCCCCGAGCGGGGGTCACGACTCGCCTGGAAGCGAATCTTCCGGGACGCCGATTGAGCAGCAAACCGGCGCCTACTTGCGAGCAGTTCGGCGAGCTCAAGCGCCTCGTCTTGCGAGAGGCGGGGGCGGACACCCAGCGCGAAGACCACATGCGCCATTCAGCACGAGGCTAACAAGCGTCGAACCGCCTGGTTGTAACGCCCCGGGTGAAGTCGAAAGAGGGGCCCCAATAGGATTCACCCGTGGCAACGCCGTAATCCGAGACGCTCGCTGAGGAGTTGAGCTGCACCGAGTGCAGCTCACGGCCGGAACCAGGTGAGCGCTGGTCTCTCGGTTCGCTGGCCTCGCCGAGGTGGCGGTCTACTGCCCGGAGTGCGACCCGCCGACCATGCGAAGCGGCCCCGGGGGTGTCGTGGGAGCCGGGCGACGCGATCCCGCTCGGCCGCGACCGAACGCTCCGCGTCGTTGACACGCGGCTCGATGAGGGCACGGACGGTGACCCCTTGTCGGTGCTCGTGGTCGAACCTGCCTAGGAGGGAACCGCACGGCGTCCCGAGTGTGAGCGGATCCCTGTCTGGGGCAGGTGGAATGCATACTCGGGCCTCGTTACTCGCCTCCCCGCCTGGGCATACAGACAGGACACGACAGAAGAGGGAGTTGCAAATGGCAACACGCGACATCACGACGAACGAGCGCCGTTTCGAGAAGTCCCAGCCGACGGTGGCACGACGCGAGGAGACAAAGGCCTCGTTTCTGACGACCGAGTTCTGGGCGATGATCGGAGTGATTGCTGCTGTGCTCGTGGCCGCACAGCAGGCGGACAACTTCGACGCGCCTCGTGCGTGGACGCTGGTGGCGGCGGTAGCGATCGGCTACATGGTCAGCCGCGGCCTTGCCAAGAGCGGTAGCGACCATCGCGACAGAGACGGCGACCAGTCGTAGCAATGGTTCGGCGGGGGTCCGAGCAGGACCCCCCCTTGCGCCTTCCGAGGCTCCGGCGCCGGAAGGAGTCGATATCGCTCCTGACGGCAGACTCGTGACGGCACTGATCTTTCTCCTCGCGGTCTGCGAGCAGGCAGCCCACGAACTGGAGCGAGCCGACGTAGCAGTCGATTGCCTCGCGGGGGAACTCGAGGCGCTTAGCGCTCGATTGCGCGACTCGCTGAGGAAGATCGCTTGAAGTCGGTTCCTACCTGATCTGCCACGGCCGACCCATCCGCTCGGCGGCGATCGAACGTCGCGAACGCAGAACGCGACAGGCGAGCGCGCCAACCGCCGGTTCGCGCGCAGCGCCGATCGACGCCTCGGCGTAGGATCGTGCCATGGATGAGCGACAGACTCGCGTAGGCCAAAACGAGGCGACGTTTCGAGAGATCAACGAGCGGATTGAGGCCCTCAACGAGGCGTTCGCAGTTGTCACCGAAACATTTGACGTTGTCTGCGAGTGCGCGGATTCAGGATGCATAAAAGCAAATTTCCGTTTCGATAGACCCTTACGAGCGCGTCCTAGACACCGAGTTTGTCGCTGATCTGGAGCGAATCACCGAACGCACGCGGCAAGAGCTTGCTGCTTTCGCCGGAGCCTCGAAGCGTCCGAGCTAGTCAGCAGACCGGTTCGGTCGCCGCGGGTCCGTTTCCTCGGCGATTCGCCTGCGTCAAGCCGGGGTGCTTACGCACGACGAAGTAGTCATCGTGCTTCTCGGTGATGTCTTCGAAGCGACGCGGCTCTCTTCATAGTCGCGCCGGGACACGAAGCACCTAACTTTCGTTGCCCGCGAGCTGGGATGCGCGGGCCGGGGTGTTGACTGGCCCGGGTGCGCGTAGCAGACTGTCGCCGACGACAACCAGTGACGACACCGGGGGGAGAAAGGGGCATCAATGCCTCGGAAGTCACAGCTCGCTGCGGTGGTTGCCGTACTCTGCAGCTCGTTGGCGCTAGCACCGTCTGCGACAGCAGACAAGCCGATCATCGAGCCGGCACCGTTCGGGGAGTTCACCGGCCAGTACTGCGAGGACTTTCTCGTGCGGGTTGGCGAAACGACGAACCGCGGCACGGCCAAGATCTTCTCCGATGGATCGGTGATCATCACCGGAACGCTCAAGGTCGATGTCACGAACCTCGAGACGGGGAAGACGATCTCGCTCAACATCTCCGGCCCGGCGATGTTCAGCTCGGACGGGGCGACGCTCGTCGGTGTGGGCAAGTGGCTCTTTTTCGGTGAGGCCGGATTCCTCGGCCGGCCCGGTCCCACGCTGGAGACATTCGACGGCAGGTTCACGCTCGATCTCGCCGACGGCACGTTCGTGAGACGCACGGGGACCGTCCGCGAGCTCTGCGCGGAACTGGCGTAGAGGTCCTGCGAGGAGGGCGGAGGCGCCCAGGCCCGCCCTCCTCACGACTTCTGCCGGGGGCCGCCGGTGCTCGGTGGCCCCGCAAGCTCGCGCTCACCTCGCGCTCCGACGCGCTGGCCGGGACACCTCGATTGCGGGGACCGCGGTTGGTACCGCGCGAGTTCAGACATGCCTAGCGGTTCGCATAGTGAGTACGCGGCGCGTCTTGCTTTCCGTGGCAAGAGCGGCAAAAGCGTGGAGTAATCGGCGGGGTTAACGTGGCTGCGCCCGATCATCGTCACTGCGCTGGCGCAGGCGCTACGGATCAGCGAAGCGGCCGGGCTGCAAGGCGCTGACGCCGACTTCGCCCGGAACAAGCTGCGCGTCCACCAGCAGCTCACCCGCGAAGGGGAGCTGGCACCGACGAAAGGCGCGACCCGGAACCGGCCGACAGGCGCGACACGCACCCGATCGACCTGATGCCGGCTGCCCGTCCGGCGCTGTTGGAGCTGTTCACCGACGACCTTGCCGACAGCGGGTTTGCGTTCCGCAACGGCCGGGGCGGGCCGCGTCTCGCCCGCGACATCGCCCGAGCGTTCCAGACCGTCGTCGACAAGGCCGGGCTTCCCGAAACGGAGTACGGCCGGGTGACGTTCCACAGCCTGCGCCGTACCGCCCTGGCGAGGCTGGCGAATCACCCGAGCATCCCGTTGGTCTACGTCCGTGATTTCGCAGGTCACGTGAGTCTGGCGACGTTCACAAGCTGGAGTCGGCGGAGACGACGGCCGCCGCCGTGCTGGCGATGGCCGGCAAGTCTGGCACGTTCCCGGCACGTACAGCCGGGAACGGGGAGGACTGACCGGAATGGCCGCGAACCCGTTCCCGCCCAACAGAGCCGTTCCCAGTCCGAGCGGGTCCGCAAGGCGACCGTTGCTGCTAACGGAGCTTAAACAACCGTTAATCGCTGAAATCCGTCCGAATGGGTAAAGGGTCGGGTATTAACTCGCCCGGAAGAGCCAGGTAAGGAGGAATTGCACATGCTGAGTCGGAACCGCTGGTTGTCGGCGCTCCTGCTCTCGTTCGTTGCCGTCCTGCTGGTCGTCGGCTGTGGAGGCGGCGACGACGAAGGTGAGGACGGTGGCGGAGGAGAAGCGGCTGCCGACCAGACCCTGAAGTGGGGGCTCGGAGCCGAGTACGTCCTCGATCCCGGCCTCGCGACAGACACGACTTCCGCGAAGCTCGTCCTGAACATCTTCGATCCGCTCGTCAAGCTGGACGACGAGCTGAACGCCGTGCCGTCGATGGCCGACAGCTGGGACGTCAACGGCAAGAAGGTCGTCTACCACCTGAAGACGGGCGCCAAGTGGTCGAACGGCGACCCGGTGACGGCGAAGGACTACGAGTACGCGTGGAAGCGCGCGCTCTCGCCCGAGCTGGCGAGCGACTACTCGTACCAGCTGTACGGGATCCAGGGCGGCGTCGAGTACAACGAATGCGAAAAGAACTGCGCCGCGCTCCGAGACAAGGTCGCGGTCAAGGCGACAGACGACAAGACGCTCGAGGTGACGCTCACCTCGACGCAGCCTTGGTTCATCCAGCAGTCGGCCCACTCGGTGTTCCTCCCGGTGCCCCAGAAGGCCGTCGAGCAGTTCGGCGAGCGGTGGACGCGGCCCGAGAACATCGTCACGAACGGGCCGTTCAAGGTCGAGGCCGCCCAGCCGAGCGCGTCGATCACGCTCGTGAAGGACGCGAACTGGCGTGATGCGGCGAACGTGAAGCTCGAGCGGGTGGAGGGCCGAATCATCGTCGACGGCACGACCGCCGTGCAGTCGTTCGAGGCAGGCGAGGTCGACGTGCTCGACGAGCAGCTGCCGGCGGCAGAGACGCCGCGGCTGAAGGAGACCCCGGAGTACGAGCTCTACCCAGGTCTCGGAACGACCTACTACGGCTTCAACGTCAAGGAGAACATCACCGACGTGAATCAGCGGCGTGCGATGTCGCTCGCCGTCGACCGCCAGTCGATCATCGACAACATCACGCAGGCCAACGAGAAGCCGGCGGACGCCTTCACGCCGGACGGAATGCCGGGCCGCGAGGACGTCGTCGCCGAGAGCTCGCCGTGGACGCCTGCCGCTGGCGACGTCGAACAGGCCAAGGAGTACATGGCCAAGGCCAAGAACGCGAAAAAGAAGATCACGATCTACACCAACGAGGGCGCGCCCAACAAGGAAGTCGCAGAGGCGCTCCAGAGCATGTGGAAGCAGATCGGGATCGACTCGTCGATCAAGATCCTCGAGTGGCAGCAGTTCCTGGAGTTCCTCGGACCGCCGCCGCCCAAGGCCGTCGACATCTACCGGCTGGGTTGGGTCGGCGACTTTGTCGACGACATCAACTTCCTCGAGCTGTGGACGTGCGACTCGGGCAACAACAACACGGGCTACTGCGACAAGGAGTACGACGCCCTGGTAGCCAAGGCGAAGCAGACGCCTGACAACGCCGAGCGGTACTCGATCTACAAGGAGCTCGAGGAGAAGCTGACGGGCCAGGAAGGCGCGCTGCCGTTCATCCCGCTCTGGTACATCACGTACCCGAACCTCGAGCGGGAGTCGGTCAAGGACACCTTCAAGATCAACCTGCTCGACCAGGTCGATCTCACCCAGGTCGAGATCAAGGGGTAAGCACGCGGAGTATCAACAGCACGAGGGGCGGGGCGCGAAAGCGCCCCGCCTGCTTTTATCGGAGAGTATCCGTGGGTAAGGCGAACTCGTGACCGCATTCATCATCCGCCGCCTGCTCTGGACGATCCCGGTCCTCCTGCTGGTGATCCTCCTGACGTTCGTCCTCATGCGGCAGATCGAGGGCAACCCGTTCCGCCGCACGAGCAGGGCAGTCTCGCCGGCGGTGCAGCAGAACCTCGAGCGCAAGTTCAACCTCGACGAGCCCTGGTACGTCCAGTACGCCCTCTACGTGAAGGGCGTTTTCACGTTCGACCTCGGGCCTTCGCTCGTGACGCGCGACCGGACCGTGAACGACATCATCAAGGAGCACTTCCCGAAGTCCCTCGAGCTGGGGCTGCTGGCCTTCGTCTGGGCGATCGCGCTCGGGATCCCCATGGGGGTGGTCGCGGCATTACGCCAGAACACCGCCTACGACTACACCCTGATGTTCATCTCGAACGTCGGCTATGCGGTGCCGAGCTTCCTGGTCGCGACGCTGCTCATCTACTACGTCTCCCTCAAGGCCGGTCTCTTGCCGACGAACGGCTGGGAGGGCTGGAAGTACAAGATCCTGCCGTCCTTCGCTCTCGGGCTCCTTCCGATGGCGTACTTCGCCAGGCTCGTGCGCGGATCGATGCTGGAGACGCTCCAGCAGGACTACGTGCGCACCGCCAAGGCGAAGGGACTGCGGCGCCGTCGGATCGTGATGGTGCACGTGCTCAGGAACTCGCTGATCCCGGCAGTCACCGCGATGGCGCCGCTGCTCGGCTTTATCATCACTGGCACCTTCGTGATCGAGATCATCTTCTCGATCCCGGGCATCGGCCGGTACTTCGTCACGGCGATCTCGTCGCGCGACTACTCGGTGGTGATGGGCATCACTGTCCTCACGTCCGTCATCATCATCCTCGCCAACCTCGTCGTGGACATCCTCTACGGGATCCTCGACCCGCGGACAAGGGACGCGCGAACGTGAGCGCCGATCCCCGCGAGGCCTACGCCTCCGGCACCGCCCTCCCGGACGTCGTTACGGGCGCGGCCGCTCCCGGCGCCGGTGCACCGCTTCAGCAGGCCAACCTCTGGCGAGACGCTTGGCGCCGCTACCTCCAGAACAAGGGAGCGGTCATCGCCGGCGGGATCTTCGTGGCGTTCGTCCTCTTTTGCGTGATCTGGCCGATCGTGAGCCCGTACGACATCACGAACGATCCGCTCAACTTCTCGGAGGCGTACGAGACCCCGTCGCTCCAGCATCCGCTCGGCACCGACAAGCTTGGCAAGGACATGCTGACGAAGCTTGCGCTCGGCGGGCGCATCTCGATCGCGATCGGCGTGGGCGCGACGCTGATGATTCTCCTGATCGGCGTGGTCTACGGCTCGATCGCCGGCTTCGCAGGCGGAGTCCTCGACAACATCCAGATGCGGTTACTCGATGCGCTGTACGGGCTGCCGTACCTCCCGTTCGCGATCATCGTCCTCGCGATCATCGGCGAGAACAACATCTGGACGATGGTGATCGCGCTGTCGATCGCGAGCTGGTTCACGGCGGCGAGGATCGTCCGGGGGCAGATCATCACGCTGAAAGAGAACGACTACATCCGCGCTGCGAAGGCGGTCGGTGCGCGCTGGTACCGAATCCTGACCCGCCACCTGCTCCCGAACACGCTCGGCGTGCTGATCATCGCGATCTTCCTCGAGCTGCCCGGAGTGATCCTGGGCGAGGCCTTCCTCTCCTTCATCGGCCTCGGAATCAGCCCGCCGGACGCCTCGCTCGGCTCGATGGCGCAGGAGGGCCGGGAGGTCTACCGCGTGCACCCGTACGTCATTGCGATCCCAAGCATCGCCATCGCGATGCTCGTCCTTTGCGCGAACTTCATTGCGGACGGCATGCGAGACGCTCTCGACCCGCGTACGCGCGAGACGAAGGAACACTGATGGCCCTGCTCGAGGTCGACAACCTCCACACGCAGTTCTTCACGCGCCAAGGCGTGGTGAAGGCGGTGGACGGGATCAGCTTCACGGTCGAAGCCGGGAAGACCCTCGGGATCGTCGGCGAATCCGGGTGCGGGAAGTCGGTGACCGCGCTGTCGCTGATGGGCTTGATCCCGAAGCCGCCCGCGCGGATCGTCGAGGGCTCCGTGATGTTCCAGGGCCGCGACTTGACGAAGCTCTCGGAGCGGGAGCTCGAGGACGTGCGCGGCAAGGAGATGGCGATGATCTTCCAGGATCCGATGACGTCGCTGAACCCGACGCTAAGGATCAAGACGCAGATCACGGAGGTGCTCGACCGCCACTACGGCTACTCGAAGGACGAGGCCGTAAAGAAGGCGATCGAGTTGCTCGAGGAGGTGCAGATCCCGAGGGCGGCGGAGCGGCTCAACGACTACCCGCACCGCTTCTCCGGCGGGATGCGTCAGCGCGTGATGATTGCGATCGCGCTCGCCTGCAACCCGAAGCTCCTGCTCGCCGACGAGCCGACGACCGCGCTCGACGTGACTGTCCAGGCAGAGATCCTCGACCTCCTCGAGGAGCTCCGGCGCGAGCACGACATGGGGATGATCATGATCACTCACGACATGGGCGTCATCGCCGAGACCGCAGATGAGGTCGCCGTCATGTACGCAGGCCAGTTCGTGGAGCAGACGGAGACCCAGGAGCTCTTCGACCACCCCGAGCATCCGTACACCGAGGCGCTGCTGGAAGCGCTGCCCCAGCTCGAGGGCGAGGGCATCCGGCACGGACGGCTGCGGTCGATCGCCGGACGGCCGCCGGATCTCATCTTGCCGCCGCCGGGTTGTCGATTCGCGCCGCGATGTCCGCATGCGAGCCTCGGAGACGGCTGTGCCGAACAGCTTCCGGACTTGAAGCCGATTCGCCAGGGTCACCTCGTGCGCTCCCGGCATCCGGCGAGCCAGCGTGAGGCGGCGGTGACGGCGTGAGCACGAACGAGGCCTTGCTTCAGGTCCGGGACCTGCGGAAGGAGTTCCCGGTCAAGTCTGGCTTCGTGATCGAACGGGTGACGCATTCCGTCAAAGCCGTCGACGGCGTCAGCTTCGAGATCGCCGAAGGAAGAACGCTGGGACTCGTCGGCGAGTCGGGGTCGGGCAAGTCGACGACGGGCTACTGCGTCCTCCAGCTGATCAAGCCGACGGCTGGGTCGATCCGTTTCCAGGGCAAGGAGCTGACGGAGCTCGGTCGCGAGCAGATGCGGAAGATGCGCCGTGAGCTGCAGATCGTTTTCCAGGATCCGTACTCGTCGCTCGATCCTCGGATGACGGTCGGCGACATCGTCGCGGAGCCGCTCGAGGTGCACGGTGTCGGGGGGAGGAGAGACCGTCGGGCTCGGGTGCGCGAGCTCCTGGACGTCGTCGGCTTCAATCCCGACTACTCGAACCGCTACCCCCACGAGTTCTCGGGCGGCCAACGCCAGCGCGTCGGCGTGGCTCGGGCGCTCGCCCTCAACCCGTCCCTGATCGTCTGCGACGAACCCGTCTCGGCCCTCGACGTTTCGATCCAGGCGCAGATTCTCAACCTCCTGAAGGACCTCCAGCGGGATTTCGGCCTCACCTATCTCTTCATCTCCCACGACCTCGCCGTCGTCCGCTCGATGAGCGACGACATCGCAGTGATGAAGGATGGAAAGCTCGTCGAGACCGGGACTGCCGACGAGGTCTACGAACACCCCAAGCACGAGTACACGCGCACGCTCCTCACCGCGGTGCCGGTGCCCGATCCGAAGCGGATGCAGGAGCGGCGCGTCGAACGGCGCAAGCTCAAGCACGTCCTTGCCGAGACGTAGCTGCGCGCTCGTACTCGTCCTCCTCGCAGGATGCGGTGGAGGTGGCGACGACGAGCGGCAGGCAGCGTGGGAGCTCGCGCCGTCGATGGCGAACCGTCGCAGCTACGTAGCTGCGGGGGAGATCGCAGGGCGAATCTACGTCGCCGGCGGGATGGTCGGAAACACCGGCCGGCGGCTGGACGTCGTCCAGGTCTTCGACCCGCAGCGCCAGGCGTGGACGACCTTGCCACGGCTACCCGAGCGGGTACGTGCGGCGGCCGGCGCGGCGCGCGGCGGGAAGTTCCTCGTTCTCGGCGGAACGACGCCCGAAGGGGGCGGGCGCCAGGTGTTCGAGTACGACGTCGCGGCGAGACGTTGGGGTCAGGGCCCGCGGCTTCCCCGCGTTCTCTACAACCACTCGGCGGTAACGCTGGACGGGCGTGTGTACGTGCTCGGTGGGTACGACACCGAGGGCGAGGAGCTGCGTTCCGTCTACGTGCTCGAGCGTGGGCGCTGGCGGCGATCGACCGAGGTCCCACGTCCCGTCCACGCGTTCGGCGCCGTGGTATTCCGGAACGAGATCTGGGTGATCGGCGGCCGGCGGGGCGCGGAGCAGCTCGAAGAGGTCTGGATCTTCAACCCGCGTACGGGTCGCTGGCGCGCAGGCCCGACGCTGCCGAAGCCGATGGAGCTACTCGGTGCGACGGTCGTCGGGGACGAGATTCACGCCGTCTGGGAGCACACGTACCAGATCTACGACGCCTCAACCGGCCGTTGGCGGGACGGTCCGCCGCCGATCGAGCCCCGCCACGCGCTCTCGCTGTTCGAGGTCGACGGGTCGCTCTACGCAGTCGGCGGCTGTACACCGAGGCTCAGAGACACGGCGGTCGTCGAGCGCCGCGTCGTGTCCTGAACGGACACGACGAGTGTCTGGCACTCGCCCTGTCCCTAGAAGCCGAGGTGCTTGGCGATGACCATCCGCTGCACCTCGTTCGTGCCCTCGCCGATTTCGAGGATCTTCTGGTCACGGTAGAGGCGCGAGATCGCGTACTCGTCCATGAAGCCGTAGCCGCCGTGGATCTGGAGCGCCGCGTTCGCCGCACGGTGTGACAGCTCGCCCGTGTAGAGCTTCGCCATCGCCGCCTCTCGCCCGAACGGACGGTTCTGATCCTTGAGCCATGCGGCCTTGTAGACCATGTTCCGTCCGGCCTCGATGTCGGTGGCCATGTCCGCGAGCTGGAACTGGATCGCCTGGAAAGACGCGATCGGCTTCCCGAACTGCTTGCGTTCCCGCGCGTACTCGGACGCCAGGTCGTAGGCGCCCTGCGCCAGCCCGAGGCCCATCGCCGCCACCGAGATCCGCCCACCGTCGAGAATCTCGAGGAACTGCTGAAACCCCTTGCCGGGCGGCCCGAGGAGATTACCCTCCGGAACGCGGACGTCGCGGAACGACAGCTCACGCGTATCGGACGCCCGCCAGCCGAGCTTCTGCATCGGCGGCGCGATCTCGTACCCGTCCGTCCCGTTGGGGACGACGATGTTCGAGATCTCGTCCTCGCCGGTGACCGCCGTGATCGTCACGCACGCCGTGATGTCGGTCCCGGCATTCGTGATGAACATCTTCGAGCCGTTGACGACCCACTCGCCGTCCTCGAGCTCTGCCCGGGTGCGAGAGGCGCCGGCATCGGACCCGGCCTCGGGCTCGGTCAGCCCAAACGCCGCGAGCTTCTCGCCAGACGCCAGCTCGGGAACCCATTCGCGCTTCTGCTCGTCGCTCCCGAACAGGTAGATCGGCAGCGTCCCGAGCGAGTGGTGTGCGGCCATCGTGATCGCGACGGACGAGTCCACGCGGGTCAGCTCCTCGACCGCGATCGCGTAGGAGACCGTGTCCGTGCCGGCGCCGCCGTACTCCTCCGGAATGGTCATGCCCATTAGCCCGAGCTCGGCCATCTCCTTCACGAGCTCGTAGGGAAACCGGTGCTCCCGGTCGAGCGCCTCGGCGACCGGCCCGACCCGCTCGACGGCGAAGTCGCGCACGGTTCGCCGGAGCAGCTCGTGCTCGTCGGTGAGGTCGAGGTTCACGGGAGGGAGCGTGCCAGTTCGGCGATCAGCCGCACGCCGTACCCAGTGCCGCCGACGACGTGGAGGTAGTCCGGCCGCGCCCAGCGCAGATACGCCGGCCCGGCCATGTCGACGTGGGCCCACGGGCCCTCGCCGGCGAACCTCTCGAGGAAGCCCGCGGCGTACGCGGGGATGGCCTGGCCGCGCACCGACGAGTTCTTCAGGTCCGCGAAGGCCGACTCGGTGTACCGGTGGAACCGGCGGTGGATCGGAAGCCCCCAGGCGAGGTCGCCGCTGCGATTGCCGGCGTCGACGACCTGGTCGCGCCACTCGTCGTCGTTGCCGAATACGCCGGCGTAGAGGTCGCCGAGAGCCTTCTCCATCGCTCCGGTCAGCGTCGCGAAGTCGACGAGGTGAGTGGCCCCCTGCTGGCGCGCGTACCAGAGGACGTCGGCGAGGACGAGTCGCCCTTCCGCGTCCGTGTTGACGATCTCGATCGTCGTGCCGTTCATCGCCCGCACGATGTCCCCCGGCCGGTACGCGCCCCCGCCGACCATGTTCTCGGTTGCGCCGACCACGCCGATCGCGCGAACCGGCAGTCCGAGCTCCGCGACCGCGCCCAGTCCGGCCAGGACCGCTGCGCCTCCGGACATGTCGCCCTTCATGTCCTCCATGTACAGCGCCGGCTTGATCGAGATGCCGCCCGTATCGAAGGTGACGGCCTTGCCAACCAGCCCCAGCGTGGCGTCGCCGTCCGCGTCGGGCGGGTCGTGACGGAGGACGATCGTGCGCGGCTCCTGCGCACTTCCCTGCGAGACGGCGAGGAACGAGCCCATGCCCAGCTCGGTCATACGCTCACGCCCGAACGACTGGGCCTGCAGCCGGCCGTTGGACTCCGCGGCGATCCGCTCCGCGTGCTCGGCGAGTCCCGCCGGGGTCAGATCGTTGGGCGGTTCGTTCGCGAGATCGCGCGCTCGGTTTGCCCAGCGCGCGACGACGACGGCCCGCTCGGCTTCCGCCTGAACCGCATCGTCTCCGCCGACGAAGACAAGTTTGTGCACCCCGTCCTTCCGCCCATCGGTCTTTCGAAGCCCCGGGTCGTACCCGCCCAGGATCAGCCCGTCGACGACCGCGCGAGCCTGCTCCGTCGCCGCGAGGGGTAGAGAGTCGTCGAGGATCCAGGCGACCGCTCCGCCAATCGGCTCCACCAACCCGGCGATCCCACCGGCGGCGGTCCGAACGGCGTCGGCGTCGATCTCCGCGCCGAGCCCACCGACGGCGACACGCTGCGCGCCGGACTCAGCGGGCAGGTGGAGGAGCACTGCATTGCCCGCGGTGGCCTCGAAGCCGTCGTCGTCGAGGAGCGACCGGACGTGCCTTCCGAGATCTCCGGGAGGCGCCGTTTCGTCGCGAACTGCGAGCGCAAAAACCTGGGCCTCGACGGCAAGGGAGTCGGGGCCCGATACCGAAACCTCCATGGGACGGGCGATGCTAACTCAGCAACACCTTCGAAAACTCTTTCCTTCGCTTAACGGATTCCTGAATTCCGCCGATGACACTGTGGACATGAGCACGTCACTGCGGCCCACTGCTCCCCTGCGCGCCGGCTCGGAGCCCACCGTCGAGGACCTGATCAGCCGGATCGGCGATCTCGTTCTCCTGCGCCAGTCGCTGCGCGCGATGCACTCGGATCACCTGAGCCTCGAGCAGAACCGCTGCGAGCTCGTCGCCGCCCACTGGGACCTCTCCCGCGCGCTGATCGCGCGCCACTGTCCGCGCAGGGCGGACGCCGAAGCCGCCGCGGCCTAGGCCGAACGCAGGCGCCCGCGACCCGCTCGGTCGGCGAGCCACTGTGTAAGTTGCTCAGCGGGCACCGGCCGGCTCAGGAAGTACCCCTGCGCGACGTTGCAGCCGAGCTGGGCGAGCCGGCTCCATGCCTGCGGAGACTCGACGCCCTCGGCAACGACGCGCAGGCCGAGGTTCCGTCCAAGGTCGATGGTCGAGCGAACGATCACTTCGTCGTTCTCGCTCTCGTCGATCCCGAGGATGAACGACTTGTCGATCTTCAGCTCGTCGACCGGAAGCCGCTTGAGGTACGCGAGCGACGAGTAGCCCGTGCCGAAGTCGTCGATCGAGAGGCGAACGCCCATCTCGTCGAGCCGCGAGAGGATCTGCATCGCCCGCACGGGGTCGGCGAGGATGGTGCTCTCGGTGATCTCGAGCTCGAGCAGACCGGCCGGGACTTCCCAGCGAGCCAGGAGCTCGGCGACGGCTTCCGGTAGGTGGAGGTCGAGCAGGTTGCGCGTGGAGAGGTTCACGGCGACACAGAGCTCGAGGCCCTGAAGCAACCAGGTGCGGCACTGGCGGAGCGCCTCGTCGAGGACGAACATCGTCAGCGGCCCGATCACGCCGGTCTTCTGCGCCGCCGGGATGAACTCGTCGGGCGGGATCATCCCGCGCTCGGGGTGGCGCCAGCGGACGAGCGCCTCGACGCCCAGGATCGCGCCCGTGCGGAGGTCGGCCTTCGGCTGGTAGTGCAGCAGGAGCTCTCCGCGGTCGATCGCGCGCCGCAATCCGGTGAGGAGCGTCAGGCGGTCCGGGCTGTAGTCGTCCCGCTCGCGGCTGTAGACCTCACAGCCGACCGGGTGCTGCTTGGCCACGTACATCGCGACATCGGCGCGCTGCAGGAGGCTCTGGACGTCGCCGCCGTGGTCGGGGTAGAGCGCGATGCCGATGCTCGCCTCCATCTGGAGCGCGAGGCCGTGGATCGTGAACGCCTCTTCCAGCGTGGTGCGGAGCTTCCGGGCGACGGCCACCGCGGCCTCTGCGTCGACCACCTTCGGGAGGAGGACGCCGAACTCGTCCCCGCCGAGGCGCGCGACAGTGTCGCTCTCGCGGACCCTCTGCGAGAGCCGGACGCCCACCTGTTTCAGCAGCTCGTCGCCGCTCGCATGGCCGAGCGTGTCGTTGACCTCCTTGAAGTGGTCGAGGTCCATGATCATCACGGCCGCGGGAACGTGGTCGCGGCGCGCCGAGGCAAGCGCGTGACGGACGCGGTCGTGGAAGAGCGTCCGGTTGGGGAGGTCCGTGAGCGAGTCGTGGAGGGCCTGGTGCTCGTTGACCTCCGCTTGGTGCTGAAGCGCTTTCGAGGCACGGGCGACGATCCGGAACAGGACGCCGTAGAGCACGGCGAGCCCGACGAGGATCAGGAGCGAGTAGCTCTTCGTCCGGTCTCGGACGCCGGCCTCGATCCGCGAGTAGGCGACCGAGATCTCGACAGCTCCCGCCGGCCGCCGGAGCGACTCCAGCCAAAGAGGAACATAGACGGCCAGATTGCTGCCGGAGCGGTGGGCGAGGACCCGGCCGCTCAGCGCGAGGCTGACGTCGTTCGACAGCGGCACCCGGCGGTCGATCTCGCTCCGCCTTGGTGAGTAGACGACCTTCAGCGAGCGATTCCAGATCGTGATTCCCTGGACGTGCTCCCGATTCTCAGGCCGGTTGAGCGTCTCGTCGAGCGCCAGGATCTCGGACTGCGTGAGGCCGTAGCGCAGGTCGTGCTCGGAGATGAAGCGCTCGACCTCGGAGCGCGAGATCGAGAGCGCATGCCTCGTCGCGTCAGCGATCGCACGCTCCGAGACCCGGCTCGAGAGGTAGTGCTGGAGGACCAGCCCGAGCAGCAGGATCGGGATCAGATTGACGAGCGCGAACTTCCAGAGCAGGCTGATGCGAGCCAGCCTGCTGAACAACTCCATCGCGATTGGCCTCCTCAGCTCTTCCGCAGGTCGTCCTCTCGGCTCACTGAAGCGCTGGACCGACGCACAGGCGTCCCCCTTTCGAGGGATGGCTAGCCTGCGGGGGTGCGGCGCGAGGTGGACAGAAAGGCGATCGCGGCCCTCTCCGCCGGGCACCTCGCGACCGACTTCGCGAACGGCGTCTTGCCGGCGCTCCTCCCGTTTCTCGTCTCGCGCTTCGATCTGAGCTACCTTCAGGCTGGCGGCCTGGTCTTCGCCTCGGCCGCCGCGTCCTCGCTCGTGCAGCCGATTTTCGGCCACTGGTCCGACCGGCGCGGCGCCGTTTGGCTGCTGCCCACGGGCGTCCTTCTGGCCGGGTCGGGCATGGCGCTCGCCGCGGTCTCCGGGTCCTACTCGGTGTGCGTCCTGTTCGTCGTCGTCTCCGGGCTCGGGACGGCGGCGTATCACCCCGAGGGAACCAAGTTTGCGTCGTACGTAAGCGGCCACCGCAAGGCGAGCGGCATGTCGCTCTTCTCGATCGGCGGGAACCTCGGTGTCGCGCTCGGTGCCGTCTCGGCCGCGCCGGTGATGCTCCTCCTCGGACGCTGGGGCGGCCTCCTGCTGGCGCTGCCCTCCGTCGTTGTCGCGGTCTTGCTGCTGCGCTCGCTGCGCTACCTCCAGAGTTTCGCGCCGGAGCGGCGAACCGGGCAGATGCGTGTCGGCGAGGACCGCCTCGGAGCGTTCGCGCTCCTCCTCGGCGTCGTCACCGCTCGGACCGTCGGCTGGTTCGGGCTGCTTACGTTCGTACCTCTCTGGGCAGTGGAGCTCGGACGCTCGGAGAGCTACGGCAGCAACCTGCTCGCGCTGATGCTCTTCGCAGGCGGCGCGGGGACGCTGGCCGTAGGACCACTCGCCGATCGCATCGGGCGACGGCCGGTGCTGCTGGCCAGTGTCGTCAGCGTCCCGCCGCTCACACTCGTATACGTCGCGCTCGGCGGGACGGTCGGCGTGGTGGCGCTGGCCCTCGTCGGCGTGTGCGTCGTTGGCACGTTCGGCCTGATCCAGGTGATGACGCAGGAATACATGCCGAACCGTCTCGGGCTCGCGTCAGGGATCTCGATCGGCTTCGCGATCGGACTGGGAGGCGTCGCGGCGGCCGCCCTCGGCGCTGTTGCCGACGCCGTCGACCTCGAGGCGGCGCTGTATGTGAGCGCCACAGTCCCGGCGCTCGCGATTCCGCTCGCGCTTCTGCTGCCGTCGCCGCGCGGTGGCGGTAGGCGCAAGCTTGCTCCCGAGCCGGTGGTGTAGGCTCGCCGCCGCATGACGAGTGCACGCGAGTTTTTCGAGGGCCTCGAGGGCAGGCTCGATCCGTCCAAGACGTCGGGGATGACGAACTCCTACGTCTTCGAGATCGACGGCGCAGGCACGTGGAGGGTCGACGTGGACGACGGGACGGTCAAGGTGGCCGAGGGTGGAGGCGACGCCGACGCAACGATCGCCGCCTCGGAGGAGACCTTTCAGCAGATCGCGTCCGGCGACCTGAACGCGACCACGGCCTACATGACCGGGAAGCTCAAGGTCCGCGGCGACATGGGTGCGGCGATGAAGCTCTCGCGCCTGTTCTGAGCACCGGAGGACCTGGCTATTCCTCCAGCTCGACGAGGAGCGCGCCGCCTGCGACGCGGTCGCCCTCCTGGACGTGCACGGCCTTGACCGTGGCGTCGTAGGGCGAGGCGAGCGGCGTTTCCATCTTCATCGCCTCGAGGACGAGCAGCGGCTGGCGATGTGCGACGTGGTCGCCCTGCTTCGCCAGGACCCGGATCACGGTGCCCGGCATCGGCGCGGTGATCGAGCTCTCGACGGCGCCGCCTGAGCCGGTCGCGTGGGCGGCCTCGTCGACGTCGGGCGGCGAGTGGGGTGGAGGCGGCGGCAGGTTCAGCCGCCACGCCCCGTCCCACGGGCCGGTGGGCATCCGCAGGGGCGGCTCCGAGAGCGGCGGATAGTCGGTCAGGAACGCGGTCGTCGTCCGCCCTGCCTGCACGGCCGGGTGCGCGACGAGCCAGCGGAGGAACGGGAGGTTCGTCGTCACCCCGCCGACCTCGGTCTCGGCGAGCGCGTCCGCGAGCCGCGCGAGCGCCTCTGCTCGCGTCGGGCCGTGTGCGATCAGCTTCGCGATCATCGGGTCGTAGACCACGCCGATTTCGTCGCCTTCCTCGACCCCGGCGTCGACGCGGATGCCGGTCGGAAGGCGGAGCCGCTCGAGCCGCCCAGCCTGGGGGAGGAACGTCCGCGGGTCCTCGGCGTAGAGCCGCACCTCGACCGCGTGACCGCTTAGTAACAGACTGTTACTTGCCTCCGGCGCCGCTCCCGGAGCGCCCGTCCGGGCTTGTAACAGACTGTTACTTGACTCCAGAGGCTCGCCGCCCGCGATTCTGAGCTGAGCCGCGACGAGGTCGACCCCCGTCACGAGCTCGGTGATCGGATGCTCGACCTGGATCCGGCCGTTCAGCTCCAGGAGGAAGAAGTCGCGCCCCGCGAGCATGAATTCGGCAGTGCCTGCACTCGCGTAGCCGATCGCCTCCCCGAACCGGATGGCGGCGTCGCTCATCTCCTTGCGCAACCCGAGGTCGAGCGCGGTGGAGGGAGATTCCTCGAGCACCTTCTGATGGCGTCGCTGGATCGAGCACTCGCGCTCGCCGAGCGCGATCACACGCTCGCCGTCGCCGAGCAGCTGGATCTCGACGTGGCGCGGCCGCTCGACGTAGCGCTCGCAGAAGACTCTGTCGTCGCCGAACGCGGCTTTAGCCTCCCGCTTTGCGGCCTCGAGCGCTTCCTCGAGCTCGGATCGCTCGCGGACGACCCGCATCCCGCGCCCGCCTCCGCCGGCCGCCGCTTTGACGATCAGCGGGAAGCCGACCTCTTCGGGCCCGCCGGTAGGCACCACGGGGACACCGGCCTCGGCCGCGATCCGCTTGGCCTCGAGCTTGTCGCCGCCCAACCGGAGCGCTTCGGGGCTCGGGCCGACGAATACGAGGCCCGCGGCGTCGACGGCCTCGGCGAAATCTGTGTTCTCGGCCAGGAACCCGTAGCCGGGGTGGATCGCGTCGGCGCCGGACTCCTTGGCGGCCCGGATGTGCTCCTCCGAGTCGAGATAGCTGCGGATCTCGACCGGCTCGCCGGCGGAACGCGCATGCAGCGACCCATGGTCATCCGGAGCGACGACGGCGACGGGCTCGATCCCCAACTCGCGGCACGCGCGGAAGATCCGCAGTGCGATCTCGCCGCGGTTCGCTACGAGGAGCTTCTGGACGGCCAAAGCATCACGAACGTAATCAGGCACGCGCCGGAGAGGAGCAGGTAGGGGATCGCATCGGACGTCACCTCAGCCAGGGCGCCGCCCCCGGACGAGCCAAGTGCCTGCCCGGGAGCCCAGGCGAGACTGATGAGCGCGAACGCGTACCCGTACCCGAGCCCGCGGGCCTCCGCCTCGTCCGAGAGGAGCGCCATCGCGGGCGTCCAGAAGCTGCCGAAAGCGAGGCCTCCGGCCACGACCAGCCCGGCCAGCAGCCAGCTCCTGTCGGGCCAGGGCAGCAACGCGGCCACGATCGCGGACAGGAAGACGGACGCGCGCATCGGTCCGAAGCGGCCGATGCGATCCGACACGCGACCGATCACGGGGTTCACGATCGCCTCGAGGGCGGCGGTGCAGAGCCACAGAACCCCGATCGCGACCGCGGCGAAGCCGAGCTCCTCGAGCCGCAACGGTGCAAGGACGCCGAGCGTCCCGAACAGGAGCGCGGGGAGGACGACGAACCAGATGCTGAGGGCAACCCGCCGGTTCTGCAGAGCGTGAACCAGGACTGAGAGTGGCTGGGGCGAGGTCGGAGGGGGCGCATGGGTGAGGGCGGCCCAGACCGCGAGGCCGACAGCGATCAGGCCGGCCGCACCGAACGCCGGCCCCTGGCCGACGACCGAGGCGATTCCGCCGAGCACTGGTCCGAAGAGGGCCCCGACGATCGCCGCGGCCATCGCTGTCCCGATCGTCTGTCCACGGCGCTCGGCGGGGGCCTCGCCGACGAGCCAGGCGAGGCCCGCGGTCCACGCGAGCGCGCTCCCGAACCCCTGGACGAAGCGGGAGACGTCCAACAGGACGATCGAGTCGCCGGTCGCGAACACGAAGGTCGTCACCGCGATTGTCAGCAAGCCGGCGATCGCCGTCGCCCGAGCGCCGAACCGTGCGGTCGCGATCCCGCCGGGCAGGCTGCCGACGAGCGCACCGAGCGGGTAGGCGCCGGCGAGCAGCCCGGCGCCGGCCTTCGAGAGATCGAATTCTTCCCGGTACTCCGGTAGAAGCGGCGTCAGCGCCGCGAAGAACATCGTGTCGACGAAGACGATGCCGCCGACGAGCAGCAGGAGGCGCCTCACGGGCGTTAGGAGGGCTTGGTGGAACGTTGCTCGTCGTCGGAATGCGATGGTCGTTCTGAGGCAAGGACGCAGGTATCAAGCTGATACGGAGGCGACTGAGGACGCCGCTTCGGGACGAGCAGCGCGCTTCCGACGGCATAGACCATTTCGCCAAGCCCTCCTAGTCCGGCCAGTCGGCTTTTCGTCCCTCCAGGAAGGCGCGCAGGCCTTCCTGGCCCTCGTCGCTCGCGCGCATCCGTGCCGCCCACTGCGCAGTCTCCTCGCCCTGAGGCCGGGTGCGGACCAGGCGCTTGGCCTCGCGTGCCGCCTGCGGCCCTGACGTCAGGAGCTCGCCGACAACCCGGTCGACGGCGCCGTCGAGGTCGTCGGCCACCTCGCTGACGAGACCGATCCGAAGCGCCGCCCGCGCGTCGAAGCGCTCTCCGGTCAGGAAGTAACGCCGCGCAGCGCCCTCTCCGATGTTCGGGAGGACGAACGGCGAGATCACTGCCGGGATGATCCCGAGCTTGACCTCGGAGAACCCGAAGACGGCGTCCTCTGCTGCGATCGCGACGTCCGCCGCGGCGGCGAGGCCCGAGCCGCCACCGAGCGCGTAGCCCTGGATCCGCGCGACCACCGGAGCGGGGGACCCGTCGATCGCCTGCATCATCGCGAAGAGCCGCATCGCGTCCTCGACGTTCTCGTCGAAGGAGAGGTCGATCGCCGATCGCTGCCACTCGATGTCGGCGCCTGCGCAGAAGCTCTCTCCTTCGCCCGAGAGGAGAACGACGCGCGCATCTCCCACGTCCCTGAATGCTTCGTCCAGCTCGGCGATCATCTCGGCGTCGAAGGCGTTGCGGCGGTCGGGCTTCGCGAGCGTCACCCGCAGGATCGGCCCGTCGCGCTCCACTCGCAGCCCCGCCATCGGGCCGGACTTTAAAGTCGCGGGATGCTGACAGGCTCGCTTGCGGCGGTGGTCACGCCGCTCAGTGAGGGCGGCGCCGCGCTCGACGAAGACGCCGTCGAGCCTTACGTCGATTTCCTTGCCCGGCCGGGTCGGCTCGACGGCATCCTCGCCCTCGGGACGACCGGAGAGGGGATTCTCCTCTCGGTCGACGAGCGCAAGCGGGTCGCCGAGCGCTTCATCGACGCAGGGCGAGGCCGGCTTCAGGTAGCAATCCACGCGGGCGCCCAGACGACGGCCGACACCGTCGAGCTCGCGGCTCACGCGGCCGACCGCGGCGCCGACGCGGTCGCGGTCATCGGCCCGCCGTACTTCGCCTACGACGAGGAAGCGCTCTACCGGCACTTCGCCGCGGCCGCGGAGGCGAGCGGCCCGCTTCCCTTCTACCTCTACGAGTTCAAGGGGCGCGCGGGCTACTCGATCCCGCTGCCGGTGGTCGAGCGGCTCGGCGACCGGGTCGCGGGGCTCAAGGTCTCGAACCAGCCGCTCGAAGCGGTCGAGCCGTACCTCCTCGAGGGGCTCGACGTGTTCATCGGCGCGGAGTCGCTCGTCGACGCCGGGGTCGAGCGGGGGGCCGCCGGAAGCGTCTCCGGCCTCGCGGCCGCTTTTCCGGAGGGAGGGGATCCCTCGAAGCGTGTGTTTCTGGAGCGCTTCCCGTTCCAGGCGGCGTTGAAAACAGTGATCGCTCTTCGGGGAGTCCCCATCCAGGAAGTCGTGCGTCCGCCGTTACGAGGTCTGACCCCGGAGGAGCGCGCGGAGGTGGAGCAGTGGCTCGAATCGTCGTAGCCGGCGCCGGCGCGATCGGGGCGAGCATCGCCTATCACCTCGCCCTGCGTGGCGCGGAGAACCGAATCGTGCTCTGCGACCGCGCGGAGGTGGCGTCGGGCGCGACGGGCAAGGCGATGGGCGGGGTCAGGCAGCAGTTCTCGACCGCGCCGGAGGTACGGCTTGCCCAGGCCAGCGCGCGGTTCTTCGCCGGGCTGGAACCGCCGCTCTTCGAGCAGGTCGGCTACCTCTTCCTGGCGACGACGGAGGAGGGGGCGGCCGAGCTCGGACGACGGGCGGGTCTCCAGCGAGAGTTGGGGGTCCCGGTGGAGGACGTCGATCCAGGTTCCGTCGCCGGCCTGCGCGTCGACGACGTCCGCGCCGCGGTGATCTGCCGCGAGGACGGCATCGCTGACCCCATGGCGGTCACCCGCCACCTGGTCAACGAGGCCAGAAAGCGTGGAGTCGAGCTGCGCGAGTTCACGGACGCGCGCGACCTCGACACGGATGTGCTCGTGGTCGCCTGCGGTGCGGCCTCGCCCCAGCTCGTCGACGTCCCCGTTCGGCCGCTTGTTCGGCAACTCACAGACACGCGTCGGGTTGACGGCCTGCCGGAGGATCTCCCGATGGTCGTCGAGGCGGAGTCCGGCTTCCATTTCCGCCGGGTCCACGGTGGGCTCCGGCTGGCGATGGGCGAGTCACAGCTGCGCTGGGGCACGGACGCGCAGGTCGACGAAGGACTGGTGGAGGACTGGCTCGGCCGGCTCGTCGCCCGGTATCCCTCTGCCGCTGGCGTGGCAGTCGCGCGCTCCTGGGCCGGCCTCTACGACATGACGCCCGACGCGCATCCGGTCATCGGCTGGGTCACGGACAGCGTCTACGCCGCGTGCGGGTTCTCGGGCCACGGCTTCATGCAGGCTCCGGCCGTCGGCAAGGCGGTCGCGGAGGAGCTCCTCGACGGCGAACCGACCTTCGACCTGACGCCGTACCGGCTCGAGCGCTTCTCCGGCGACGAGATCTTCCCTGAGACCCTCGTCCTCTGAGACACGACGAGTGCCAGACACTCGTCATGTCCCGGCGGACAGGTCAGCTCTCGAAGGCGAGGCCTAGGCGGGACAGCTCCTCGACGTCGAACCGGCCCTCGATCGTCGCCTCGATGTCGAAGTCCTCGGCGATGTCGGGCTCCTTGCCGATCAGCTCGCGCGCCCGGCCGGGGAGATCCTGCCGCGCGGCCTCGAGCGTCTCCCAGACGTAGACCGCACCCCAGCGCTCGGTTGTCTCGTCGGACAGCCAGAGCTTCAGCCGCAGGCCCTCGACCTGCTCGAACTCGTCGACCGACTCGTCCACGAGGTAGCGGCGCAACTCCTCGATCGTCATCTGCGAGTCAGCGAGGTTCCAGAGGACGAGGCGGACGATCACTCGTCCTGGTCGGGACGGTCGGCCGGCTCTCGGCGGTTCAACCGGTCGAGGAAGGCGTCCCGCAGCGCCTCGCCGCTCACCTTCAGCTGGTAGCGCGGCCGCCGCGGCTCGGCCTTCACGACCTTCACCAGCCCCGTCTGGTCGCCGTATGAGCGCCCATACGCCTCGGCTTCGCCGATCTCGTGAAGCCTGACGTCGGACCTCCGGCGGAAGAGGCGCACCGGGAGAGACTAGTGCCTCTTCAGGTGATGCTGCCCCGTTTCTGGGTCGTGGGCACCAAGCCAGAGCGCGCAGTCCGACGAGGCAAGGCTGGACAGCCTTGGCGAGGAGGAGGGTCGGCTCTGGCGCAGCGTGATCGCGGGCCAGGCTCCGGCGTACATTGCCTGGAGAGGCGCTAGGTCGGCTGCGGCAGCTTTGCCAGCACCTGTTTGATGCTGCGCAGGACGTCGGCCTCGTTATGGCCGAAGTCCTCGAGGAACGATTGCAGCGCGTTGCGCACGAGCCGCAGCTCCTCGTCGTTCAGTTCGATCGTGTGCATGGAGTGAGACTAGAGGCACTCAACCCCAGTCGGGCGGCTCGTACCCACCATCGAGCGGCGCGCCGAACGTCACGAACTCGAGGCCGTCGGCGCCTGCGACAGGAATCCGCGTGGAGCCTGGATCGACGCGGACGAAGCGTCCCGGCTTGAGCTCGATCTCGTCGCCGTTGATCCGCATCGTCCCTCCGCCGCGGACGACGAAGTAGACCTCCTCCATGTTCGAGTCGACGTGGTGATGCTCCCGGCCTTCGGCGCCGGGCGGAAGCGTGAAGTAGTTGAACCCGAAGGCCCGGGCTCCAGTCGCCCGGCGAGTCTTCCTGACCATGCCGCCGGGGCCCTCGCCCTCGAGGGTGTCGACGTCGACGTACGTGTAGGCCATCAGCCTCTTGAACGTGCGATGTCGTCCGCGTATTCGCCGATTGCCCGCTCGTAGCCCGACCCGTGCCCGAGCCGCCGTGCCAGCAGTGCCAGCGCCTCGTTCGCGCGCCCGGCCGACCACAGGGAGAACGCGAGGAAGACCGGCAGCGAGTGGTGGTCGGGGAAGCGAGCGACGGCGTCCTCGAGCACCGTGACCGACTCGTCGAACCGCTCGACATTCCTCAGCGAGCTCCCAAGCCCGAGCATCGCCGTGGCGAGCTGCTCGTCGTCGAGCCCGGCCGCGATCGCCCGTTCGTAGTGCGGGATCGCCTCGGCCTCCAAGCCCTCCCGGTCGTACGCGAACGCTTGCTCGAGCTCCTGTCGCCCGTTCACATGCGAAAGATGCCGAACTGGGTCTCCGGGATCGGCGCGTTCAGCGCTGCCGAGATCCCGAGGGCCAGCACCCGGCGCGTGTCGAGTGGGTCGATGATCCCGTCGTCCCACAGTCGCGCCGTCGAGTAGTACGGGTTGCCCTCGGCCTCGTACTTTGCCCGGATCCCGTCGGGGTCCGCGTCGCCGACCATCGTCAGCACGGTCGCCGCCTGCTCGCCGCCCATGACGGAGATCCGCGCATTCGGCCACATCCAGAGCTGCCGTGGCCCGTAGGCCCGCCCGCACATCGCGTAGTTGCCGGCGCCGAACGAGCCACCCGTCACGACGGTGAACTTCGGTACCTCCGCGCAGGCAGTTGCCATGACGAGCTTGGCGCCGTCCCTGGCGATGCCTCCGGTCTCGTATTCGACGCCGACCATGAACCCGGTGATGTTCTGCAGGTAGACGAGCGGCACCCGCCGCTTGCATGCGAGCTCGATGAAGTGCGCGCCTTTCTGCGACGACTCCGCGAAGAGCACGCCGTTGTTGGCGAGGACCCCGACCGGAAAGCCCTCGATCCGGGCGAAGCCGCACACGAGCGTCTCGCCGTAGTTCTCCTTGAACTCGTGGAACCGGCTCCCATCGGCGATCCGAGCGATCAGCTCGCGCGGATCGACCTGCTGGCGGAAGTCCTGGGGGATCAGCCCGTACAGCTCGGACGGGTCGGCGACGGGCCGCTCCGCAGGAGCCACGTCCCACGGGGCCTCCTTCCGCCGGTGCAGGTTCCGCACGACCGAGCGGACGATCGCCAACGCGTGCTCGTCGCTCGTCGCGTAGTGGTCCGCCACGCCCGAGCGCCGGGTGTGGACGTCGGCGCCGCCGAGCTCCTCCGCCGAGACCTCCTGGCCTGTCGCCGCCTTCACGAGCGGGGGGCCGCCGATGAAGATCGTCCCGGTCCCGCGGACGATGATCGTCTCGTCGCTCATCGCAGGCACGTAGGCGCCGCCGGCGGTGCACGAGCCCATCACCGCCGCGATCTGCGGGATCCCCTTCGTGGACATGCGCGCCTGGTTGAAGAAGATCCGCCCGAAGTGCTCGCGGTCGGGGAAGACCTCGTCCTGGAGCGGGAGAAAGGCACCGCCCGAGTCCACGAGGTAGACGCAAGGCAGGTTGTTCTGCTCAGCGATCTCCTGGGCGCGCAGGTGTTTCTTCACCGTCATCGGGAAGTACGTGCCTCCCTTGACGGTGGCGTCGTTCGCGACGATCACGCACTCCTGTCCCTCGATGACGCCGATCCCGGTGATGATTCCCGCGCCGGGTGCCTGGCCCTCGTAGAGGTCCCAGGCTGCGAGCGCGCTGAGCTCGAGGAAGGCGGTGCCGGGGTCGACGAGCCGGTCGACCCGCTCGCGCGCGGTCATCTTTCCGCGCGACCGGTGGCGCTCGACGGCCTTCTCGCCGCCGCCGCGCCCGACCTGACCGGTGCGCTCGCGCAGCTGGGCGACGAGTGCCTCCATCCGGTCGCGGCGCTGCGCGAAAGACTCGGACTCGCGTTCGACCTGCGACGTCAGCAGCGCCACGGAAATCAGCCTATCCATGCGATCGGACTCTGAAGGTCCGGACTTGTGCCTTTCGGGCACGTCACAGAGAGTGAGAGTGATGCGCGTGCGGATCAGTGATCCCGGTCTGGCCGAGGAGCTCCTCGGCTTCCTCCGGCGTGCCGATTGCATCGCTGACGTCGGCGACGTCCAGGCTCACGCCGAGGGCATTGCGGTCCAGGTGGAGGTTCCTCGGGCGTACGACGACCAGCAGGCCCGCATGGAGGTCTCGCTCTACCTCAGGGTCTGGGAAGCCATGCATCCCGGTTCGGGCGTCGAGCTGCTCGAATCCTCCTAACCAGGGATCGGGGTCGGCGCGGCTTGCGCCGATCAGCACCAGATGCGCTGCCTCGCCGCTGCGGCGCTGGCCGCCCTGATCCTCGCGGCCTCCGCCACCGCCACGATCAAGCCCGCCCGGGGCATGTCCGGGATTACCCTCGGGATGACCCCGACGCAGGTCGCCGCCAAGCTCGGCCGCCCGGTCGGAAAGAGCCGAATGCGCTGGTACTACGCCCGCGTCTGGGTCGGCTTTCGCAGCCGCCGCGTCGTCGAAGTGACGACGACCCGCAGCACCGAGCGGCTCGCGAACGGGCTCGGCGTCGACTCGACCGAGTCAGAGGTGCGAGCAACCTTCCCGCAGGCGCAATGCGCCCAGACTGGGACCTTCCGGCGCTGCCGGCTCGGCACCGGCGCACGTGGCAGTCGCGTGACCGACTTCACGTTCGGCCACGGCAGGGTGTTGCAGGTCTCAGTCCTGCAGCTCCCCTAGCGCCGCGTCGATGCGGCGGCCGAACGTGGTCGCGCCCGACGTGTCGGCGGCTTCCTTCCCTTCGGCGAGCAGCCGTCGCGCATCGGCAGGCCGACCTTCCTCGACCGCGATCTCGCCGAGCGTGAGCAGCCCGGCCGCGACGCCGGGGAGGAAGCCCTCCTGGCGCCGGATCTCCACGGACTGCTCAAGCGCCTGCAAGCCGTCGGCCTTACGGCCCTGCTCGTACCAGGCGACGCCGAGATGCCGGATCGCGTAGGACTGAAGCAGCGTCTCCCCGTTGGCCTTCGCCCACTCATAGGCAGCCTCGAAGTGGGGAAGCGCCGAATCGTGATCGCCCCGGACGACCTGGTGGACGAGCCCGATCCAGAAGCGGCCCCAGCTCTCGAGCCGCTTGTCGCCCGCCTCGTGCGCTAGCTCGAGCGAGCGCACGAAGAGCTCGGACTCGCGTGGATCCTCCTCCCAGTCGACTAGGAACTTCGCATGCAGGATTCGGCCCTGCTCCTGGAGCAACCGCGCCTCCGCCCGCATCAGCTCCCTTCCCGCGGCCTCTCTCGCTTCGGCCGAGCCGCTGAAGAGCGCCTGCTCGTTCAGGAGGTCGGCGCGCTCGAACGGATCGTCTGTCAGCTCGAGGGCCTTGTCCCACCGTCCCTGCCCGCGCAGCGCGCGCACGTCGTCCACGCGGGGTAAGACGTCGTGTCGGCCAGCTGGTTCGGACGTAAGCTTGGAGCC
>DATFOC010000056.1:0-36964 GCA_035265935.1 Gaiellaceae bacterium
ACGGGAAGTAGTAGTGGAGGCTGACGAGCGCCATGTCCGGTGAGGCGTTCGCGTAGTCGATCGGATGCGCTTCGCCGTCCTTCACGATCACCTCGCACGAGTTGAACTCCCAACGGAAGAAGGCGTTGACGAGCTTGCCGATCGTCTCGAC
Source organism: Gaiellaceae bacterium (assembly GCA_035265935.1). Taxonomy (GTDB): domain Bacteria; phylum Actinomycetota; class Thermoleophilia; order Gaiellales; family Gaiellaceae; genus JACDAN01. The sequence goes on from DATFOC010000056.1 coordinate 152, forward strand.
CTCGCGCATCTGCTCCGGCGGGACGAAGTCGTCGCCGACGGAGTAGCGGTAGTGGCCGTCGGCCGACGGGTCGTACTGCATCACCTTCGTCTGCGGCCCGATCGAGAGGCTGCGGGTGAAGACGTCGAAGTCGTCCACGGCGGCCTGGAGGTGCATCAGCCGCTCGCCCGACTCGTCGTAGCTCCGGTGGAGCTCCTCGCTCGAACCGATCCGCGTCACGCCGACCCACATCCCGCCGTCGAACGGCTTCATGTACAGCGGATAGCCGACCTGCTCGGCGACGAAATCGAGGTCGAATTCAGGGCTGTAGCGCTCCGCCATCGGCACGTAGCGCGGGTTGTCCGGCGGGAGCTTGTGCGGGATCAGCCAGGTGTTCGGCACCTTGATCCCGAGCCGCATCATCGCGCAGTAGGCCGAGTGCTTCTCCATCGCCTGGAACGTGAACGGGTTGTTCAAGAGGTAAACCTCGTCCATTAGCGCGAGCTTCTTCAGCCACTCGCGCGGCACCTCGTACCACCAGGCGAGTCGGTCGATGATCAGGGCATGGCGCGGCTGGTAGCGAAGGTCGAACGGCTCGTGGACGATGCGCTCTGTCCGGAACTCGTGGGTCTCGCCGTGCCAGCGCACCGGGCCGAGCCTGGCGAGCAGCGTCTCGAAGGCCCTCGGCCAGTCCTCCTCGGTCGCGAGGAGCAGCCCGATCAGGTGCGTGCGTGCCGTGCCGCGAGTCTAAGCGGCAAGCGAGTGGAGGATGTCCTCCGCGTGCGACCAGAGCAGGAGGTGGCCGGCTCCGGGAAGCATGTGCAGCCGGCTGCCCGGGATCGTCTCCGCGAAGAAGTCGGCGATCCTCGGGGAGACCGCCGCGTCCTCGTCGCCGTGCCAGATCTGGGTCGTGACGTCGATCTCTTCGGGCGGGAACCCCCACGGCGCGACGTAGAGGAGGAAGAGGTCGTGCGCGTATCCCGCGGGTCCGCGCGCGACGGTCTCGAGCGTCGCGGCCTCGAACCTGTCGCGGACCTCCGGGTCGGCCAGGATCTCCTGGTCGGCCGCGGGGCCGCCGCCCTTCGCGCCGTTGCGCGAGTCGACGGCTATCCGCTCGAGCTCGGCGCGGCAGTCCTCGATCAGCTGGCGGGCAACGAGGTCCGGGTCACGCTCGGCGAGCTCGATCATCGGCTGGCGGTGGGGCGGAGCCGAGAAGCGCAGCTCGGGCCGGTCCCAGACCGGCGCCGGCGAGCTGACCAGTCCGAGGGCCGAGACGCGATCGGGGAGGGCGTAGGCACAGGACGCCGCGTGCGGGCCCCCGCCGGACATTCCGAAGACGGCGAAGTGGTCGATGCCGAGGCCGTCCGCGAGCTCTGCGATGTCACGCGGCCAGTCGAGCAGTGTCCGCCCGGGGTGGAGGTCGGAGAGCCCGTAGCCTGGCCGGTCGACGAGGATCAGCCGCACGCCGGCCGCGCGTGGCGCGTCGTCGCCGACGTGCGCGAGTCGGGAGAGGCTCGTTCCGTGGAAGCCGAGCACTGGTGCGCCGTCGGACGAGCCCCACTGGGCATAGCCCAGGGTCCGTCCGTCGGAGAGTGCGAAGGTCCTGTCCATGGCCGGCGGACGTTAGCGGTCGTTCTCGAGAAACAGAAGGGCGGCCCGTGCGGGCCGCCCTTCCTCGTCTGCTCTTCCGCTTCGTCCGCTAGCGGTTGAGGCAGAGCGCGGCGTAGTCCCACGTGAAGACCGGGTGATAGTGGTAGCACCCAGTCCGCGCGGAGACGTAATGCCGGTCGTTCGGGCTCGCGTAGGTGGCCAGCGGCGCACCGTTGCGAACCAGGTCGTGGTCGAGGTTCGAGAACGCCTGGTACCTCTGGACGCCGACGAGCGTCTTCGCCCGTGTGATCTTGCGGTTGAAGGACGGCGAGTTGAAGTACGAGAAGTTCACGTTGTTGGCGGGCCGGATCGTCGTTCCGTCGACCAGGAAGATGAAGTCGTACGGATCGAAGTAGTCCATGTGCCAACCCTCGAGCGTCATGTCGAACGGCTCGCCCTTGCGGCCGGCCAGCTCGAACTGGGTCGCCCGCGGGAACAGCTTGATGTCCATGTTCAAGCCGATGTTCCGCAGGTTCGCCTGGACGACCTGACACCGCGCGGGGGACGGAGCCCGGTTGGCGCAGTAGAACACGCCGTCACCGCCGCGAGTCTGGCCCGAAGCGAGGCTGCGAGCCTGGCTCAGGTTGGGCCGCCGCGGGTAGATGGCGAGGTTCCGGAAGCCGCGCATCGTCGGCGGCATGTACTGGTCGTTCGTGACGCCGGCGTACGCCCCGCCCTGTGCGAGCACGGCCTGCCGGTCGACCGCGAAGTTGACGGCCTTCTTCAGCCGCACGTTGCCGTTCCCGCCGCCGCCGAACAGCCGGCGATCGTGGTTCATCGCCAGGTAGAGGATCGTCGGTGCGGGGTTCGCGAAGTAGCGGCCCGGCGACTGCTTCTTGACGCCGTAGCGGCGACCCAGCTCGGCATGCGCTGCCGGCGGGAGGTCACCCATGTCCACTACACCGCGGTCGATGTTCAGCTTGATCGTCTCGAGCGGGAGCCCGATGTCGACCTCGATGCGGTTGACGTTGCCGCGGACGGGACCGCGATAGAAGCGGTTCCGCTCGAGGATGACGCGCCGGTTCTTCGTCCACTCCTTGATGTAGTACGGGCCTGCGCTGTGCACCGGAGCACTGACGCCCTCCGGGTTGATCGGCAGGGTCTCCTGAGCGGCGAAGAACGGCATCGCCAGGCGGGCGAGGAGGTCCGGAGACCGCTTCGTCATGCGGAGCGTGAGCGTATTGCCACTCGCCACGATCCCGCTGGCCCGCTGAGCGCGGCCGGCGATGACTGCCTCGGCGCCGACGATGTCCTCGATGAACGGCTGCGCCGGCGAGCTCATCCGCCGGTTCAGGGCCCGGTTCAGCGCGCGGGCGAAGCTCTGCGCGTTGACACGCTGCCCGTTGCTGAGCCGGTAGGTGCTCTTGAGCTTGAACGTGTAGACAAGCCCGTTACGCGAGATGCGAGGGAAGCCCTGAGCCACCTCGGGCGTGAGCCGCGACCCTCTCGGGGCGGGCGCATGCGGGTAGTTCAGGAGCATCGCGCTCGTCGCGTACCCGATCGTCCAGGACGGCACGTAGTACCAGAGAGCCGGATCGACGTAGTCGATGTCGACTGTCAGGCTGTGCTTGAGCGTCCCGCCGACCCGTGCCTTCCCGGCGTCCGATGCCTGTGGCCCGGCGCTACTCGAGGGGCCCGCTACCGCGGACGCCGCGAGCAGCCCGGCGCCGACGAGCAGCATCGCCACCGAGAGCGTGAGTCGTCTATGCACTGAGACTCCTTTCGCGGATTGAGAGCCGGACAATCCGCCTGTCCGGCTCCGAGCGCCTCTTTCGGCACTCCGACCCCTCAAACGGCTCAAAATGTCGGTTGTTAGACAGGAATCACCGACCGGAATTGCCCGTTCAGCGGGGGTAATCACCGGATCTGCAAACCAATATCGGTGTTAGCCGTCAACGGTTAACGGATGGGCCGTTCGACCCCCGCGCGCCCCACTCGCGATTGCTGCAGCATCCGGCTGGACCCGGGAGTGCCGTGCAGCAGCTGAAGCGCTGGCCGGGCATCGAGCTCCGCCACCTCGAAGCGCTCGCCGTCGTCGTGGACGAGGGGAGCTTCCGGCGGGCGGCACGCAAGCTCGGCTACACGCAGTCGGCGATCAGCCAGCAGATTGCGGCACTCGAGCGCGCGGTCGGGCACCCCGTCCTGGAGCGACCCTCGCGGGGGAGACCCCTTGCGCTCACGGAGGTCGGCGCCCGCCTGCGGCGGCTGCAGGACACTGTCGAGCAGGCGATGGCCGCTGCGCGGGCCGACGTCGCCGCCGCCGCGGCAGGCGTCGGGCACGTCGTGCGCGTGGGGACGCCGTTCTCGTTCCCGCATCTCTCCGAGGCCGTCGTCGCCATGCGCGTCCGGCATCCCCGCGTCGTCGTCGAGGTCGTGAGCGCGGTCGAGGACGATCGGCTGCTCCGGCTTCTCGAGACCGGCGCGGTCGATCTCGCCATCGTCCGCTCGGGGGGCGTTTCGCCTCCGGTGGCGGTGCGGCCGGCTGCGACGTGCTCCTACGCGGTGGCGATTCCGTCCGCCTCTCCGCTCGCGCGGGGGCAGAAGCGGGTCGCGCTGTCGGATCTCGGCGGCCTCGCGCGGATCGCGACGGCGGACGGGACCGCCTTCGCCGACGACGTGGCGGCCCCCGTTGTCGCGTCGGACGCGGAGATGGCGCTCGGCCTCGTCGGGGCAGGCGCGGGCGCGGCCGTGCTCCCCGCGCTTTTCGCCTCGGTGACTCACTCGGGAGTGACCGTGCGGCCGCTACGCGACATCCTCCCGCCGTTCCGCCTCTCCATCGCGACCACCGGACGGCTCGTCCCTCAGGCTTCGGACCTCGCTGACCTGCTGGTCGCCGCGATCTCCGGCTGGCCGAATGCCAGCCCCGCCGAGAGCGACGCGGCGCCCGCCTAGGCCGCGGCGATCAGGCGCGCGGCGTCGACCGACTCGGTCGACCACTCGCCGTCGGCCCAGCCCCAGGCGAGCGCGTGCGCCGCTCCCCAGGCCTGAACCCGCTCGCGGTCGAGTCCCGTCTCCGCCAGCACGTCCAGCCAGCGCCTCACCGCGGGCGCACCGCCGTTCCAAGCGGCGTTGCGAAGCGGGCCGACTCCATCGAGATCGCGCTCACCCACGAGGGGCTTCGGGTCGATCACGAGCCAAGGCTCGCGCGTCGCGCTGAGGATGTTGCCGCCGTGGAGATCCTGGTTGACCAGTGCCGTGGCGCCGGGGTCGGCGCTGCCGAAGACATCGACGGCCAGGTCGACGAGCGACTGCTCGAATGGTCGCCCCCCGAGCGCGTGGCGCGCCCGCACCTCCTCGGCCCACCGGAGGGCTTCGTCGGCCGCGAGCCTGAAGGGATGCGGCTCGGTGACTTTCGCGCGCAGCCGGAGGAGGAGCTCGGCGACGACCGCCGGCTCATCGTCGGCGGAATCCCAAAGTCGCGTCCCGGGACGGCAGCGCTCGATGAGGAACGCTCGGTGCTCGTCCGCTCGCGCCACGACCCGGACTGCACCGCGCCCGTCCCACCGCACCAACGCGTCGGCTTCATGGTCGGCCTCCACGTGCGACGGTGCGTTCACCTTGAGCACGACGTCGCCGGCAGGCACGACGAGAGAGTGCGGAGTGTCGATCGGCTCTTCGAGAGCGAGATCCCATGCGGCGGCGAGCTCACGCACGACGCGGGGAAGCTCGTCAAGCCACTCGGGCTCGCGCTTCCACATCTCCGTGAGGCTGGTCGGAAGCTGCATTGGCTTGGCACCTTCGCACGCCCGTGGGCTCTAGGATCCGGACGTGACCGAGCCCGGACGCGAGAGCGACGCCCCTCTCGAGCGCGAGGCGCGCGAGGCGGCGCGCGGCGAGAGCGAGAAGACGCCGCTGCTCCTGATCGGCGGCGTGGGCGGCACCATCGCAGTCGTCGCCGGGATCCTGATCGTCGCGATGCTGCTCGTCTGGCTGTTCCTCTAGCCGAGAATTGACCCTCCTTCGAAGGATCGTGCGCCCCGGCTGCCGATCCGACGATGTCCCTGCGTGAGGACTGCGGCATTCCCCCTCCGCCTCGGTCTTTCCCTGCCCCTCAAGGCTCGGACGAACGCAGGCGAGAACCCCGTCAAGCGGGGCATGTACGCACGCCCGGGACTGGGGCGGCGGACCGCGCCGTTCGCCGGGGTGATGATCCTCGCGATCGCCGTGCTGCCGTTGCCGCCCGCCGGTGACGGGCTCACCGAGATCGCTCTCGCCTCCGCGCTCACGGCGTTGATCCTCGGCACCGTCTGGCTCGCTCCCTGGCACCGGCTACCTGCGTTCGCGGAGGTCGTCCCGGCGCTGTCGTACTTCGTCGTCGTCGCACTCCTTCGCGAGAGCCAGGGTGGCGCGCTCTCCGGCTACTCCGTGCTCGCCATGCTCCCGGTGTTCTGGCTCGCGCTCTACGGGACGCGCGGCCAGCTCGCGATCGGGATCGCCGGGCTCGGTGCGGTTTTCTTCGTGCCGCTCCTCCTGCTCGGTGCTCCCGACTACCCGTCCACCGAGTGGCGGACAGCGATCCTCTGGATCTGCGTCGCGCCCATTGTCGGCTACAGCGTGCAGGCGCTCGTCGCCGAGCTCCGCTCCCGCGCCCAGGAGACACGCCTCGCCCTCGCCAACATCGAGGCGATCACGGTCGCGATGCGCGCGATCGGCGCCAGTACCGACCCCGACGCCGTCCGCCAGGCCGTCTGCGTCTCGGCCCGCTCGATCGCCGGTGCGGACGTGGTCCAGCTGCTCGAGCCCAACGCCGACGGCCGCCTCGCACTGGCCGCCGCTGCCGGCATGCGCATCCCGCGCGCCGGCAAGGAAGCGGGCGGCGGGCTCGCCTACCTGACCCGCAAGCCGGTCTTCCTCCGCGAGGCAACGCAGGGCGCGCGCCACGGCGTCCGCTCCATGCACTTCGAGCCCGTGATCCGCGACGAGAGTGCCGTCGCGGTGCTCGTCCTCGGTTGGTCGAGGCCGGTCAAGTGCCTCTCGCAGGGTGTCGAGTCCGGAATGCAGATGCTGTCCGCCGAGGCGGCGATCGCGCTCGACCGGGCGCGGCTGCTCGTCCAGCTTCAGGAGACCGCCCGCACCGACGACCTGACCGGGCTGCCGAACCGGCGTGCCTGGGACGAGGAGCTTCCACGCGAGCTCGCTCGCGCCGCCCGCGACTCGCGCTCGGTCTGCGTGGCGATGCTCGACCTCGACCGCTTCAAGCAGTTCAACGACGACCGCGGGCACCAGGCCGGCGACCGGCTGCTCAAGCAGGCGGCTTCCGCGTGGGTCTCCCAGATCCGAGCGAGCGACATGCTGGCCCGCTACGGCGGCGAGGAGTTCAGCCTCCTGCTCCCCGGTTGCACGATCGACGACGCCCAGCGACTGGTAGGTCGGCTCAGGGCCGCGATGCCCGACGGGGAGACGGTCTCGGCCGGCATCGCCTGCTGGGACGAGACCGAGAGCGCCGACGATTTCGTCGGGCGCGCGGACGAGGCGCTCTACGCCGCGAAGCGCAGCGGCCGCAACCAGTTCGTCACCGCAACTTAGGGGGTCGCAGCACCGCGAAGGGGTCGGTGACTTCGAGCTTTCGCGAGCGGAAGCGGAAGAGCGACGCGGGGCGGCCTCCTGTCCTGCCCGGTTCGCGGCGCCTCCCTGTCGGCTCGAGGACGCCGCGCCGGACGAGCACTCGGTGGAGGTTCGTCGCGGAGACGTCGTGGCCGAGCGCGGCGGCGTAGTGCTCGCGCAGCTGCGAGAGCGTGAACTCGTCCGGCGCGAGCGCGAACCCGACGTTCGTGTACGAGAGCTTCGCACGCAGGCGCCCCAGGCCCGAGCGGACAATCTCGCCGTGGTCGAACGCCGTCGGCCTGAGCCGGTCGACGGGCATCCACCGGGTGTCGTCCGGAACGGCGGGGTCTGCATCGCTCGGGACCAGCCCCAGGTAGGCGGTCGCGAGCTCCCAATCCCGCGGATTGCGGTCAGGATCGCTTCGGGTCTCGAGCTGCTCGAGGTGGGACACCTCCCGGACGTCCACCTTGGCGGCAAGCTGGCGCCTGATCGACTCCTCGAGCGTCTGGCCTGCCTCGAGGTAGCCGCCGGGCAGGGCCCAGCGGCCTGCGAACGGATCCCGCCCTCGCTGCCACATGAGCGCCTGGAGCGCGCCTTCGCGGACCTGGAAGACGACGGCAAGCGTGACGTGCAGAGGGGCGGCTCGGATAGACTTCGCCACCAGGTTTGAGACTATCAGGCGAAAACCTCCGCTCGATCGTTGCAGCAGCCGGAATCGTGCTCGTCCTCGCGGCCTGTGGCGGGGACGACGACGGCTCGGGCGGCGGCACCACCAGCGAGCCGGCCAATGCGGACGTCCAGATCGGGCTCGTCACCGACGTCGGACAGCTGAACGACCGCGGTTTCAACCAACTGGCCTACGAGGGGCTCAAGCGGGCGGAGAAGGAGCTCGGCGTCAAGATCCGCGTCGCGCAGTCACGGTCGGCATCGGACTACGTTCCGAACCACACCGCGCTGGCGCGGGACGGCTTCGACCTGGTCATTGGCGTCGGATTCGCGCAGGGCGACGCCGTCAACTCCGCTGCGAAGAGCCTCCCGGACTCCCGTTTCGCGATCATCGACGTCGACCAGTCGACGCTGAAGGACAAGCCGGCGAACGTCGTGGGGATCCTCTTCCGCGAGGAGCAGGCCGGCTATCTCGCCGGGGTCCTCGCAGGGCGTTCCGTGAAGGAAGGCTCCGAGCCGGTCGTGAGCTCGGTCGGGGGGTTCAAGGAACCGCCGGTCGACCGCTTCATCGCCGGCTACCAGGCGGGCGCGAAGGCGGCGCTTCCCGAAGTCCGAACCCTCAACGGCTACTCGTCCGACTGGGACGACCAGGCGAAGTGCAAGGAGCTCGCGCTGAACCAGATCGCGCAGGGCTCGAGCGTCGTCTTCCAGGTGGCCGGGGGTTGCGGCCTCGGTGCGCTCGACGCCGCGCGGGAGCGCAAGGTCTGGGGGATCGGCGTCGACGCCGACCAGTCGTTCCTCGGCACGCACGTCCTCACGAGTGCGATGAAGCGCGTCGACGAGGCCGTCTTCCGCATGATCCGGTCCGTCATCGACGGGAACTGGAAGGGCGGCCTGAACGTCACGTTCGGCCTGTCTGAGCACGGCGTGGGGCTCGGGAAGCTCGCGCCGGGCGTCGACGACGAGGATCGGAGGGCGCTCGAGGACGTCGAGCGCGAGATCCTCGCCGGCGAGATTCAGATTCCGAAGAGCCTCTAGCCGCCCGCGACGGCGGCGATGACGCGCACCTCTCCGGCGTCGGCGACAGGCGTGTGCAGTCCCTCGAGCTCGCGCGCGTCCTTGCCGTCCACGTAGACGTTCACGAGGCGCCGCAGCTCGCCGCTCTCGTCGAGGAGGAGGTCCGCGACGGGCAGCTGGCGGAGCGCTTGCTCGAGCGTCGCGGCCTCGACCTCGACCTGTCTCTGCCCACCCGCCTGCGTCGCGAGCAGCGAGGGCAGCCGGACTACGACCATTGGACGGTCGATGCCCCGAGCTCGCGTGTCTGGCTGCGCGGCCTGACGCACCTGGGACGGGCCGCAACAGCTCCGCGGCCAGTCCACGCCCCGAACATGCGATCTCGGGCCATCACCCGTCCGCCGCTTCGACCGACAAGATCGGCGGAAGCTGGCGCGCGATTTCCGTCCAGCTCTCTCCGGCGTCGGTCGACGCGAACACCGAGCCGCTCTGCGTCCCGAAGTAGACGCCGGACGGCTCCAATGCGTCGAACGTGAAGCCCTCGCGCATGACCGCACCCCACGCGGGCTCGGGGAGCCCATTCGACGCCAGCGCCCAGCTGACGCCGCCGTCGTCGGTCCGGTAGACGCCGAGCCTCCCGTCCGGCGTGACCCTGTTCTCCGCGCCGACCTCGGGGATCACGTACGCGACGTCCGGATCGCGCGGATCGAGCGCGAGCGGGAAGCCGAAGCCGCTCGGGAGGCCGTTCCCCTCAAGCCGCTCCCAGGTCTCGCCCCGGTCGTCCGAGCGGTACACGCCGCAGTGGTTCTGCTGCCAGAGGCGGTCGGGCCGCTCGGGGTGGAGCAGCAGCTTGTGGACGCACTGACCGACCTCGGGGAAGTTGTCAGGCTCCGGGAAGAAGTCGGCGGCCACGCCCTTGTTCGCGGGAGACCACGACTCGGCGCCGTCGTCGGTGCGGAAGGTGCCCGCGGCGGAGATCGCGATGTACATCCGGTTAGGGTCGGACGGGTCGAGCTGGATGGAGTGGCAGCACATCCCGCCGGCGCCTGGCTCCCACTTCTCGCGCGTTGGGTGGTCGAGCACGCTCTGGACGGGCTCGAAGGACTCGCCGCCGTCGGTCGAGTAGAAGAGGACGCCTGGCGTGGCGCCGAGCCAGATCTCGTCGTCCTCCCGGCCGGGCTCGACGTGCCAGGTCTCCTCGAGCTTCAGCCCGGAATCCTCGGGGAGGCCAAGGCCCTCCGCTCGCTCCCACGTCTTCCCCTCGTCCGCCGACCGCTGGAAGGTGCCGCCGTAGACGAAGTTGTTCGCCGCGACCTGGAGCGACCCGTCGCGCCGGTCGCGGATCGCGTGGTAGACCGACCAGCCCGCGAGCAGCGGGCCCTCGAGCTCCCAGGCAGCCCGATCCTCGTCTCCGTGGAGGAGGAAGAGGCCCTTCCGCGTTCCGCAGAGCAGAAGCACCCGGCTAGCCTATGCAACCTCCGTGGCCGGGTTGACCGACGAGCAGGCGAGCCTTCTCAAGGGCAAGAACTTCGCCGTCGTCGGCACCGTCGGCGAGGACGGCATCCCTCAGCTGACGATCAACTGGATCGACTGGGACGGCGAGCGCGTCGTCTTCAACACCGCCGAGGGACGCGTGAAGCCCGCGAACATCAGGCGCAACCCGGTCGTCAGCGTCTGCGTCTACAACCACGAGAATCCCTACCAGTACCTGACGGTCATCGGGCCGGCCGAGATCAGCGACGAGGGGGCCGAGGAGCACATCAACGAGCTCTCGCACCGCTACTACGGGCGCGACTACCACTACGTGGAAGGCGAGAAGCGGCTGATCGTGCGGATCACGCCGGACCGCGTCTTCGCCCGCGGCTTTTGATCCGCGAGGTCGGGCCGCGGGACGGTCTTCAGAACGAGAAACAGATCGTCCCGCCCGAGACGCGGGCCGAGCTCGTCCAGCGACTGGCCGCCGCCGGGCTGAAACGGATCGAGGCCGCGAGCTTCGTCAACCCGGAGCGGGTTCCGCAGATGGCGGGCGCGGAGGAAGTCGTCTCGGCTCTGGAACGGCGGGACGGCGCCGTCTACTCCGGTCTCGCCCTCAACGAGCGTGGCTACGACCGGCTCCGAGCCACCGGGCTGGACGAGGTGTCATTCGCGGTTGCCGCCACGGAAAGCTTCTCGGAACGCAATGCGGGAGCGTCGGTCGAGGCCGCGCTGGAGGACGCCGAACGCATCGTCGAGCGCGCGAAAGAAGACGGGCTCCACGCCAGCGTGACGGTCTCGGTCGCCTTCGGTTGCCCGTTCGAGGGCCTTGTGGATCCGCAGCGCGTGCTGGTGATCGGAGAGCGGCTGGCGGCGACAGAGGCGGACGAGCTCGTCCTCGCGGACACGATCGGTGTGGGGACGCCGACACAGGTCAAAGGGCTCGTCGAGGGATTCATCGGGCTCGGCAAGCCTGTCGGCGGCCACTTCCACAACACGCGGAACACCGGCTACGCGAATGCGTACGCCGCGCTGGAGGCGGGAGCCTCAGCCCTCGATGCATCTGTCGGCGGCCTCGGCGGCTGTCCCTTTGCGCCGAAGGCAACGGGCAATGTGGCGACGGAGGATCTTGCCTACCTGCTCGAGGGCGAGGGCGTCGAGACCGGTGTCGACCTGGAGGCGCTGATCGGGATCTCGGAGTGGCTCGAAGAGCTGCTCGGGCGTCGGCTCGAGGGCTACTTGTACCGCGCGGGCCTGTTCAAATCACAGCTCTGACGAGCAGGAAGATCGCGGCAAGCGCGGCGAGGCTGAGGAACAGCGCAAGGAACCCGACCAGCACGAGCTTCCCGAGTTTCTCGGGCGAGTCGTCCGGCGAGCCCGGCTCGAAGCCTGCGAGGACCTGTTCATGGACCCTGCGCTCGATTTCGGCGGCCAGCGCATCCGCCGAGCTCGCGGGCGCCGCCGTCTTGAGCGGCGGGAAGGCGTTCGGCTTGTCCGAGAGCGAGAGCTCGAAGATCCGCTCGTGCTGGATGTCCTTCAGATTGGCCTGGCCGAGGTCGCGGACGGCGGTGCCCTCCGGGATGCTGTTCCCGACCAGCGCCCGCGTCGTTTCGGAGAGCAGGATCTGCCCGCCGTGGCCCGCGGAGCAGATGCGGGCGGCGCGGACCACGTCCATTCCGAGGTAACCCTCCTCGCCGACCGTGGGCTCGCCGGTGTGGAGGCCCATCCGGACCTTGACGTCAACACCGTCCGGCCAGCTCTGCGTGGACAGCTCGCGCTGGGCGGCGACGGCGCCCGACACGGCGTCCCTTGCGCGCTCGAACGAGAAGAAGAACGCGTCGCCCTGCGTGTCGACCTCATTGCCGCCCGCCTCGGTCAGCTGCTCGCGCAGGATCCGTCGATGTTCCCGGTGCACCTCGCCGTAGAGGTCTCCGAGCTGCTCGAGCAGCCGCGTCGAGCCCTCGATGTCGGAGAAGAGAAAGGTGACGGTGCCGCCGGGGAGGGTCAATCCGGCGGGAGCAGGCCGAGGCTCTCCTCGGCGCTCAGGCCGGGATCGTCGTCCTCGCGCGGTTCGTCCGCCGGCTCGGGTTCGTCCGCCGGCTCGAGCAGGTCGTCGGGCGTCTCGGTCACAGGGCTAGCCTAGTCACGATGAACCGTCTCGCCCAAGAGACGAGCCCGTACCTCCTCCAGCACGCCGACAATCCCGTCGAGTGGTACGCATGGGGCGACGAGGCCTTCGAGCTGGCGCGCGCCGAGGATCGGCCGATCCTCCTCTCCATCGGGTATTCGGCCTGCCACTGGTGCCACGTGATGGAGCACGAGTCCTTCGAGGACGACGAGACGGCGCGTCTCATGAACGAGCGCTTCGTCAACGTCAAGGTCGACCGCGAGGAGCGGCCCGATGTCGATGCGCTCTACATGGACGCGGTCGTCGCGCTGACCGGGCACGGGGGCTGGCCGATGACGGTGTTCCTGACCCCGGAGGGCGAGCCGTTCTTCGGCGGCACCTACTTCCCGCCCGAGGCGAGGCACGGGATGCCGGCATTCGCCGACGTGCTCACGGCCGTCTCGGATCTCTATCGCGAGCGCCGCGCCGCGGCAGCGTCCTCGGCCAGGCAGCTCGTCGATGCGCTCAAGGCGTCGAGCGAGGTGCGGCCCTCGACCGACCTGCTGACCGAGGGCCTGCTCGGCGACGCCGCCCGCGCGCTGCGCCGCCAGTTCGACCCCGATTGGGGAGGCTTCGGCGGCGCGCCGAAGTTCCCGCCCGCGCCTTCGCTGGAGTTCCTCCTGCGCCAACACCTTCGCGGCGACGACGACGCGCTTCCGATGGTCGCGAAGACCCTCGATGCCATGGCCGCCGGCGGCATGTACGACCTCCTCGGCGGCGGCTTCCACCGCTACTCGGTCGACCGCCGGTGGCTGGTGCCGCACTTCGAGAAGATGCTCTACGACAACGCGCTGCTCGCCTCGACGTACCTCCATGCCTGGGTCGTCACCGGCGAGGAGCGCTACCGCCGGGTCACCGAGGAGACACTCGACTACGTCCTCCGGGAGCTCGCCCTCCCGGAGGGCGGCCTTGCCTCCGCGCAGGACGCGGACACGGACGGAGTCGAGGGGCTGACGTTCACGTGGACTGCCGAGGAGGGAGTTCCCGAGGAGCTGCTCGAGCCCTTCGAGGAAGGCCGCTCCATCATCCGCGGCGAGCTCGACGAGGAGCTCCGGCGCCGTCTCTGGGAGGTCAGAGAGGAGCGGCCGAAGCCCGCGAGGGACGACAAGGCGATCGCCTCGTGGAACGGCCTTGCCCTGGCAGCGCTTGCGGAGGCCGGCCGCCGCCTCGAACGCGCCGACTTCCTCGACGCCGCTCGGCGGATCGGCGAGTTCCTGCTCGGCCCGCTCTCGGATGGCGAAGGCCGGCTGCTGCGGAGCTACCGCGACGGGCGGGCGAAGCACACCGGCTTCCTCGAGGACTACGCGGACGTCGCTCACGGGCTGCTCGAGCTCCACGTCGCAACGGGCGAGCTGCGGTGGCTCGAGGAGGCGAACCGCCTCGCGCGGCTCGCCGTCGAGCTGTTCGGCGACGACGAGCACGGCGGCTTCTTCCGGACGCCCGAGCACGGAGAGCGGCTGATCGCGCGCCAGAAGGCGTTTGACGACAACCCCACGCCGTCGGGGAACTCGATGCTCGCCCACGTGCTGCTCCGTCTCGCGCGCATCTACGGGGACGACGAGCTCGAGCGGCGCGCCGTCGGCGTCTTCCGGCTCATCGCCCACGCCCTGGCACGCGCGCCGCAGGCGTTCGGCCACGCGCTCTGCGCGCTCGATCTCCACTTCTCGCCTCCGCGTGAGCTCGCGGTCGCCGGCCCGCCCGACAGCGAGGTGGCCCGGGCTGCGCTTGCACGGTTCGAGCCGAACACCGTCGTCGCCGTCGGGCCCTCGGAGGAGGTTCCGCTCCTTCGCGGCAAGGAGCTCGTCGACGGGCGACCGGCGGTCTATGTCTGCGAGCGCTTCGCGTGCCAGGCGCCGGTCGTCGACGCCGAGAACCTTTCCGGAACGCTTACGAATTTCTAACCGTATTCCTGTGCGTTCCGGGAAGACTCCCTTGCATGCCCGCGAAGGCACGCGAGATCCTTGCGGCGACCTCGGCGCTCCTCGCGCTCTCGGCGGCTCTGGCCTCTTCGGCGACGTCCGAGATCCAGCAGACGCAGATGAGGCCGAACATCGTCGTCCTGATGACCGACGACCAGACGGTCGAGTCCATGCGGGTCATGACCAACGTGAACTCGCTGCTCGCGGCGCGCGGGACGACGTTCACGAACAATTTCGCGTCGTACCCGCTCTGCTGTCCGTCCAGGGCGACCTTCATCACCGGCCAGTACGGCCACAACCACACGATCATGGGCAACGCTGCGCCGAGCGGCGGGTACGACAAGCTCGCGCCGACACACTCGAACACGCTCCCGGCGTGGCTGCGGGCGGCGGGCTACCACACCGTGCACGTCGGCAAGTACCTGAACGGCTATGGCCGCGCAAGGCCGACCGAGATCCCGGCGGGCTGGGCTGAGTGGTACGGCTCCACCGATCCGTCCACCTACAGTTTCTACAACTACCGGCTGAACGAGAACGGCCGGCTCGTGACGTACGGGACCGGCGCTGCGAACTACCAGACGGACGTCTTCGGGCGAAAGGCGGTCGAGCTGATTCGCCGGCATGCGCCCTCAACGCAGCCATTCTTCCTCTCGGTCGGGTTCCTCGCGCCGCACAGCGGCGGGCCGCGCGAAGCCGGCGATCCCGCGAATCAGGCCACGCCGGTGCCGGCGCCGCGGCACAGGAATCGCTTCGCGTCGGAGCGGCTGCCGGCCCCGGCGTCGTTCAACGAGGCGGACGTCTCGGACAAGCCGACCGGCATCCGAAACCGCGCCCTCATCGGCCCCGCGCGCGTAAACGGGATCCGTGAGAACTACCAGCAGCGCCTGGAGTCGCTGCTCGCCGTGGACGAGGCGATCCGCGACATCGTCGCCGCCCTCGACGCGTCAGGCGAGATGAACCGGACGCTGATCGTGTTCACCGCCGACAACGGGTTCTTCCACGGCGAGCACCGCATTCCGGCCGGGAAGGTGCTCGTGTACGAGCCGTCCGTGCGCGTCCCGCTGATCATCCGCGGTCCCGGCGTGCCTGCCGGCGCCCGCCGAACGAGCCTCGTCGCGAACATCGACCTGGCGCCGACCATCCTGGACGCGGCGAACGCCCGCCCCGGGCGGCGGCAGGACGGCCGCTCGCTGCTGCCTTTCGCGCGCGACGGGCTGCTGCGGTCGGGCAGGGACGTCCTGCTGGAGACGCCGAGCTACAGCGCAATTCGCACGCCGCGCTTCGAGTTCGTCCAGCACGCGAACGGCGAGCAGGAGCTCTACGACCTGATACGCGATCCGCAGCAGCTTCAGAGCCTGCACGCGGACGGCCGGTTCACCGCTGTGAAGAGCGACCTCGCCGCCCGGCTGGGGCGTCTCCGCGCATGTATCGGAGACGCGTGTCGTCGCGGGCCGAATCTTCGTCTTCAGGCGCGCTATCGGCGCGGCCGAGGCGGTTGTGTCCGCTCGACCGTTCGGCTTCGCGTGAGCGGGTCGGCCGCGTCGAGGATCTCGAGCGTGAACTTCTACCGCGGCCGCGCGAGGATCAAGCGCGACTCGAGGGCGCCGTTCACGGCGTCGGTTTCGCGGCGCGGGCTCCGCACGCGGACGCTCGTGCGGGCGCTCGTCGGGCTCCGCGACTCGCGCAGCACGACGCTCGATCGCGCTCTGCGAGCCTGCTGAAAACCTTTCCAGAACGCTTACGAACCTCTAACGGGAGTTCGTCGTTTCAGTCCCTGAAGGCGGGCGCGAAAGGCCGGGGACGTGGGGGGTCTCATTGGCATCGCTAGTCGGTGTCGCCGTCCTCGGCCTGGCTCGCCGCCTCCGTACCGCCGCTCAAGTCCGGCCCCCAAAAGGCCGATCTCTCTCTCCGAATGAGCGGCGGTGCGGAGAAGCTTCACGACGCGATCCAGGTCAGCCAGGAGGACAACGGCCGGCTGGACAGCGCCGTCCTCGTGGGCTGGGTCGTCGTCGCCGAATGGGTCGGCCCCGACGGCACCCGCACGCTGACGCGCATGAGCGGCACGCCCGGCGGCACGGTTCCTCCCGAGTGGCAGACGCGTGGGTACCTCCACGAGGCGCTCTTCGGCAAATGGAACACGAGCGAAGCCTGAACTAGTCCCTTATACGATCCTCGGCCTTGGCGCTGCTCGAGGTCAGGAACATCACCCGCAGGTTCGGCGGAATCGTCGCGCTCGACGACGTCTCCTTCGACGTCGAGGCCGGCCAGATCTCGGGGCTGATCGGCCCGAACGGCGCCGGCAAGACGACTGTCTTCAACGTGATCACGCGGCTCTACCGGCCCGACGCAGGGCAGATCGTGTTCGACGGGTCGAGCCTCCTGCGCACCGCGCCGCACAAGGTGGTGACTCGCGGCGTCGCTCGCACGTTCCAGAACGTGGAGCTCTTCCCGGGCATGTCTGTCGTGGACAACGTCCTGGTCGGGACCCATGCGCGGAGCGGTTGGTTCGCCCAGCGGCAGGCGCGTCGGCGGGCGCTGGAGGCGCTCAATGAGGTCGGCGCCGCCGGCGTCGCGAGCCGCCCCGCGGTCGGCCTTCCGTTCGGGACGCTCAAGCGGATCGAGCTCGCCCGCGCCCTTGCCGCCCAACCGCGGCTGCTGCTGCTGGACGAGCCGGCGGGCGGCCTCAACCACGAAGAGGTGGGAGCGCTTGGCGACCTGATCCGGCGGATCCGCAAGCAGCGTGATCTGACGATTCTCCTGGTCGAGCACCACATGAACCTCGTGATGTCCGTCTCGGACCGGGTGCAGGTACTCGACTTCGGCAAGAAGATCGCGGAGGGCACGCCAGAGGAGGTTCAGCAGAACCCCGCGGTGATCGAGGCTTACCTTGGGGAGGTGCCGCGATCGCCGCCGTGCTCGAGCTGAAGGCAGTCGAGGCCAGGTATGGGCCCGTGCAGGCCCTGCACGGGGTTTCCCTGACCGTGGACGAAGGCGAGATGGTGGCCGTCCTCGGCCCGAACGGTGCTGGGAAGACGACGACACTCCGTGCCGTCTCGGGCACCGTCGCCCGGCGCGGGCAGATCCTCTTCGACGAGAAGCGCCTCCCACGGTCGGCTGAGCGGACGTCGCGGCTGGGGATCGGCCACGTGCCGGAAGGGCGAGGGACGTTCTCCGAGCTGACGGTGCTCGAAAACCTGCGGCTCGGCGCGTACACGCGCCGGAACGGGCTCGGCGACGACCTGGATCGGGTCTTCGGCTTCTTCCCGTGGATGCGCGAGCGCCGCGACCAGCCTGCGGGGACGCTGAGCGGCGGCGAGCAGCAGATGCTCGCCCTTGCGCGCGCGCTCATGGGCCGCCCACGGCTGCTGCTGCTGGACGAGCCTTCGCTCGGGCTCGCACCGATCGTCGTCCGCGAGATCTTCGGGATCGTCCGCCGCCTGAACGAGGAGGAGAAGCTCAGCGTGCTCGTCGTCGAGCAGAACGCTGCCGTCGCACTCGAATCCTCGAGCCGGGCGTACGTGCTCGAGTCGGGCAAGGTCGCCCTCGAAGGGGCGAGCGAGGAACTCGCACGCAACGAGGGCGTCCGACGGAGCTACCTCGGCTACTGAGTGCCCCTCCAGGCGATACACGCCGGCTCCTGGCCCGCGATCACGCCGCGCCAGAGCCCGTCCTTCCTCCTCGCCAAGGCTGCCTAGCCTTGCTTCGTCGGAGTGCAGACTCTGGCTTGGTGCTCACGACCCAGAAGCTCGGCAGTACCACCTGAAGGGGCACTAATGCAGGAGCTTTTCCAGCAGGTGGTAATCGGTCTCGCGTCGGGCTCGATCTACGGGCTCCTCGCGCTCGCGCTCGTCCTGATCCACCGCGCGACCGGCGTCATCAACTTCGCGCAGGGCGAGATGGCGATGTTCTCAACGTACATCGCCTGGCAGCTCGTCCAGTGGGACGTTCCGTACTGGCTGGCGTTCGCCTCGACGATCGTGATCTCGTTCGCAGGCGGTCTCGCAATCCAGCGTGTGGTGATCCGGCCCGTCGAGAACGCGCCCGTGCTCACGATCGTGATCGTGACCCTCGGGCTGCTGCTCATCTTCAACGGGCTCGCAACCTGGCTCTGGTCCGGCGAGGTTCGGACGTTCCCGCCCAACAGGCCGTTTTCGACGAGGACGTTCGACGTCGGCGGCGTCGTGATCAACGTGCAGGACATCGGGATCATCCTGGTCACCCTCGCGCTGGTCGCCGCACTCTGGGCGTTCTTCCAGTTCACGAAGGTCGGCCTCGCGCTGCGGGCCGCCGCGCTGTACCCGGACTCGAGCCGGCTCGTCGGGATTCGCGTGGGCTGGATGCTCGGCGTGGGGTGGGGGCTGGCCGCCGCTCTCGGCGCCGTCAGCGGAATGTTCACGGCCGCGGCGTTCCCGCCGCTCGAGCCTTCGATGATGCAGGCGGTCCTGATCTACGCCTTCGCGGCGGCAGTGCTCGGCGGGATCGACAGCCCGTTCGGCGCGCTCGTCGGCGGCCTCGCGCTCGGCGTCTTCCTCAACCTCGTCGGCACCTACTCGGACGACCTCCAGGACCTCGGCTTTCCGGTCGACCTGGAGGGCCTCCGCCTGCCGGTTGCGTTCGTCTTCATCCTGGGGCTCCTGCTCGTTCGGCCGCAGGGCCTCTTCGGACGGGTCGCAGCGAGACGCGTATGAGCCCAAGTAACAGACTGTTACTAGCGCCCTCCCGGTGGGGGGCTCCGCCCCACGAGCCGAGGCGAGAGGCCCATGCGAGCTAGTAACAGACTGTTACTAGCTCGTGGCGCGCGCGTGCTCGGTGTGGCGGGCTTCGTCGTCGCGATCGCGATCCTGCCGGGCTTTCTGAGCGACTTCCGCGCTTCCGAGTTCGCCCGCGTCGGGATCTTCTTCATCGCGCTGACGGGGCTGAACATCCTCACCGGCTACACAGGCCAGATCTCCCTCGGACACGGCGCGTTCATGGCGATCGGCGGCTACGTCAGCGCCTTGCTGATCCTGGGCCGGCCCGGCCTGGAGGCGTCGCAGCTCGAGGCTGCGAGCTGGCTCCCCGTCGGCGACGGGATGCAGGACGTGTGGACGATCCCGATCGCCGCGCTCGTCGCAGCCGTGGTCGGCTTCCTACTCGGGCTGCCGGCACTCCGGCTCCGCGGCCTCTACCTCGCCCTCGTCACATTCGCATTCGCCGTCTCGATGCCGCTGCTCCTGCGCGAGCCGGAGACACTGACCGGCGGGACGAACGGCCTCAACCTCTTCGGGACAACCGAGGACCGGCTGACCGGCGGGATCGACAACAGCGTCCACATCCCGGTGCTCGACAAGGACCTCACGTTCAACGACTGGACCTACTACCTGGCGTGGACCATCGGGCTGATCGGGCTCGCGATCGCCTGGCTCCTTGTCCGAGGCCGCCCGGGCCGCGCCTTTCAGGCGATTCGGGACAGCGAAGTCGCAGCGGCCTCCTCCGGCGTCAGCCTCTTCTCCTACAAGACCCTGGCATTCGCCATCAGCGCCGCCTACGCAGGGGCCGCCGGGGCGTTGCTGGCAATTGTCTCGACCATCGTCGCCCCCGGCAGCTTTCCGGTCTTCCTCTCGATCCAGCTGCTGATCGGCGTCGTGATCGCCGGCCTCGGATCGCTCGTCGGCCTGATCCTCGGCGCGCTCTTCATCTACTACCTTCCGATCGCGATCCAGGAGCTCGCGGAGCGGGGATCGCTACCGGACGGCCTGCAGGATGCGGCCAAGTCCCCAGGCATGCCGTCGGTGATCTACGGCGTCGTCCTGATCCTCGTCCTGTTCCTGCTCCCGCGGGGCGCGGCCGGGTTCCTCTCGAGGCTTTCCTTACCGCTAACAAAGCGTCACTAGCATCGTCTCCGAGCAGGGATGCGGAGGACGTCCATTCTCATCGGGGTCTTGGCGGCGGCATTGGCCGTTGCGCTGCCCGCGGCCAACGGCCGTGAGACGGCCGATCCCGGAGTGACCGGGAACTCGATCCTGATCGGCGGCACGACGCCGCTCTCGGGCGTCGCCTCGGCCTACGCGTCGGTCGCCCGCGGCGCGGAGGCGTACTTCAAGTACGTAAATGCGCGCGGCGGCGTCAACGGGCGGCGGATCCAGTACAAGTACCTCGACGACGGCTACAACCCGTCCACGACCGTCCAACAGACGCGCCAGCTCGTCCAGCAGGATCGCGTCTTCGCGATCTTCAACAGCCTGGGCACCGAGCACAACCTGGCGATTCGCGACTACCTGAACACCGTCCGCGTCCCGCAGATCTTCGCCGCGACCGGCGCGCGCACGTTCGGCACGAGCTACCGCAAGTACCCGTGGACGATCGGCTACCAGCCGAGCTACCACGGCGAGGCGATCATCTACGGGCGCTGGATCCAGAGGAACCGGAAGAACGCGAGGATCGCGGTCATCTACCAGAACGACGACTACGGGAAGGAGCTCCTCAACGGGCTTCGCAAGGGCCTCGGCCCGATGTCGAACCGAATCGTCGCGACACAGGGCTACGAGGTGACCGCGACCGATGTCCAGTCCCAGGTCGCGCGCCTGAAGAGCTCGAAGGCGAACACGTTCATGGTCTTCGGAACGCCGCGCTATGCGATCCAGTCGTTCATCTATGCAAACCGGCTCGGCTGGAAGCCGCTCATGTTCGTGAACTCCGTCTCCAGCGCCTCGAACATCATGGAGATCGCCTCCGACGCCGGGAACAACCCACGCGTCCGAGGCGCGATGTCGATCCAGTTCCTGAAGGACCCGACGGACTCGACCCGTTGGGCCGGCGATCCGGGGATGAGGCTCTACCGCCAGATCATGAAGAAGTACTTGCCACGGGGGAACGCAAACGACGTCTTCCACGTCTACTCGATGGCGGCGGCGCACACCTTCGTCGAGGCGCTGAGGAAGGCCGGGCGGAACCCGACGCGGGCCGGCGTGATGGCGCAGCTTGCGAAGCTGAACTCGAAGAACCCCTTCATGATTCCGGGCGTCACGGTCAAGACGGGCCGCGTCGACCGCTTCCCGATCGAGCAGGTGCAGCTCACCCGCTGGTCGGTGAACCGCAGAGGCGACGGCCGCTGGGTGCGGTTCGGCCCGTTGCAGCGCACCCCCGGCTAGACGCCGCCAGGCACTAGGCTGCGCCCGTGGAGGCGCGGGAACTCCTCGAGGCTTCGACGGACGAGATCTGCGCCGAGGCCCGCGCACGTCGCATCGGCACGCGCGTCACCTACTCACCGAAGGTCTTCATCCCGCTGACGAAGCTCTGCCGGGACGTCTGCCACTACTGCACATTCGCCCGACCGCCGCGGCGCGGCGAGCGGGCGTTCATGTCCGAGGAGGAGGTGCTCGAAGTCGCCGAGGCGGGCGCGGCGGCCGGGTGTCGCGAGGCGCTCTTCACGCTCGGCGACAAGCCCGAGCTCCGCTACCGCGCGGCAAGGCAAGAGCTCGCGGAGCTCGGCTGCGAGACGACGCTCGAGTACCTCGAGCGCTGCGCCAGGCTCGTCCTCGAGGAGACCGGTCTCCTCCCGCACCTCAACCCGGGCGTCATGTCTCGCGAGGACATGGCAGCGCTGTGCCAGGTCTCCGTCTCGATGGGGCTGATGCTGGAGACGGCGTCCGACAGGCTGTCCGGCCGCGGGATGCCGCACCACGGCTCGCCCGACAAGCTCCCAGCCCGGCGGCTCGAGACGATCGAGCTCGCCGGTGAGCTGGCGATCCCGTTCACGACCGGCGTCCTGATCGGCATCGGCGAGACGCGGGCCGAACGGATCGAGGCGCTCGAGACGATCGCCGACCTGGCGGAGCGGCACGGACACGTCCAGGAAGTCATCGTCCAGAACTTCCGCGCCAAGCCGGGGACGAAGATGGCCGGCCACCCGGAGCCGTCGCTCGAGGAGCTGCTCTGGACGGCCGCGGCTGCGCGGCTGATCCTTCCGGCAGGCGTCCACGTCCAGTGCCCGCCGAACCTCAGCTACGGGGACTTCCCGCGACTGCTCGACGCCGGCATCGACGACTGGGGCGGGATCTCGCCGGTGACCGTCGACCACGTGAACCCAGAGGCTCCCTGGCCGGAGATCGGGCGGCTCGGAGACGCGACGGAAGCCGCCGGCCTCTCGCTTGCGCCGCGGCTCGCGGTCTATCCAGAGTTCGTCTCCGCGCGGTGGGTCGATCCCTCCGTCATGCCGAGGGTCCTGCATGCGTCCGACGGCGAGGGCCTGGCGAGGGACGACCGCTGGGCCGCGGGCACCCACGCGCCGATTCCGTTCATCCCGCGCGACGCGCTTCCCGCCGACTCGCGCGACGAGCTCGGCGAGGAGGAAATCGTCCGGCTCTTCGCCGCCCGTGGGGAGGAGCTTCACCGGATCCTGGCCGCCGCCGACCGGCTGCGGCGCGAGGTCAACGGCGACACCGTCACCTACGTCGTGACCAGGAACGTCAACTACACGAACGTCTGTTACTTCCGGTGCGGATTCTGCGCGTTCTCGAAGGGTCGGCTGGCGGCGAACCTGCGGGGGAAGCCGTACCTCGTCCCCCTCGACGAGACCGTTCGCCGGGCGCGGGAGGCCTGGGACCGCGGCGCCGTCGAGATCTGCCTGCAGGGAGGCATCCACCCAGGCTTCACGGGCGAGACCTACCTCGAGATCTGCCGGGCGCTGAAGGCGGAGCTTCCCCACCTGCACGTTCATGCGTTCTCGGCGCTCGAGGTCTGGCAGGGGGCAGCGACGGTCGGGCTCGGACTCGAGGATTACCTGGGCGACCTCCGCGACGCGGGGCTCGCCTCACTGCCGGGCACAGCCGCGGAGATCCTCGACGACGAGGTTCGGCGCGTCATCTGCCCGGACAAGGTTACGACCTCCCAGTGGCTGCGCGTGCACGACACCGCACACCGCGTGGGGCTGCGGTCCACGACGACGGTCATGTTCGGCCATGTCGACCGCCCGCGGAACTGGGCTCGGCACCTGATCGAGCTCCGCGAGCAGCAGCGCCGGACCGGCGGGTTCACCGAGTTCGTCCCGCTGCCGTTCGTCCACATGGAAGCGCCGATGTACCTCAAGGGGCTTGCCCGGCCGGGCCCGACCTTCCGCGAGGCGCTGCTGATGCACGCCGTCGGCCGGCTCGCTCTCCATCCCTGGATCACGAACGTCCAGGCGTCGTGGGTGAAGCTGGGCGTGGAGGGCGCGCTGGCAGTCCTGCGCGCGGGAGCGAACGACCTCGGCGGGACGCTGATGAACGAGTCAATCTCCCGCGCCGCCGGCGCCGACCACGGCCAGGAGTTCCCCCCGGAGGCGATGGAGGAGGCGATCCGTACGATCGGCCGGACCCCGAGCCAGCGCACGACGCTCTACGGCGAGCCGCCGTCCGACCGCATCGCCGCGTCCTTCGGCGCGCCGCCGCTCGAGGAGCCCTTGAACCCGCCGGCGAGCGAGGCACGCCTCAAGCCGCTGCCGGTGCTCGACCGTCCCGGCCTAGCCGCCCTCGCTTAGCCTGGCCAGCCGAAGTCGTCCGGCACGGCGCGTGCATCGCCCGGGCCGGTGTTCGGAGCACCGACCTTGACAAAAATCGCGTCCTCGTCGCCGACGACCCGGAGCGCGCGCGGCGTCTCGGCGGGGACGCGAAGCGCCGTCCACGGCTCGAGGTCGATCACCTCGTTGTCCCCGACGAGTGCCTGCGCCCGACCGGACACGAGGAGGTAGATCTCCTCCTGGCGGTTGTGCGTGTGCGCCTCGGACGCGAACCCCTTGCTGTAGCGCGCGAAGCTCACACCGCAGTGCTCGCAGCCGAGATCGTTGCGCAGGAACCGGATCTCGAACTGCTCGGGATCGTGGCCGAGGTTCTGCGACTGGTCCGGAACGTCCGAGACCTTCACGACCGTGTACGCCGCCATTCCGTCTCCTTTCGGGGTTTCGAGCATCGGTGCTCGATGGTATTGTCAGTCTTGATGACGCAGCTTCTCGAGTAGCGCAGGAAGCAAACGCGGCCCGGCCGCGGTAGCTTCCCACGGCCTCTCCCTCGAGAGGCTTTTTCATTTCTGGAGACGGCGATGGAGCAATACGAGCCAAAGCAGATCGAACCGAAGTGGCAGCAGGTGTGGAAGGACGCGAAGGCGTTCGAGACCCAGAACCCCGCCCCCGGGGAGACCCCGGACAACCAGCACTGGTACCAGCTCGAGATGCTGCCGTACCCGTCTGGGACGCTGCACATGGGGCATGTCCTGAACTACACGATGGGCGACGTCGCCACGCACTTCCGGCGCAGGAACGGCTGGACGGTGCTGCGTCCGATGGGCTTCGACTCATTCGGCCTGCCGGCGGAGAACGCCGCGATCACCGAGAGCGGTCACCCCCGCGAGATCACCGAGCGGAACATCGTCGCGATACGGGAGCAGATGCAGCGTCTGGGGTGGGCGATCGACTGGAAGCGCGAGATCTCCGCGCACGAGGTGGACTTCTACCGCTGGACTCAGTGGCTGTTCCTGCAGTTTTTCGAGCGCGGCCTTGCGTACCGGGCGGCGGCGCCGGTCAACTGGTGTCCCAACGACCAGACTGTGGTCGCGCACGAGTACGTCGTGGACGGGCGTTGCGACCGCTGCGGGGCGCTGGTCGAGGCGCGCAACCTGGAGCAGTGGTTCTTCAAGATCACCGCTTACGCCGACGAGCTCCTCGAGTACGAGTTGCCCGAGTGGGGCGAGTGGCCCGAGCGCACGAAGACGATCCAGCGGAACTGGATCGGGCGCTCGGAGGGCGCCGACATCCTGTTTCGGATCGAGGAGCTGGATGAGGACATCCCGGTTTTCACGACCCGGCCGGACACGCTCTTCGGCGCGACGTTCTTTGTGCTGGCCCCTGAGCACCCGCTGGTCGAGCGCATCGGCCACGACGAGGTGAGCGAGTACGCGAAGCGCACCGCTGCTCGCCGTGGCGAGGCCCGTGCCGCCGAGGAGACGAAGACCGGCGTCTTCACGGGGCACTACGCCACGAACGCCGTGAACGGGGAGCGCCTACCGGTCTACGTCGCCGACTACGTGCTGATGGAGTACGGGACCGGCGCGATCATGGCCGTTCCGGGTCACGACGAGCGCGACCGCGAGTTCGCGGAGGCGTTCGACCTTCCGATCCGCGAGGTGATCGACGAGGACGGGGTCCTGGTCGATTCTGGCGAGTTCGCCGGCCTTCCCGCCGAGGAGGCAAAGCGACGGATCGTCCAGTGGCTGGGCGAGCGGGGCAAGGGGAAGCCGGCGGTCAGCTACCGGCTGCGTGACTGGAGCTTCTCGCGACAGCGGTACTGGGGCTGCCCGATCCCCGTCGTGCACTGCGAGGACTGCGGCATCGTCCCGGTTCCGGAACAGGAGTTGCCGGTGCTGCTGCCGGAGGTAGACGACTACCGCCCGAAAGGCGTCCCGCCGCTGGCCTCCAACGAGGAGTGGGTGAACGTCCCATGCCCGAAGTGCGGGAAGCCGGCGCGTCGCGAGGCCGACACGATGGACACGTTCGTCGACTCGTCCTGGTACTACCTGCGCTACGTCGATCCGCGAAACGACGAGGCGCCTTTCGACCGCCGCCTGGTCGACTACTGGTGCCCGATCTCGCAGTACATCGGCGGGATCGACCACGCGACCGGGCACCTGCTGTACTCGCGCTTCTTCATCCGGGTGATGAGGGAGATGGGGCTGGTGAGCTTCGGCGAGCCGTTCGCGCGGCTGTTCCACCAGGGATGGCTCCAGATGGGCGGCTCAAAGATGTCAAAGTCGAAGGGGAACGTGGAGGGCCCGGATCCCCTGGTCGACGAGTACGGGGCCGACGCAGTGCGCATGTACATCCTCTTCATGGGCCCGGCCGACCAAGACATGGAGTGGACCGACACCGGGATCGAAGGGATCGTCCGGTTCCTGCGTCGCCTGTGGCGGGTCGTCCACGAGATCGCGGAGCGAGTGCCCAGGGGCGGCGACGTGCCGGACACGCCGCTGGCGCGCAAGGCGCACACGACGGTCGCGAAGGTGAGCGACGACATCGGCCGGCGCTTCCAGTTCCACACTCCGATCGCCGCCGTGATGGAGCTGACGAACGACCTCGTGCGCGAGCCTGAGGACCCCGCCGCTCGTTTCGCCGCCGAGACGGCGGTCTCGCTGATCCAGCCGTATGCGCCGCACCTGGCCGAGGAGCTGTGGGAGCGGCTGGGTCACGCACGTCTGTGGGAGACGCCGTGGCCAGAGGCCGACCCGGCTCTACTGGAGCGGGACACCTTCGAGCTGGTCGTCCAGGTGAACGGCCGTGTGCGCGACCGGATGGAGGTCGCCGCCGACCTGCCGGAAGCGGAACTGGTCGAGCGCGCGAAGTCGTCTCCGCGCGTGCAGGCGCACCTCGACGGCGCGGAGATCCGGCAGACGATCGTCGTGCCCGGAAAGCTCGTCAACATCGTTACGCGTTAGGCTGATTTCACCCTAAAGGGGTAGGCCGCGGCAGCCGATACGGACTTCGGGTCCTAGTACCGGAGGCTTGGTGAGGGTTCTGCTCGTAGATGACGATGCGGCGCTGCGGATGCTGCTTCGGACGACGTTCGAGGTCTTCGACATCGACGTCGACGAGGCGGAGGACGCCGCCGACGCGCGTCGCCTGATCACGGGCTCAGCTCCCGACGTGGTCGTGCTCGACGTTCACATGCCCGGCATGGACGGCCTCGAGTTCTGCCGCAGCCTCAAGACCGAACCGGCAACGGACGGGATCGCGGTGGTCATGCTCAGCGGCTCCGAGGGCGGCACCTCGGCGGCGGCGGAAGAGGCGGGAGCCGACGCGGCAGTCCGCAAGCCCTTCAGCCCGCTCCAGCTGCTGGCGGTTGTCGAGCAGCTCGCAGGCTCTCGCTACGGCATCCCGTTTCGGTCCGTCCGCGCCGACGATCCGCAGGAGCAGCTGCTGCTGTATGCGCGCGACCTGCGCCACGTCCTCGAGATCGAGAAGGGTCAGCGCTCCCTCGTCCAGAGCGCGTACCGGGAGACGGTTATGGCGCTCGCGAGCGCGCTCGAGTCGAAGGACACAGGAACCAGGCAGCACTCGCAGCGGGTGCAGCGCTACGCGATCGAGCTCGCGCGAGCCGTCGACCCGGAGCTGCTCGAGGATCCGAGCACGGAATACGGCTTCCTGCTCCACGACGTTGGCAAGATCGGGATCCCCGACCGAATCCTCCAGAAGCCCGAGCCGCTGACCACGGCCGAGTCGCGGCTGATGAAGACCCATACGGTTCTCGGCGAGCAGGTGCTCTCCGGTGTTGCGTTCTTCCATGGCGAGGGCCTGCGGATCGTCCGCTCGCACCACGAGCGCTGGGACGGCGGCGGGTATCCCGACGGCCTGGCAGGCAGCGGGATTCCGCTCGCGGCGCGCGTCTTCGCCGTCGCCGACGCGCTGGACGCGATCACGAGCGACCGGCCGTACCGTCGGGCACGCCGCTGGGTCGATGCGGGCCGCGAGCTCGTCCGGCAGTCCGGCAAGCAGTTCGACCCGGACGTGGTCGGCGCGTTCGTCGGCAACGAGGCTCGACTTAGCGCGATCCGCGAAGAGCTCGAGTCCTCCTAGGCGCGCTCGAGCAGGCGCTGGTCCGCGTGGCGCCGGTAGGCGCGGTTGCCGAAGAAGGCTGCGAGGCCGAGCAGGATGAAGGGGCTCGCGACGATCAGCGCGTAGGCGGCGATCGCGAGCTCGGCGAGGAGAATTCCGACCGCATCGCCGAGGGCGCGGTCGAGTCGCCCGGGAGTCACGGCTGGCGCTTTCGGCTCGTGGGTCGTCAGGTCGAGATTGACGGTTGCGTACGCGGCCTGCCGGTTGATCTGGACACGCTGGTTTCGAAGCGCCTCGATCTGAGCGAGGAGCTGTCGGCGCTCCGCGCCCCGCGCCTGGGCTGCGCGCCGCTCGAGGTCGCGGATGCGGCGCGTGAGCTCGTCGAGCCCCTGCTGGAGGTCGGAGACCTGTGTGTCCTGCGCCAGGATCCGGCCCATGGCGCTGAACTCGACGATCGCGGCCTGCACGCGCGAGACAGGGATGCGGAGGCGCACCGTCGCGGTGCCGTCCCCGGGCTCGGGCGTGGAGTAGTTGACGGAGAGGACGTACCCGCCGAGGCGGCGCGCCGCGCGGAGCGCCCTCTGGGTCGTGGCCGAAAGTTCGTCGGTGCCGTCGACGAGGAGCGTGAGGCTGGCCCGGTAGTCCTTCGCGCGGCGTTGTGCCGGGATCGGCGCTGTAAGTCGACTCTGCCCTGGGGACGTTCTGACCTGATCGGCGGCTTCACCGACGGGCCTCTCGGTCACATCTTGCGCAGGTGCAGCCTTGAAGGCCCCGGCCTCGTCGCCGGACCGATTCGGCTCGATCGCGGTGTTCAGCCCGACGGCGAGAGCTGCTGCGAGCGAGAGTCCTGCAGCGACCGGCACTGCGAACGACAGGATCCGGCGGGTGGTGAAGCGGCGGGCCGGGGGAGTCGTGGCTGTGACGCCGGCAATACGCTCGCGGAGCCGGTGGGGGGCGGCCGGTGTCTCGGCGCGCAAAGCGGTGGCGAGGTCAGGCGACATGCTGCGTTCCCACTTTCTCTTCGAGCCGGCCGAGCGCGCGTGACAGGCGCGTCGTGCAGGCGGAGGGGCTGATTCCGAGGACGCGTCCCGCATCTGCCGGGTCGAGGTCGAGGATGACGCGCAGAGCGATCACCTCGCGGTCTGCGGCCGAGAGGCTCGCGAGCGCCTGCCGGAGCCAGGGGCAGAGGTTCTGGGCCTCCAGCTCTTGCGTCCGCTCGGCGAGTCTCGAGTAGCGCTCCTCGCGTCCACGGCGACGCTCTTCCGCTCGGAGGTAGTCGAGGGCCGCTGTGCGGGCGATCTGGCAGAGCCAGGTGCGCTCGGAGCCTCTGGCCGGGTCGAATCGGTGCCACAGGCGAACGGCGCGCTCGAAGGTCTCGGCGGTCAGTTCCTCGGCCGCGTGCGGGTCGCGTGTGAGGTACAGGACGTACCGGTAGACGTCGTCCAGGTGCCTCTCGGCGGCATCGGCGAGCGAGCGCGTCACAGGCTTCATACAACTCATATACGCCGTCTCGGGCGAGACCGTCACACCTTTGGCGCATTCCCGTGACGGACACGGCATACGTCTGTGGCGACGATCGACGGCATGCACGACCTCCAGGTCACTCGCACGCGCGCGCTCGTCGGTGCGGCCCTGCTCGTCGCAGCGCTGTTCGTCGCCGGGCGGTTCTTCGTCGGCAGCGGAACCGCGACCGTGGATCGGCCCCCGCCCGAGGCAGGCGAGATCGAGGCGGCGGCGCCGCCTCGCCTCGTCGTCCACGTCGTCGGCGCGGTTCGGCGGCCGGGGCTCTACCGGCTCGTCCACGGCGCTCGAATAGCGGACGCGGTCCGCCGCGCCGGTGGGGCCACTCGGCGAGCCGACCTGACTCTCGTCAACCTTGCGGCTCAGGTCTCTGACGGAAGCCAGGTCGTCGTTCCGCGCCGGGAGGTCGTCGAATCCGCCGCGGCGTCCGAGGCAGGTGAAAGCGGTGTTGGCGGCGCTCCCGGCGGCCCGGTTCATCTGAACACGGCCACGCTCGACGAGCTGGACGCGCTTCCCGGCGTCGGGCCCGTCACGGCGCAGAAGATCCTCGACTACCGGGAGCAGCACGGCGCCTTCAGCTCCGTCGACGACCTCGATGCGATTCCCGGCATCGGGCCGGCCAGGCTGGAGCAGCTGCGCGAGTTGGTGGCGCCATGATCGTCCTCGAGCGGTATGGGCCGC
Organism: Gaiellaceae bacterium; assembly: GCA_035265935.1. Lineage (GTDB taxonomy): Bacteria > Actinomycetota > Thermoleophilia > Gaiellales > Gaiellaceae > JACDAN01. The sequence goes on from DATFOC010000056.1 coordinate 30,321, forward strand.
ACGTGCTCGCGGGCGCGCTCTGCGCGGGCCTGGCGCTCGCAGCGCTCGTTCGGAGCTCATCGAACCTCGTCCTTGCCGTTGCGTTGGCGGGCGCCGTGGTCTCGGTCGCATGCGTCGGTCGCCGCGGGAGGATCGCTGTGTTCGCGCTGGCGCTGGGTGCAGGCGGTTTGTGGTGGGGCAGCATCCGTCTGGACGCTCTGGACCGGAGCCTGCTTGCTCCCCGCGTGGGCGAAGCCGGGCGGGCGATTCTCGAGGTCACAGGGCCGGCGCGCCGGTCGCCCTACAGCATCCGTGTCCCAGCGCGCGCACGGTCCTTCCGTTCGCTCCACCTGCGCGAGTCGGTTCTGCTGGAGCTTCCACCGGGGCGGGCACCGCCGCAGGGCGCTCTCGTCGAGACTGCGGTCGAGCTGCGCGAGCCTCGCGGACCGAGCGACGGCTTCGACGAGCGGGCATTCCTGCGCCGCCGCGGTATCCACGTCGTCGCGCGCGGACGGGAGTGGCGGCTCGTCGGGCGGAGGGGCGGCATCGCCGGCGTCGCGGATCGCGTCCGAGAGCGGCTGGCCGGGTCGATCGCACCCGGGCTCGCGGGAGAACGGCGCGCGGTCCTGGCAGGGCTCGTCCTCGGCGAGGACGAAGGGCTCGGGCAGGAACTGCAGGACGACTTCCGCTCGTCCGGGCTCTACCACCTCCTAGCCGTGTCCGGTCAGAACGTCGCCTTCGTCGCAGGTGGAGTCCTTGTGCTCGCCTGGCTGCTTGGGATCTCCCGCTTCGTCGCGGAGCTCGGCGCACTCGTGGCGATCGGCGCGTACGTCCTCGCCGTCGGCTGGCAGCCGTCGGTCGTTCGGGCCGGGGTCGCAGGCGCGCTCGCGTCACTCGCGTGGCTCGCCGCCCGGCCGCGGGACCGCTGGTATTTCCTCCTGCTCGGAGCCGCGCTTCTCCTCGCGTGGAACCCGTACAGCCTCTACGAGCCCGGTTTCCAACTTTCGTTCGCGGCGGTAGCGGCGATCTTCGTCCTCGTTCCGCGCCTCGAGCGCATCCTCGAGGGGTATCCCATTCCGAAGTGGCTCGGCACGATCGTCGCGGTCTCGGGAGCGTGCGGGGCCGTGACGGCGCCGATTCTGCTCGTCCAGTTCGGCTCGGTTCCCGGCTACTCGATCCTGAGCAACGCGCTGGCCGCGCCGGTCGTGGGCGTCTCGTTCAGCCTTGCGTTGCTCACTGCCCTTCTCGATCAGGTGCTCCCGCCCGCGGCCCTAGCGGCCGGCTGGGTGAACGGCTGGCTGGCGGCCTACGTGGCAACCTGCGCGCGGCTTGTCGGCGGGCTGCCCGGAGCTGACGTCGAGGCGTCCGCCGCGCTCGCGATCGGTGGGATGGCACTCATCGCGGTGGTCGCTTGGGCGCGCCTCCCCCGCTGGAGGCGGCCGGGCCTCGCGCTCTTTGCCGGTCTGGCCCTGCTGGTCGCGGCCGCCTGGCAGATCCGCCCGCAGGAGTCGCGCCCGCCGCCGTCCGGGTTCCGGCTGACCGTTCTGGACGTCGGCCAGGGAGACGCCATCCTGCTCGAGGTCCGGGAAGGAGCGGTACTCGTCGACCAGGGCCCGCCCGAGGGTGAAGTCGACGACCAGCTGCGCAGGCTTGGTGTGCGTCAGCTCGCGCTCGCGGTGCTGACCCACCCGCAGCGTGACCACGTCGGCGGTGCGGCCGAGCTGCTCCGGCATCTCCGCGTTGCCAGAATCCTCGACCCGAGGATTCCCGCAGAGAACCCTGAGCACGACGCCGCGCTCGCGGAGGCCCGCGAGCGCCATGTCCCCGTCCTGACCGCGCGGGCTGGGCTTGGCTTCCGCCTGGGCGCGCTCCGCCTGCGCGTGCTGTGGCCAGCCGGCGACCCGCCCGAACACGAGGATCCGAACCTCTTCGCGACCGTGATCCTCGCCACGTACGGCAGCGTCGACGTGCTGCTCACGGCAGATGCTGAGTCTCCGGTGACACTGCCGCTCAATCCGCCCCCCGTCGAGATCCTCAAGGTCGCCCATCACGGATCGGCCGACGACGGGCTGCCGCGGCTGCTCGCGCTAACCCGACCGGAAGTCGCGGTGATCTCGTGCGGCAAAAACAACGACTACGGGCACCCGACCGCGTCCACGCTGGCCGCGCTGGACGCGGCTCCCAGCCTCGAAGTCTTCCGGACGGATCGACAGGGCGGCATCGTGATCGAGAGCGACGGACGGCGGATCACGACGCGGAAGGGCACGTGACTATGCTTGGCCACGGTGTCCAGCGAGCCGCTCCTGCCGGTCTATCTCCTGGCCGGAAGCGACAGGCCCAAGGTCGTCCGCGCGCTCCGCCGGCTCCGCTCGCGCTTCGGAGACGAGTCGATCGAGCACCTCGCCGCGGACACGTCGGACGGGGCGGAAGCCGTTGCGGCGTGCAACGCGCTCGGCCTCTTTGCGGGGGCCGACGGCGGCCGCCTCGTCATCGTCGAAGGGGTGGAGCGCTGGAAGAAGGCCGACGTCGAGGCGGTAGTCGAGTACCTGGGGGATCCCGTGCCGGGAGCCGTCCTGGCGCTCGTGGCTGAGGAGACCCCGAAGAGCGACGCGCTCGCGAAGGCAGTCGGCGAAGCCGGGAAGGTGCTCGCGTTCGACGCGCCGAAGCCTCGCGATCTCCCGGCGTGGGTTCGGTCACAGTTCGAACGCCTGGGTGCGAATGCCGAGCCGGACGCCGCCCGAGCCCTCGTCGACATCGTGGGCGACGACCTCGTCGCGCTCGCGACCGAAGCAGACAAGATCACGATCTGGGCCGGAGGCAGTCCGATCACGCGGGAGGACGTCGAGAGGCTCGCGGCGCCGGCGCGCGAGGCTGCCGCCTGGGCGATCACGGACGCCTGGGGCGAGCGGGACGCCGCCGCGCTCATGGTCGCAGCCGAGTCAGAGCTTGAACGCCGGGAGCCCTTTGCGATCTCTGTGCGACTCGCGGCCCACGTCACCCTGGTCCGAAGCGTCAAGCTGCTCGCGGCCGAGGGCGTCGGCGCCAGGGACATCGCAAAGCGCGTCAAGGTGCACGAGTTCCGCGTCCGCAAGGCAATCGGCCACGCCGACCGCTACTCCCAGGAGGAGCTGGACGCCGCACTGACGCGTCTGGCTTCGCTGGACGCTGCGCTCAAGGGTGCGAGCCGCCTCTCCAACACGCACGAGCTCACGCGTGCGCTCGTGGAGCTCACCGACCCGGCGAAGGCCCCGGCGTAGGACGAGCTACCGGCTCGAGACGAGGCGGGCGGCCTGCGCCTTCTTGCGCGCAGCCGCGTTGCGGTGGAGCGCTCCGCGCGAGGTTGCGCGGTCGATCCACTGCTGAAGCTCCTTGTGCGTTGACGCGACCCGGTCGGAATCGCCGTCCGCGACCGCGGACTCGAGCCGACGCGTCAGCGTCTTGACGGTCGAGCGGTAGCGGAGGTTCTGAAGCCGCTCCCGTGCGGCCGTACCGACACGCTTCTTCTGTTGCTTGATGTTCGGCATCGCGCGTAAAAAGTGCCCGCAACTGCGGGCGGCGGAATGCTAGCAGCCGTCCGTGCGCCGCAGGAGGCCGCCAGGGCCGCTCGTATCCTGCTCTCGTGGGGAATCGCCGGTGAGCGAGGTCCGTCCAGAGGCGCCGGGGTTCCCGTCCCGGCGGCTCGCCCTGTCGACTGCCGCGTTCTCGGCCGCAACCGGCCTCTCGCGCGTCCTCGGGCTCGTCCGCGAGATCGTCGTCCGCGGATTCTTCGGAGTCGAAGGCGCGGGCATCAACGCGTTCACGGTCGCGTTCCAGGTGCCGAACCTGGTCCGCGCCTTGGTCGCCGACGCCGCGCTCTCGGGCGCCTTCGTGCCCGTCTTCACGGAGCTGCTCGAGAAAGGGGAGCGGGCGCGGGCTTGGCGGGTGGCCTCCAGCCTGATCTGGATCCTGCTTCTGGGCCTGACGGCGATCACGGCGCTGTTCATGCTCGCGGCGCCGTGGATCATGTCGGCCTTCGGCTACGGCGGAGACGAGCTCGCGGTCACGCTCGCCCGGATTCTCTTTCCGATCGTGACCCTGCTGGGGATCTCCGGCGTCATCGTCGGGATCCTCAACAGCTACGAGCACTTCAGCGTCCCCGCCCTCACGCCCGTTGCCTGGAATCTCGTGATCATCGCTGGCCTCGTCATCGGCGTTCCTCAGGCAACCTCCGAGAAGGCCGAGCTCTATGTCTACGCCGGCTCGATCGTGCTCGGCACCATCGTCCAGTTGCTCCTGCCTTTGCCGTGGCTGGCAGGGCTCGACGGCCGGCTCCGCGTGGCGATCGACTGGCGGGACCCCGCGGTGAAGCGCGTTTTCGTGCTCATGCTGCCCGTCACGCTCGGCCTCGGCCTCATCAACTTCACCGCCGTGATCGGGACCTTCTTCGCGGCGCGATACATCGACCCTGACCTCTCGCCGAGCGCGATCGACGCCGCCTTCCGCATCTACATGCTCCCGCAGGGGATGTTCTCGGTCGCAGTCGCGACTGTGCTCTTCCCGGCGCTCGCCCGGCTCGCTGCCCGCGACGACCTGGAGAGCTTTCGCAGCACGGTGGGGTCCGGTCTGCGACAGATCGCCTTCCTCCTCATTCCCGCCAGCGTGGTCTCGGTCGTGCTGGCTGAGCCGATCGTGCGCCTCCTCTATGAGCGCGGCCAGTTCGGTCCGAGCGAGACGCGGGTCGTGGCGGGCGCGCTCGCCGCCTTCTCGCTCGGCCTGACCTTCAACGGCGCGATGTTGATGCTGAACCGTGCATTTTTCGGCCTCCAGTCTCCCTGGACGCCGACCGCCGCTGCGCTCGGCACCCTGGTCGCGAACACGGCGCTCTACGTCGTTTTCTACCGTCTCGGCACCTGGGGGATCCCGCTCGCGATCTCGGTCGCGAACATCCTCGGCACGGCTGCGCTGATCGTCCTTCTGCGGCGCCGCTTGGTCCGCCTGGAGCTCGGCCGGACGATCGATTCCGCGCTGCGCATCACCGCCGCTTCCGCGGTGCTCGGTGCGGTGGTCTTCGGCGTCTGGTGGGCGCTCGACGAAGTGCTCGGCCGGGCCTTCCTCGCCCAGCTCGTCTCGGTGCTCGGAGCCATCGCCGCGGGGGGCGCGGCGTACCTGTTTTCCGCCCGTTTGCTGGGAGTTCGCGAGTTGGACGCGTTGCTATCGTTGCGCTCCCGCGCCCGCCCGGCCGACTGACCTATGCAGCAGGACCGAATCCGCAACTTCTCCATCATCGCGCACATCGACCACGGGAAATCAACCCTGGCCGACCGCATTCTCGAGGTCACCGAGACCGTCTCCGGGCGGGACATGCGCGAGCAGCTGCTCGACTCCATGGATCTCGAGCGCGAGCGCGGGATCACCATCAAGGCGCAGGCCGTCCGCGTCCTCTGGAAGGGCCACCAGCTCAACCTGATCGACACGCCGGGCCACGTCGACTTCACCTACGAGGTGTCGCGCTCGCTGCAGGCGTGCGAGGGCGCGGTGCTGGTCGTCGACGCCGCACAGGGCGTGGAGGCGCAGACGGTCGCCAACGCCTACCTGGCGATCGAGAACGACCTCGAGCTGCTCCCTGTCGTCAACAAGATCGATCTGCCGCAGGCCGATCCCGACGCGGCGGCCACGCAGATCGCGGAACTGATCGGCGGTGAACCCGATGATGTTCTCCGGATCTCGGCCAAGACGGGCCAGGGGATCGAGGACGTCCTCGACGCCGTGGTCGAGCGGATCCCGCCGCCCTCCGGCGCCCCTGACACGCCGGCGCGAGCGCTGATCTTCGACTCGTCGTACGACCAGTACCGCGGCGTCGTCGCGTTCGTCCGCGTCGTCGACGGCTCCTTCGGCACCGGCGAAGAGCTGCTCGCGATGGCGCAGGGGACGCGTTTCGAGGCGGAGGAGCTCGGTTTCTTCTCGCCCACGATGCGGGCAGTCGAAACGCTCGAGGCCGGGGAGGTCGGCTACGTGATCACGGGGCTCAAGGACGTCAGCCGGCTGCGCGTCGGCGACACGCTGACCTCGCGAGCGAACCCGGCTGCCGGCCCGCTCCCGGGGTACAAGGACGTGAAGCCCATGGTGTTCGCCGGGCTCTTCCCGACCGACTCGGACGAGTATCCCGAGCTGCGCGACGCTCTCGAGAAGCTGAAGCTGAACGACGCGGCCCTGGTTTACGAGCCCGAGACGTCGAACGCCCTCGGCTTCGGCTTCCGCTGCGGCTTCCTCGGCCTGCTGCACATGGAGATCGTCCGCGAGCGCCTCGAGCGGGAGTTCGACCTCGACCTGCTCGTGACCGCCCCCAACGTCGCCTACCGGGTGGTAACGCTCGCGGGCGAGGAGGTCGAGGTGCACAACCCGGCGGAAATGCCGCCGGACACCGACCGGGTCGAGGAGCCGTACATCCGTGCGTCGATCATCGTCCCGAAGGAGTACGTCGGCCAGGTGATGGAGCTCTGCAACGAGCGACGGGGACGGTTCGATCACATGGAGTACCTCTCCGAGGAGCGCCCGCTCCTGATCTACGAGCTGCCGCTCGCTGAGGTCGTCGTCGACTTCTACGATCAGCTGAAGTCGCGGACGCGCGGGTACGCGAGCTTCGACTACGACGTGATCGGCTTCCGTGAGGGGAGCCTCGTCAAGCT
>DATFOC010000057.1:0-7109 GCA_035265935.1 Gaiellaceae bacterium
CACCATGTCGGCGATCATGTCCTGGACGAACTGGTACTTGCCGATCGGCTGACCGAAGGTCTCCCGCTCGCGCGCGTACTCCACCGACCGCTCGAGGCAGGCGCGCACCACGCCGCAGGCGCCCGCGGCGACCGTGAACCGTCCCTGGTCGAGGCCGTACATCGCGATTTCGAACCCCTGACCCTCCTCGCCGACGAGGTTCTCGGCCGGCACCTCGACGTTCTCGAAGAAGAGCTCGCCGGTCGAACCTGCCCAGATGCCGAGCTTGTTCTCGGTGTCCCGCGTCGTCACGCCCTTCCAGCCGCGCTCGACCACGAACGCGGAGATCCCTTTGTGCTTGGCGGCCGGGTCGGTCTTCGCGAAGACGAGCTGGTGGTCGGCGACGGACGCGTAGGAGATCCAGTTCTTCTGGCCGTTGAGGACGTAGGTGTCGCGCTCGCGGCGGGCGGTCGTCAGCATCGAGGCAACGTCCGACCCGGCCGCCGGCTCGGTCAGGCCGAAGCAGGCGAGCTTCTCGCCGCGCGCCTGCGGGACGAGGTAGCGCTGCTTCTGCTCCTCGCTCGCGTACCGCAGCAGCGAGAGCGAGTTGAGCCCGACGTGAACCGAGATCAGCGTCCGGAACGCCGCCTCGCCGCGCTCGATCTCCTCGCACGAGAGGGCCTCGGCGACGAAGTCGAGGCCGGCCCCGCCGTACTCCTCCGGGATCACTATCCCCAGCAGCCCGAGCTCGGCCATGCCTTCGATCACGCTCATGTCGAGCTTGTGCTCGATGTCGTTCTCGACGGCGTTGGGAAGGACTTTCCGGTCGACGAAGTCGCGGACTGTGTCCTGGATCAGGCGCTGCTCGTCGGTGAGCTCGAAGTCCATTCCGGCGGGAGTGTACGGGTCGCAGCCGGGCTACAATTTCGATTGACTGACGAGTCAATCAAGGATGGCAGCCGTGACAGCAATCGAAGAATCCATGGCCACCCAGACGGGGATCTCGTTCGCTCTGACAGACGAGCAGCGCGAGCTGCGCCGGCTTGCGCGGGAGTTCGCGGAGAAGGAGATCCGTCCGAAGGCCGCCGAGTACGACGAGCACCAGACGCACCCGGCCGACATCGTCGCGAAGGCCCACGAGGTCGGGCTGATGAACCCGCACATCCCCGAGGAGTACGGCGGGCTCGGCCTTCCCGGCTTCGAAGGGATGCTCATCGGTGAGGAGCTCTCGTGGGGCTGCGCGGGAATCGCCGTCTCGATCATCGCCAACACGCTCGGTTCTGCGCCGGTCATGCTCTCCGGGAGCGACGACCAGAAGGCGAAGTGGCTCCCGCCGCTCGTCGAGGAGCCGATCCTCTGCTCGTTCGGCCTCACGGAGCCGAACGCCGGCTCCGACGTCTCCGGCATCGGGACGACCGCAGTCCGCCACGGCGACGAGTACGTCATCAACGGCTCGAAGATGTTCATCACGAACGCCGGCCACGCCGACTGGCTCGTCGTTTTCGCATCGACGGACAAGAGCAAGGGCCACAAGGGCCTGTCCGCGTTCGTCGTCCCCACCGACCTCGACGGCGTCGCCGTCGAGAAGCACCTGGACAAGATGGGTCAGCGAGCGACCGACACGTCCGCCATCGCGTTCGGCGATGTCAAGGTGCCGGCCGAGAACCGGATCGGTGAGGAAGGCGAGGGCTTCAAGATCGCCATGAAGACGCTCGATTTCACCCGCCCGGGCACCGCCGCCGGCGCCGTCGGGGTCGCACAGGCCGCGTTCGACCACTCGGTCGAGTACGCGAAGACGCGGGTGCAGTTCGGGCAGCCGATCGCAATGAACCAGGGGATCAACTTCCTGGTCGCGGACATGGCGACGGAGATCGAGGCGGCGCGGCTGCTCGTCTGGCAGGCCTCATGGCTGCTCGACCAGGGCAAGCGGGCGACGCTCCAGTCGTCCTACGCGAAGCGGTTCGCCGCCGACACGGCGATGAAAGTGACCACCGACGCCGTCCAGATTTTCGGCGGCTACGGGTACATCAAGGAGTACCCCGTCGAGAAGCTCATGCGCGACGCGAAGCTGTTCCAGATCTACGAGGGGACCTCGCAGATCCAGCGGCTCGTGATCGCACGGGAGATATTTCTCCCACGTGAGTCTTGAGATCGACCTCAGCGGCCGCGTCGCCCTTGTCACAGGAGGCTCGCGCGGGCTCGGCCGGGCCGACGCGCTGACGCTGGCCGGCGCCGGCGCGGACGTCGTCGTCGCCGACATCCTGGTCGAGTCGGACGAGTCGGCTGCGGAGCGGTACGGGCCGCTCGCGCAGGCGGCCGCGGCCCGGGGGCTCGTGATGACCGAGGCGACGGCGGAGCAGATCCGCAAGCTCGGCCGCCGGTCGCTCGCCCTCAAGTGCGACGTGACCGACGAGGAGCAGGTTGAGGCGGCCGTCAGCCAGACGGTCGAGGAGCTCGGTTCAGTCGACATCCTCATCAACAACGCGGGCACGCTCGATCATCTCGGGCAGCTCGTCGACCAGTCGCCCGAGCTGTGGGAGCGCGACCTGCGGGTCAACCTGACCGGAGCCTTCAACTGCTCGCGCGCCGTCTGGCCGCACATGAAGGAGCGCGGATGGGGGCGGATCGTGAACATGGCCTCGGTCGCCGGGACTCTCGGTGGCTTCGGCCAGGCGAGCTACTCGACGACGAAGGCCGGGCTCATCGGTCTCACGAAGACGCTCGCGCTCGAGGGCGCTCGTTACGGGATCACCGCCAACGCAGTCGTTCCGGGCATCATCGGGACGGAGGCGTTCGATTTTGGGAACCCGGAGATGAACAAGCGGATGATCCGACGGACCGCGCTGCGGCGGACCGGCAAGCCGGAGGACATCGCGAACGCGATCGCGTTCCTGTGCTCCGACCTCGCCGGGTACATCACAGGCGTGGAGCTGAACGTGAGCGGCGGGATCGAGCTGTTCACGTTTTGAGGCTCTGGGCAGCCACCGGAGACGCGATCGCCCGGCTGGACGAGGCGAACGGCGCCTGGGACGTCTCCGTGTCGCTCGAGGGGAGCGGCGCCCAGTGCCTCGCCGTCGACCCATCGAATCCGGACACCGCTTTCGCCGGCCTCCGCGAGCACGGGCTCAGGCGCACCCTGAACGGAGGACAGGCGTGGGAGGACGTCGAGCTGCCGGAGCAGGGTGTCTTCTCGCTCGCGGTCTCCGCCGCCGACGGCGCGGTCTACGCCGGCTGTGAGCCGAGCCGCCTCTTCCGCAGCGATGACGGCGGCGATTCGTGGCGGGCGCTCGATGCGCTGCTCGAGCTTCCCTCCCGCCCGACCTGGAGCTTCCCGCCAAGGCCCTGGACGTCGCATGTCCGCTGGATCGCGCCGAGCCCGCACGACGCGGATCTCCTGCTCGTCGGAATCGAGCTCGGCGGTCTCATGCGCTCGACTGACGGCGGCGAGACCTGGCAGGACCACCGGCCGGGGGCGCAGCCCGACGTCCACTCGCTCGCCTGGCATCCGCGGGAGCAGGGCCGCGCGTACGAGGCCGGTGGCGGCGGATCCGCCTGGAGTGACGACGGCGGGGAGAGCTGGCACCCGGCCGACGACGGCCGCGACCGGAACTACACGTGGTCGGTGGCGCCCGATCCGGCCGACCCCGACGTCTGGTTCCTGAGCGCGAGCACAGGGCCCTTCGCCGCGCACGGAGGGCGCGACGCCCAGGCACGGATCTATCGGCGCGAGGGCGATCGGCCCTGGGAAGAGGTTGCCGACCCCGGACGCGCGATGCCGTACGCACTCGCGTTCGGACCGGACGGCCGCCTCTTCGCGGCGCTCTCGGACGGGCGGATTCTCGAAGGCTGCGAGTGGCAAGAACTCGACCTCCGCGGCGACCGGATCTCGGAGCTCCACGCCCTCGCCGCGGCGGTTTGAACCGACCAGTGGCGTGGGTACACTCGAAGCCTTGTACGCGGAGGCCGGTACGAGGGCGGTGTATCTCCGCCGAAAGCGCGCTGCCCGAAGGCGGCTTGCCCTTCAGTGGTCCCTCGTCGGCGTCGGCACCCTCGTCCTCGGCGCCCTCGCGCTCGGCCTGATTTTCGCCGGGTCGCCGCAGAAGCTGCCGGAGGGCGCCACCGTCTCAGGCCTCCCGGTCGGTGGGCTGACCACGGGCGAAGCCGTTCGGCGGCTGGAGCAGCGCTACGAAGAGATGAAGCTCGAGCCCGTCACCTTCACGGCGGGGCCGCGGCAGCATCGGGTACGGCCGAACGAGGTCGTCCTCGCAGTCGACTGGCAGGCGGCGGTCGAGACCGCGCGGCGCCAGGGTGACGGCTTCGCTCCCGTGCGCGGCCTGCGCCGGCTCGGGCAGCGCTTCTTCGGCGGCGACATCACGCCTCCGGCCCGCGCCTATGACGACCTGCTGAACCACAAGCTCGCTGTGCTCGCGAAACGGATTGATCGGCCCGAGCGCCAGGCGGCCGTCCACATGAAGGGGCTTCAGCCGCTGGTCGTCCGCGGCGCCACGGGGCGGACGCTCGACCGGGATGCCGCGGCCCGGAGGATGATGACCTCGCTGATCGCCTTCGAGCGGGCACCCGTCCCGCTCCCGGTCGAGATCACGCAGCCCGACGTCACCGCCGCCGACCTGGCGCCGGTCGTCTCGCAGGTCAAGACAGCCGTTTCGGGCCCGGTCCGGCTCGTCCGAGGCGAGACGCGCTGGCGCATGCCCCGGTGGCGGATCGCGCAGCTGCTGCAACTGCCGCGCAACGGGGCCACGACGCTCGCGATCGGCGGCCCGAGGGCCGACGCGTACTTCGAGCGGTTCCGCAAGAGCGTCGACCGGCCGCCGCAGGACGCCGAGTTCGTGGTCTCCGGCGGCTCGGTCGCCGTCAAGCCGTCGCTGCCGGGCCTCGGCCTGGACGTCGCCGCGGCGCGGAAGGCGATCCTCGCCGCCGCGCTCTCGCCGACGGAGCGGACGGCGCGTCTCGTCGTGGAGAGGACCGCGCCCGAGCGGACGACGCGCGAGGCGCGGGCGATGGGGATCACGGGCCTCGTCGCCGGCTACACGACCACCTACGGCGGCGATCCGAACCGGATGCACAACGTCCGGCTGGTCGCGCAGCTCGTCGACGGCGCGCTGATTGCCCCCGGCGCCGAGTTCTCGTTCAACCAGACGACGGGCGAGCGCTCGCCCGAGCGCGGTTTCCTCGAGGCGCCGGTGATCATCAACGGTGAGCTCCAGAATGGGATCGGCGGCGGTGTCTGCCAGGTCTCCACGACCGTCTTCAACGCGGCGTTCGATGCAGGACTCTCGATCACGTCGCGGACGAACCACGCGCTCTACATCTCGCACTACCCGCAGGGCCGTGACGCCACCGTCAACTACCCGGATCTCGACCTGCGGTTCCAGAACGACACGAACAAGTGGCTGCTCCTGCGTACCTTCGTCGGGGCCTCGGAGCTGACCGTGAACCTCTACGGGACGCCGGTCAACCGGCGCGTCGAGGTCGAGACTGCTCCGCTCGAGGTCACCGGAGCTCCGGCCGTGAAGCGCATCCCGGATCCGACGATCTGGGAAGGGGAGCAGAGGACGAAGGAGGTCGGCGAGCCGTCGCGCAAGACCGCGGTCACGCGCCGCGTCTACACCGCGGACGGCAAGAAGCTCTACGACACGACCTGGGCCTCGTACTACCGGTCCGAGCCGACGGTTGTCCAGTACGGGACGAAGGAGCGGCCCGAGCCGCCTCCGCCTCCGCCTAAGGACCCACCGCCGAAGGATCCGCCGCCGCCCCCGCCGAAGGATCCGCCGCCGCCTCCGCCTGCGTAATCGCCTCTACTAACCAGGCGGGCACGCGGGTAGGCCGCATGGTCTTGGCGTCGACGCAGGCATGTCCCGTCCAGCCTTCGGCGACGAGCTCGCCGTTCCGCTCGACCGTGTACTCGTACCTGAAGCGGGCACCGCGCATCTCGGTACACCGGGTGTGGATCACGAGCCGGTCGTCGAAAGCGACGGGCCGGAGGTAGCGGGCGTGGACCTCGGAGGTCGTGGCCTCGACGCCGGTGTCCCGTAGAGCCTGGTAGCCGCCGGCGAACCTTCTGAGGTACTCGACGCGTGCGGTCTCGAACCAGACGAGGTAGGCGGCGTGGTGGGCGACGCCCTGCGCATCCGTTTCGGCGAAGCGCACGGTGATCTCGAGCTGGAACGGCATAGGCCGCAACTCTAGGAAGATTCTCGGCGGCGTCCGCTCCGACGTGCCATCTTTCGGCCATCGACAAGGCCGCGGAAGAGCGATTCGGGGAGATCGCCGCCGCGCTCGAGCGGCTCGAGCGGCGGGTCGCCGAGCTGGAGGCGTCAACGCCTGCGCCGGCCGCCCGATCTGTCGTGCCTCGCGTGCCCGCCGGAAGGCCCGAACCTGCAGCGCCGCCGGCTGCGCGGCAGCGGGCCGCAAGGCGCGACATCGACTTCGAGGAGCTCTTGGGCGGACGGCTCCTCGCCTGGGTCGGCGGCCTCGCCGTCCTCCTGGGAATCGTGTTCTTCGTTGCGATGGCGGTCTTCGACCTGCGAGGAGCTACGGCCGCGACCAGCACGACGCTCGTCTTCCCGCCGACCGATCACCGCTTCCTCCAGCTTCGCGGCGTCGGCGTTCCGCTTCCTGTGGCCGTCCGGTCTCTAACGCGCCGCGGCGGCCTCCACTTGATCTCATCGAGTCGGACGTCTCGATCGAGCAGCGTGAGCGAGCGACCCACGTCGGCCTGGACGTCGGTATGAGCGGCTGCCCGTCGACCTCGTCCGCATCAGCACGACGACGCCTCGGTTCGACCGGCCGGTCGTCATCAGCGGTTCGAACGGTGAACGAGTCTTCCGCGTCCTGCAGCGCGGACGCATCCTCCGCCGCGAGGGAGTGGTCCAGCTCGACGTGCCTGTGGACGCAGCCCACCGGATGCTCAGCGTCGTGATCCGGAACGGCGACGACGCGCCGCTGCGCTCCCTGCGGGTCGAGGCTCCCGCGCGGTCGAGGGCGGTCGTCCTCCCTGGGGGCTTCGCGCCGCCGTTCCGCCTGCTCTACGGCAACCGGTCGGCGCGTGCACCGACGTACGACTTCGCGCGCCTACCGGGCCGCGAGCTCACGCCGATCGTGGCGGGACA
>DATFOC010000058.1:0-101020 GCA_035265935.1 Gaiellaceae bacterium
CCCACGTGATGTAGACCTGCTCCTGGTTGAGGGCTGGACCGGTCACGTAGTTATCCACGATCGTGTTCGGGGCTCCGACACCGGTCGGCGCTCCGTTTGCGATGTCCATGTTCGGTGACGCGCTGAGGTCGTTCCGAGCACCGGCAATCCCATCCTCGACGCAGCGTCCGAGGATCGGGTCGACGACGAAGCAGTTGTCAAGAAGCGTTGTGACCAGGCGGGGCCGCGTCCAACTCCTACCACCGTCGTACGAGCGCACCAGCTCGTGCCGGGACGTGCCCGGAACGAAGCCCTGGAACGTCTGGTACATGACGTAGACGACGCCGTGGCTGTTCGTCCTGATCGTGCAGCCCGACTGTCCAAAGTGGATAGGCGAGGCCGCAGCGGCACGGCTGACCTGCTTCTGATGCCAGGTCGAACCGCCGTCGGCCGAGGTGGAGACGATCAGTGGCTCTGCCCCACCGCCAACGAACTTGCCGTAGCAGACGTAGACGTTGCCGAAGAAGGGGCTTGATTCAGCGTTGTCAGCCCAGATCTGCTCCTTGTCGGCGAACTGCGTATTGGCCGCTGCCTTCGAGGCGACCACCGGCGGCTGCCAGACGTTCTTGTCGTTGTAGTTGGCGGCGGTCACGTTGTCCGCCCGTGAGACTGCGATCCCTTCGATCCCCTTGACGGCGCCCGGCTCGGCGAAGCCCTGCTCGCGCAGCGCCATGTTTCGCTCGGGTGCCTCTTCCTCATCCAGCTCCCGCGGCGTTGCCCCGGAGGCGTAGAGGCCTGCGGGGAAGTTCGAGGTCAGGTTCGCGTAGTACAGACGCGAACCATTCGCCCACGAAAACTCGCCGTTGCGCGGAATCGGTCCGAAGGCGACTGCAGGGTCGCCATCGGAGACAAGCCCACTCTCGTAGTACCAAGGGATCGTCCCGATCGGCCCCACATGCGGGGTGCCGTCGCGTGCGGTCCAGCCTGTGTAGGCCGTCGGCTGCACCCAGCTGGCCCCATTATTGAATGAGAAGTAGATCCCCGAGACTCCTACCCCTGGCGTAAACGGACAAGGTGACTCGTCCGTCGCGAAGATCGTCGTGCCGCAAGGAGCAAGATCGATTTCGTCGTTCGAGCCTGCAGCCAGGATGGTCGGACGCGACGCGTCGATCGCCACCGCCGGCTCGTTCTGTTTGTTCTGCGGAAACGGGGTCATTGGGCTTCCAACCGTCACCCGCGCCTCAGCAGCAGCCGCCGCCGGCGCGGCGAAACCCACCACCAAGAGCCCGAGAGCGGCAAGCGCCCAGCCCCGTCGCAAGAACCACGACCAGAAACTCATCTCAACCCCCTTTGTTGGACAAGACCGCATGGAGTACGCCGCACACACGTCGGCGAAGTCTCTTGTTTGGGTTGCCTCCCGCAGGGATCATCACACAACGCCTGCTTCCTCAAACCCGGCACAGGACGGTTGCGGTCCCAGCCGTCCGGTCCGATTCAACCGCCCTATTGGGTGGCGAACTCGCGTTGGCGATCGCACACACCGCGTATGGGGTGGTTGGTGCTGCGGTGCTGACCGCCCCGACTCGTTCTCGTAACCCGGGAAGATCGTCTGCTCGATCAGTTGACTGAACGATAGGAAGCCACCACGGTTCGAAACGCGTGGGCGGGTCGGAGGGCTGAGAGGGCCGGGTGGCGAGCCGAACGTCTAGGACGCTGCCCACAACCCGGCCCCTTGTCGAACGTACGGCAGCTCAGCCGGCGGCGCTAGTGGCCGATCCGGGCAGGTCCTCTACGACCAGCGCCGGCGGCTGGTCGGCGTCGTCGTCACGGACACCAAGGACGCGCAGAGTCCGCCCGGCCGTCAGATAGATCTTGTGGCCTTGCCGCCAGTTGAGCGTCGAGCTCCGGAATGTAGGCGGGTCGGCGGGTGAGCCGTCTGTCCGCTGGAGCCTGAAGTGGTACATCCGTCCTCCGTTTCCGGGACCGGAGACTGGGACCGGACGGCGACCTGAGCCTACCGCGTAAATCGAGGGGGCCAGCCGCTAAGCAGCCCCCTCGCTTCATGCTGTGACGAGCCGGAGCTAGACGCCTAATGGCCCTTTGGGCCAAAAGCGCCAGAACGGGCGGCGAACTTCACTTGCCTGCCGGTCCTTCGAGTCGAAAATCGCGTCGCCACCGCAGTCGCAGACCGGGTGCAACTGACGGATTGCATCGGGAAAAACGAGTCCGACGACAGAACCCAGCTCGACCCGTTCCAGATGAAGTGCGGGACTGTGCCCGTGCCTCCCCCGAACCCGAATGTGGCATTGATTCCGGTGACGGCATTGCAGATCGCAAGCCCCTCCGGGGTAGCTGCGCGGATGTCCAGTCCGTTCAGCTTGATCGCTCCTGAACAGGTGGTCGTGGTCGCGGTCGCGCTCGTGCTGGGGCAGGTGAGGATCGCCCCTCTTACGATCTGCGTCGGCGTGAACTGGCCCACCGGAGGTAGGCCGCTCAGCCCGGGTGGGCCCTGCGGTCCTGCCGGCCCTGTTCCTCCCTGAGGCCCTGCTGGGCCTGGCGGGCCTGCCGCGCCCGGATCGCCTTTGTCTCCCTTGTCGCCCTTATCGCCCTTCGGGCCTGGTGGCCCTTGCGTCCCGGTCTGCCCCCAGGAGATCGCCGTCTCACTCGGGAGACAGCTGTCGGTCGCCGGATCGATGAGCCGCAGCTGGCCGTTCTGCGACTTGTAACAGCCGTTGATCACACCGCCGCCGCCAATGTCGGCCACGGCATAGGTGACACCGCCTGCGATCGCCACGACCGCCACGGCCGTGATTGCCAGAGCAACGCGACGAAAACTTCCGCGCATGGCTCGCCCTCCTCTCTCGTTCCTGGTGCCCTAGACACCGCAGAATTCGAGGGCCTAACGAGACCAGCCTAGGACGCGGCCGGAGTCGTGTCTAGCCGACCGGGGCTCGGCGCGCTAGTGCTCCGCCTCGGACGATCCTCGAGCGCCAAACTCCCGCTGGTTGCACACATCAAGAGCGACCACGTATTTCTCCCGAAATGCCGGGTGGGTTGTCTTGCGGGGCCGTTTCTCGAGGGCGTCCCGTCCCCCTGGGTGGAGTCGCTGGAAGTGGCACGGCGTTGGGCTAGCCGGCGGCCGGTTCCTCCACTCTTGTACGAATCGTCTCGAAGGAGGAGACTGGAGCCGGACAGGCGGGAGAGGAGGCGTGATCAACGCCCGAAGGAGTTGGAGGGCGGCTCGTCAATGCGGCGACGCCTGGTCGGCTATGTGGATGAAAGGAGCTTCATGAGCAAGCTTGCGGCGATGCTCGGATGCATCGGCGTTCTGGTGCTTGCACTCGCAGCGACAGCGAGCGCGAGGCCGCCGGAGCGCTTTCCGGTAGTGCACCTGGACGAGATGGAAATGATCCCGGCGGCCCCCGAGGGCCCGTGCCCGTTTGCAATTGACGTGCATGTCGTCGGGGATATCAGGTTCACCCAATTCCTCGACGCCGAAGGAAACGTGATTCGCGAGCTGACCGTGTTTCCACGGTTCCGAATCACCTTCAGCGCAAACGGCAAGTCGATCACGACGGTCTCGACTGCCGTCGAGCACGGAACCGTCAACCCGGACGGCTCCGCCACCGTCGCGGTCACCGGCCTCCAGGGCCACCTCATCGTGGGCGGTGGGCCTCCGCTAGCGGCCGACGTCGGCAGGCTCGTTCTCTTCTTCACCGGGCCGGAGGACGAGGACCCCGACGTCCTGTTCCAGGCGGGCAAGTTCAACTTCGGGCCGTTTCCCCAGCTGTGCGACGTACTGGCTGATCCGTAAACACGCCAAAGTCGAGTGTGGGAGGGGCGGCTGTCCTCGGGGGAGCCACCCCTCTCATGCTTAGCTCGAGGAGGGCACGCCAGCCGATCGCGCCGAACCCCTCTGTTGACTGTTCGCGTTGCGGCTCGCGTTCGTACCCGAAGCCTGTTCCGGTCGAGGCGGGAAGCATGCTCGTTAGGTGGGTAGTCAGTGACGAGTGTGAGTCTTGCGGCGAGCGGTTACGTCGACGTCGACGGGTTGCGGCTGGCGCAGCGTCTTGACTCTCGCTCCGTCAGTGACTGCTTTGCGTGTGGCTCACTGAGCGGCAATGGGCTTGTATCTCCGGGGGGGTGTTTTCGCCCAGGGCACCGGCACGGCAACCGCCGAAATTGTTTGCTGCTGAGTAAACCTCAGCTGACGTTCCATCGCGCTTGCCGGCCGGCTGTTCTCTGGCGACTCGGTGCTAGATCCAGGGGTGTGAACGGCGAGAACCTTCCCCCCGATGGCAGAGGTCTCTGAGTATGTCGAGGTCTCTCAGCGGATCCGCCGGCCACCCCTTCGCTTCGGTGGCAGGACAACAATGTGGAACGTCTGTCCGGCGCGGTCGACGGTCCCGCCGTCCTTGGCCTTGTCGAGCAGCTTGCGCCCGACGCGGCTGCGCCGTTCCTGGCGGTCGAGCTCGAGGCAGGCGGGGCAGAGGCCCCGTGTCCAGGCGTATTCGTCGGGTGCCCGTGTCGTGGGACAGCGGCGGCACCGCTGCACCTTCTCGGCCCTACGCTTGGGCCGTGACATCTAGCCGCCAACCCCTTGCGGTTCACCGTTCGCGTGTACTAGACACGGCGAAGGGGAACCGGCCGAGCTTCTCCGAGGCCGCGGCTCCCGAGGACGCCGAGCAACTGTACGAGTCGTTCTGCGCCGCCCTTCGCGAGCATGGCGTCCGCGTCGAGACCGGCCGCTTCGGCGCGCGGATGGCGGTCGAGCTCGTGAACGACGGTCCCGTCACGATCGTGCTCTAGGTGCCGGCCGACGCACTGCTCCTCGCGCTCGGCGCTGCCGCGCTGCACGCTGCGTGGAACGTTGCGCTCGCGGGCCGGCGAGACATTCCCGCCGCGACGGCGATCGCCTTCTGCTTCGCGGCGCTCGTCTTCACGCCTGTCGCGGTCGCCCGCTGGGAGGTCGACTCCGCGGCGATCCCGTACATGGCGGTCTCCGCAGGTTTGGAGCTCGCGTACGTCGCGCTGCTCGCCGGCGCCTACGGCCGGGCGGAGCTCAGCGTCGTCTACCCGGTCGCCCGCGGGCTGGCGCCGGTGCTCGTCCTCCTGGTCGGCGTGGCGGCACTCGGCGTCGGGACGTCGGCGAGCGAAGCGCTGGGCGTCCTGCTGGTCGCCGCAGGCGTCGTGCTCGTGCGGGGCCTCGGACGGAGCAGCTCGGCTGGTGTCGGGTTCGGGCTCGCGATCGGAGCCTGTATCGCCGGCTACACGCTTGCCGACGCGCGCGGGGTCGACCACGCCGACCCGTTGGCGTACCTCGTCGTCGTCCTCGCCTTGCCGGCCTTCGCGTATCTCGCGATGGTAGCGCTGAGGGGAGGAAACGAGCGGCTCCGCGCAGAGCTGGGGTGGATGCCGATCTTCATCGGGCTCGCGTCGTTCGGCGCCTTCGCGTTTGCGCTGTTCGCGTTGCAGCGCGCCTCGGCCGCGTCGGTGGCGGCGGTCCGGGAGACCAGCGTCGTCATCGCGGTCGCCCTCGCCGCACCGTTCCTCGGGGAGCAGGTCGGGCCTCGCCGTCTGGCGGGCGCGGCGCTCATCGTGGCCGGAGTCGCGGTGCTCGCAGGAGCCTGACGTTGCTATCCTGAACAACCACATTTCGAGGTGCAAGACGAAATGGGCGCGCGGCGCCCGTTTTTTTTGGAGGAGATTCGAAATGGCCGACGTGTACGACAAGGAGAGGACGCTGCTGCGGGAGATCACGCCGAAGGTCGAGGGCGCGATCCCGGGTGTCGAGGTGCTGGCGCTGGAGCTTTCGGGGCCCGAGCGCTTCACCGTCTATATCGATCACCCGCAGCGGGTCGATCACGCGCTCTGCGCGCGGGTGACCGACGTGCTGCGTCCCTATCTCCTGCAGTACACCGTCGACGTCTCGTCGCCCGGAGTCGACCGCCCGCTCCGAACGCCCGCGCACTTCCAGCGGGTCGTGGGACGCAAGGCCGCGCTCCGCACGGCTGACGAGATCGGCGGCCGGCGCAAGTTCAAGGGTGAGGTCGTGGACGCGGACGCCCTGGGCGTCCGCCTCTCGGCCGACGGCACCGAGCACGCGATTCCGTACGACGCCATCGTGCGGGCAAACCTGATCGAGGAGGACATGAGATGAGCCGCGAGATCGTCGAGGCAGTCCGTGAGCTGGAGCGTGACCGGAATCTCGAAGGCGGGATCCTGGTCGACGCCCTCCGTGACGGGCTGCTCGCCGCCTACAAGAAGACCCCCGGGTCGTACCGGCACGCGACCGTCGAGATCGACGACGCCGGCGACTTCCGCGTCTTCGCGATCCACATGCCTGCCGACCTCGAGGAGCGCCTGCTCGAGGAGGCCAGAGAGCACGCCTACGACGAGCTCGAGAAGATCGAGGAGGAGACGGGGGAGAAGCAGCACACGCTCGTCACCGACGACGACCTCGAGATCGACTGGGATCAGGTCCCGGAGGACCAGGTGCGCCGCGAGGACGTCACGCCGGAGAACTTCGGCCGCATCGCCGCGCAGACCGCGAAGCAGGTCATCCAGCAGCGAATCCGCGAGGCCGAGCGCCAGATCATGTACGAGGAGTACGTCGACCGCGTCAGCGAGGTCGTCACCGGCATCGTCCAGCAGGCCGGCGACCGCAACAACATCCTCGTCGACCTCGGCAAGGTCGAAGCGCTGCTGCCGCGCTCGGAGCAGGTGGACGGTGAGCGCTACGAGCAGGGCTCGCGTATCAAGGCCGTCATCACCGAGGTCCGGTCCGGGACGAAGGGCCCGCAGGTGATCCTGTCGCGCAGGGACCCCGAGCTGATCAAGACGCTGTTCGAACTCGAGGTGCCTGAGATCGCGGACGGTCTCGTGGAGATCCGCGGCGTCGCCCGTGAGCCCGGCTACCGCTCGAAGATCGCCGTTGTCTCCCACGCGCAGGGCGTCGACCCCGTCGGGGCCTGCGTCGGCCCGCGCGGCTCGCGTGTCCGCATGGTCGTGTCGGAGCTCCGCGGAGAAAAAATCGACATCATCCCGTGGAACACCGAACCCGCCCGTTTCCTCGCGAAAGCCCTTTCGCCGGCGCGCGTGCGGGAGGTCTACATCGACGACGAGACCAAGGAGTCGACGGTCATCGTCCCCGAGGACCAGCTGGCGCTCGCGATCGGCAAGGAGGGCCTGAACGCCCGCCTAGCCGCGCGCCTGACCGGGTGGAAGGTCGACATCCAGTCGGAGGCCGAGTTCGCCGCGGCCGAGGCCGAGGCGGCCTTCGGCGGAGGCGAGGCCGGGGACGACTTCTCAGGCCGCTGCGCAGCGATCCTCTCGAACGGCAAGCGCTGCCCGAACGCGGCGATCCCGGGCACCCGCTTCTGTGGAATCCCCGCGCACGCGTCGCTTGCCGACCGCGAGGCTGCGGGCGAAACGATCGAGAGCGGCCAAGCCGTGCCGATCGGCGGCGCAGAGGAGGAGCTGTCCGCCGAGGGCGAGGGCGACGAGATCGCCGCCGAGGCGGACGTCAGCGAGCTGCCGACGTCGGAGCCCAGCGAGGTTCCCACGCCCGAGCCCAGCCCGATGCCGACCGGCCCAGAGCCGACCGAAGTGCCGTCGCCGGAGCCGAGCGAGACGCCCTCGCCGGAGCCGAGCGAGACGCCCTCGCCGGAGCCCACCGAGGTACCGGGACCGGAGCCCGCCGGCGTTCCGCCGACGCCGGCAGCCCAGGCGGAAACCGACGAGGTTCCCGTCGCGGCTGGGGCCGAACCGGACGAGGAGAGGACAGACGCACACGCGGGCTGAGCGACACCGTCCGGTCCGGACGTGCATCGGCTGCGGCCGGAAGGCGCCCAAGGACGAGCTCGTGCGGTTCGTGGCGGCGGACGGATCGGTCGTCTCGGACGCCGAGGCGCCGGGCCGCGCTGCCTACACGTGCCGACGGCTCTCGTGTTTCGAGCGGGCGGCCGCGCACAACGCGTTCAGCCGCACGCTCAAAGCCAGTGTCCGGGTCGATCGACAACTCTCTCGCCTCTACAATTGAGCACTGACCATGGCTGACGAACAGGGACAAAACCGCCCCAACAGGCCGATTCGGCCGCGCCAGGCGCCGGGAGGCGGCCGGCGCAAGCGCCGCGTGGTCATCGACTCGCAGGCCAACAGGCCGCGTCCCGATTCGCGCCAGGCGCGCGACCGCACCGACCGCCAGCCGAAGCAGCCGCGCGAGGTCGTCGTCCCGACCGGCCCGGTCACCGTTCAGTCCGGCGTCACCGTCAAGGAGCTCTCGCACGCGCTCGGGATCCCGGTCGCGTCGATCATCAAGATCATGATGGGCCTGGGAGAGATGGTCACCATCACCCAGTCCCTCTCGGACGAGGCCGTCGGCCTGATCGCTGCCGACCCGAGCGTCAACCGCGAGGTCACGATCAAGCACGCGGACGAGGAGGATGACGAGCCCGAGGCGTTCGACGACCCCGACGAGTCGCTCCAGGCGCGTCCTCCGGTCGTCACGATCATGGGTCACGTCGACCACGGGAAGACGACGCTGCTCGACGCGATCCGCGAGTCGGCGGTCGTCGAGACCGAAGCCGGCGGGATCACACAGCACATCGGCGCCTACCAGGTCGAGCACGACAGCCGGAAGCTGACCTTCCTGGACACGCCGGGCCACGAGGCGTTCACGGCCATGCGCGCCCGCGGCGCCAAGGTCACGGACATCGCCGTCCTGGTCGTCGCCGCCGATGACGGCGTCATGCCGCAGACGCGCGAGTCCATCTCGCACGCGAACGCGGCGGGCGTCCCGATCGTCGTCGCGGTCAACAAGATCGACGTTCCCGACGCCGACCCGAACCGGGTGCGCGGCGACCTCGCCGGTGAGGGGCTCCAGCCAGAGGAGTGGGGCGGGACGATCCAGTTCTCCGACGTGTCCGCGAAGCAGAAGCAGAACCTCGACGACCTGCTCGAGAAGGTGCTGCTGGTCGCGGATGCGGAGCTCGAGCTGACCGCCAACCCGTCCGCCGAGGCCTCCGGGCCCATCATCGAGTCCAGACTCGACGTCGGACGTGGGCCGGTCGCGACGATGCTCGTCCAGCGCGGGACGCTCCAGGTCGGCGACGCGATTGTGGCCGGCGATGCATGGGGCCGGGTCCGCGCGCTCTACGACTTCCGCGGGGAGAAGGTCGAGCAGGCGAGGCCGGGCGAGCCCGTCGAAATCCTCGGGTTCGACCACCCGCCGCCCGCGGGCGAGCTCGGTCGCGTCGTCGAGAACGAGCGCGACGCGCGCCAGCGCGCGCAGGTTCGCGGAGAGCGCCTCCGGCGCGAGCAGCTGGCGACCGCCGCGAAGGCGGGCCCGTCGCTCGAGCAGCTCTTCACGCAGCTGCAGGCCGGCGCCGTCCAGGACTTGAACCTCGTGCTCAAGGGCGACGTCCAGGGTTCGGTCGAGGCAGCGGTGTCCGAGCTGCAGAAGATCCAGCACCCCGAGGTCCGCGTCAGCGTCATCCACCAGGGCGTGGGCGGGATCAGCGAGAACGACATCAACCTCGCGTCGGCCTCGAACGCACTGGTCGTCGGCTTCAACGTCCGCCCGTCTGCGGAGGCGCGCCAGCTCGCCGAGCGCGAGGGCGTCGAGATCCGCACCTACCGGGTTATCTACCAGCTCACCGAGGACATCGAGCAGGCCCTCGTCGGCATGCTCAGGCCGGTCACGACCGAGGAGAGCCTCGGCGAGGCCGAGGTGCGCGAGACGTTCCGGGCCTCGCGCGTCGGGACAATCGCCGGCTGCATGGTGACGACCGGCGTTGTGCGCCGAGGCGCGCAGGTTCGTGTCGTCCGGGACGGTACCGTCATCTACGAGACGACGATCGATTCGCTCAAGCGCTTCCAGGACGACGCCCGCGAGGTGACCGAGGGGTTCGAGTGCGGAATCCACCTCGCGAACTTCGACGATGTCAAGATCGGCGACGTTCTCGAGGCCTACGAGACGCGTCAGATCGAGCGAACGGATCTCGAGACGCCGGCCCCCGAGCCGGCCGCGACAGCGACCGAGTAAGCGCGTGGGAGCCGGCTACGTCGGCATCCTCAGCGTCGAGCTCCATTTTCCCCAGGCGGGATCCCTCAAGGGCAAGCGGAAGTTCGTCAAGTCGGCGAAAGCGCAGCTCCAGAACCGCTTCGGGGCGTCCGTCGCCGAGGTCGACCACCACGAGCTCTGGCAGCGGAGCCGGCTGACGGTCGCCTGCGTCGCCCGCGGCCATCGGGAGGTCGAGACGCTGCTCGAGGAGGCGGTCCGGTACCTCAGCGGGCAGGAATACGAGCTCGTGAGAGTGGAACGCGACGTGGTGGCTCCGGATGAGTGACCGCATGCGACGTGTGAACGCCGCCGTCCGCGAGGTCCTCTCCGAGGCGGTCGGCGAGCTGAAGGATCCGCGGATCGGCTTCGTCACGCTCACGGGCGTCGAGACCACGCCCGACCTGCGCCAGGCGGTGGTGTTCGTCAGCGTGCTCGGGTCCGAGCGCAAGCGGGAGCAGTCGATCGACGGCCTCCAGGCTGCACACGGCCTGCTTCAGGCTCGGATCGCCCGGGAGCTGAGGCTGAAGCGGACTCCGCAGCTGACCTTCGAATACGATCCCTCGGTCGAGCGCGGCGTGCGCATGACCCAACTCATCGATGAGCTCGCCCCAGACGACGCGGAGTGATCTCTTCGCAGTCGCGGAAGCGATTCGCGAGCACGACCGCTTCCTCCTCGCGGTCCACGAGAACCCCGACGGGGACGCGCTCGGCTCGCTGCTGGCGGCGAAGCTCGCGCTCGATGCGCTCGGCAAGGAATCCCTGATGTTCCTTCCGGGCCAGGCCCCGCTGCCCGCGGAGTACAAGTTCATGCCGCTCGACGAGGTCCGGCGCGAGCTGCCCGACGACGTCGAGGAACGTGTTCTCTTCGCCCTCGACTGCGCCAACGAGAGCCGGCTCGGTTCGGGGCGAGAGGCGATCGACCGCGCGCCGCTCGTGCTCAACGTCGACCACCATCACGACAATTCGCGCTTCGGCAACGTGAACGTCGTCGTCGCCGACGCATCCTCGACCGGCGAGATCGTCCGCGACCTCCTGGACGAGCTCGGCGTGCGGCTGACGCCCGAGCTGGCGGAGGCGATCTACATCGCGCTCGTCACGGACACCGGTCGATTCCAGTACGCGAACACGACCCCAAAGGCGCTCAGGCTGGCCGCCGAGCTCGTGGAGGCCGGCGCCGACGTCCATCGCGTGTTCCAGTCGATCTACGAGTCGGTGCAGCTCGCGAAGCTCAAGCTGCTCGCGCGGGCCCTCGAGCGCGCACAGGTGTACGAGGGTGGCGGGATCGTCGTCTCGTACCTCCTGAAGACCGACTTCGCGGAGGTCGGCGCGGCCGAGCCGTACTCGGAGGGGATCATCGACTTTCTCCGGGCCGTGGAGGGAGCCGACATGGCCGCGCTGATCCGGGAGCCACCGGCACCGGGCCGGCCCGCGCGGCGGATTAGCCTACGCTCGAGCTCCGACGAGGTCGACGTCTCCGCGATCGCGCGGGCCTCGGGAGACGGCGGGGGGCACCGCCAGGCCGCCGGGTTCTCCTCGTCGAAGGAGATCCCCGAGATCGTTGAGTTCATCCGCGAGCAGTACGCGGAGGCCCGTGCCGCCCAGAGGGCTTGATCCCTCCGGGCTCGTCCTCGTGGACAAGCCGGCGGGCCCGTCGTCCTTCGCCCTCGTGCGCGACCTCCGTGACCGCACGGGGGCGCGCGCGGGTCACGCAGGGACGCTTGATCCCTTCGCAACGGGGCTCCTGCTCCTGCTGCTTGGGCGGTTCACGAAGGAGCAGGGTCGCTTCGTCGGCCTCGACAAGCGGTACCTGACGGAGATCGACCTCTCGGCCCGCACCACCACAGGCGACCCGGAGGGAGACGTCGTCGAGGAGCTCGAGCCGCCCGACGCCGACGAGCTCGTGGTCCGGCTTGAAGCAATGCAGGGCGAGATCGAGTTGCCGATCCCCGCCGCCTCGGCTGTCAAGGTCGCGGGCGAGCGCGCGTACAGGCTGCACCGGCGGGGCGTCGCGGTGGAGATGCCGGTGCGCCGCTCGACGGTGCGAGAGCTCCGACTGGTCGGGTTCGACGGGAAAGCGGCGACCCTCGACCTCCTTGTCAGCTCCGGGACGTACGTCCGGTCGATCGCCGAGGCGCTCGGCGGGCACTGTTCGAGCCTGCGCCGGACCGAGGTCGGGCCGTTCAGCGTGGAGGACGCCGACCCGACACGGATCCTCCCGCCCAAAGAAGCCCTGGCGGCGCTGTGAGGGTCGCGTCCTCGCCGCATCAACTGGGGGCCGGCGAGCGCGCCGTCGCTCTCGGCACCTTCGACGGCGTCCATCTCGGCCATCGCCGAGTGATCGAGGCGGCGCTCGCCGCGGGCCCGCAGGCTGCCGTCGTCACGTTCGACCCGCACCCGCGAGCCGCGCTGGGGAACCGCGTCGAGCTGATCTCCACACTGGACCGGCGGCTGGAGCTGATCGAGTCGCTCGGCGTAGCTGAGACGCTGGTTCTTCCCTTCACGCCCGACCTGTCGCTCCAGACTCCGGAGGAGTTCGCCCGCAACGTGCTCGAGCCGATGGGCGCGCGGGTCGTGGTTGCCGGCGCGAACTTCCGCTTCGGCCGCGGGCGGTCCGGCGACCTCGCGCTGCTCGCCGAGCTCGGCTTCGACTCCCGGCCCGTACCGCTCGTCGAGGGCGTGTCCTCCAGCCGGATCCGGCAGCTCGCCGGCGCCGGAGAGGTCGACCGGGCCGCGAAACTGCTCGGCCGACCCGTGGAGGTAGAAGGGACCGTCGTCGCCGGAGACGCGAGAGGGGGGTCGCTCGGTTTCCCGACGGCCAACCTGGCCGTTCCGTCGGATCTCCTCGTACCGGCGTTCGGGATCTACGCCGGCGAGGCGCTCGGTATGCGGGCGGCCACGTCCATCGGCGTCAACCCGCACTACGGCGGCGAGGAACGCCGAGTCGAGGCCTTCCTGCTCGACTACGAGGGTGACCTCTACGGCCGCCGGCTGGTGGTCGAGCTCTGGGAGCGCCTGCGGGAGGAGCGGGCGTTCGACTCGGAGTCCGACCTGATCGAGCAGATCGGCCGCGACGTCGAGGCCGCCAGGGCCGCCGTCCGCCCCATGTAGGAGGGTTAGGCGCAAGTTTCCGCTCTTCGCGGGATCTGGCTCGCATGGGAGAAAACGACAGTGAGGACTTCCGTCCTCTTACAACGATCGAGCGCGTGCGTTGCCTGGGCTGCAGTGCCTCCTACGTGAAGCCGGCCGGCGGAGGAACAGTCAGCGCGAATCCCGGCTGTCCTGAGTGCGGGTACGTCGGCTGGGTTCTCCAGCAGATCCCGATCACGCCGGATGGCGCGCCGAGCCGCTTCTTCTCGGGTCGCCTGCGGCGCCGGACCGGCTGACCGCGCTGACCCCGCCGAAGTAATGGTGGCGCGACTGCCAGTGCCGGACGGTGAAGCCGGCGGCCTCGAGTGCCTCTGGTACCTCGTCCGCGAAGCCGGGCTCGAGGTGGACGACGCCAACAGCCGGGTGGAGACGGGGCCGGTCCACGGCATCGCGGGCGCTCAGGCCGTCGTCGAGCACGCCGCAGACGACCTGCACGAGCGCGCTCCGAAGCCTCGTCCCGCCCGCCGCGCCGAGCGCCAGCGCTAGCCCTCCACGATCGAAGACGAGCGTTGGGGCCATCATGCTGGCCATCCGCCGGCCCGGCACCAGCTCGCCGACGAGCAGATCCGCCTCACCGAGCATCGAATTCAGGTGCAGGTCGAAGCCGGGGAGCCAGTCGCCGGACCCCAGGCCGAGGCTGGTCGTGAGCACCACGGCGTCACCGGCCGCGTCCAGGACGGTCAGATTGGTCGTATCGCCGTCTCGGTCCGGCGCCACGAGCGCCTTGGCCAGGCGAACAGGGTCAGAGCCGCTGACAGATGTGTAGAGCGGAAGCGGACTGGAGAGGCCGATTCGGGACGCGAACTCGAAGCCCGATCGCTCGACGCGGCCGGGCTCACCCCAGAAGGCTCGATAGCTACCGAGATCCGCCCGCGTGACGAGGCCGCCGCGCCCCTCCATGAGCGCCAGGAGGGCGGACTCGACCGTGGGGCTGCGCGCACCTTCCTCGGCGACCGCCTCCAGCGCGGGGACCAGGCCGGGCTGTTCGAGCCTCTCGCCCTCCTCGAGCAGCCGACCGTCCCGCTGGTAGATCCTCCCGCCCTCACGCATCGTCATCACGGGGGCGAGCATCTCGAGGCATGCCGCATGTGCGCGCGGGAACTCGGACCCCTCGCGGGCGAGGCGCCGTGCCGGCTGCACGAGCCGGGCCCAGGGAAGGCTGCCGTCCCGCCGCCAGAGTTCGCCGAGCCCGGCCAGCACGCCCGGGACACCGCACGAGCCGATGCCGACCGCGTAGTGCAACAGCTCGGTGCCGAACGGAACCTCCAGGTGCTCGAGCTCGAGGACCCGCGGCTCCGCGCCCAGCCCCGGAACGGCGACGAAGAAGTCCAGCGTGCGCACCTCGCCGTCGCGCAGGACGATTGCGTGACCGCCGCCCAGCAGCCCTGTCATGACCGTCTCGGCCACGCACGACGCCAGCGACGCCGCCACCGCGGCGTCCGCGGCGTTGCCGCCCTCCTCGAGGATCTCGATGCCCGCGTCGACGGTCGCGGGATGCCCCGCAGCCACGGCGGCTCTCATGCGTTGCTACCCTAACTGCGCCCGCAGACCCGGCTCGCCGTGCAGCTTCCGCATGGCTCGGCGGGGACTGCGGATTCGTCTAGAGGAGGTCGAACGGTGACCCTCACCAAGGAAGCCAAGCAGGAAATCATCGGAAAGCACGGTCGCGCGGAGGCCGACACCGGCTCTGCCGAGGTTCAGATCGCGCTGTTGACGGCGCGGATCAACTACCTCACCGAGCATCTCAGGACGCACGCGAAGGATCACTACTCGCGGCGCGGCCTGCTCAAGCTCGTCGGCAAGCGCCGGCGGCTCCTGAACTACCTGCAGAAGAAGGATCTCGAGGGCTACCGGAACCTGATCAAGGAGCTCGGTCTGCGGAGATAACCCAGGCGGGCAACCGGAGGGTGGAAGTTTGGGCGAAAGCCTGCCGGGCGGCCAGGATGTGCGCTGGAAGCATCCTAGGAGCCGTAGGCTTTGACCCAAACCTCCACTCTCCCCGAAGAGTTGGAGGACAGATGAGTATCGCAGTGCAGGGCCCGACCCGAGTCTCGGTCGAGATCGGCGGGCAGGAGATTTCTTTCGAGACGGGGAAGCTGGCCAAGCAGGCCGACGGCGCCGTGATCGTCCGCTCCGGCGACACGATGGTGCTGTCGACGGCCCAGGGCCGCATGGAGGCCCGCGAGGGCGCCGACTTCTTCCCGCTCACCGTCGACGTCGAGGAGCGGATGTACGCCGCGGGAAAGATCCCCGGCGGCTTCTTCAAGCGCGAGGGACGCCCTACTGAGCGGGCGATCCTGACGGCGCGGATGATCGACCGGCCGATCCGGCCGCTCTGGCCGAAGGGCTACAAGAACGAGGTGCAGGTGATCTGCACCGTCCTCTCGGCGGACATGGTCACGCCGCACGACATCCTCTGCATCAACGGCGCGTCGGCCGCGCTGATGATCTCGCCGTTGCCATTCATCGGCCCGGTGGGAGGCGTCCGGATCGGCCGGCAGGGCGACGAGTGGACCGTCAACCCGACGCTCCAGGAGATGGAGGAGAGCACCCTCGACCTGATCGTCGTCGGCACGAAGGACGGCCTGACGATGGTCGAGGCCGGCGGGCAGGAGATCCCCGAGACGGAGCTTCTCGAGGCGCTCGAGCTGGCGCACTCCGAGATCATCACGATCTGCGAGGCGCAGGAGGACCTCCGAGAGCAGGTCGGCAAGGCCAAGTGGCTCGACCCGCAGCTCACCACCGACCTGGAGGAGCGCATCGGCGGCCGGATCCGCCAGAAGATCCAGGACGAGGGCCTGCGTGAGGGCAGCGCGATCGTCGAGGAGATCCTCGACGAGGAGTGCCCGCCGCTCGACATGGGCTCGACGGAGGACGACATCCTCCGACAGCTCCAGCACAAGATGTCCCTGGACATGCTGCTCGACAGAATGCGCCTGGCGGCAGTCGAGGAGCCCGTCCGACAGCAGTTCGAGGACGACCTGAAGGCGCTGACCGAGGCCGAGCAGGACTCGAAGGAGCTCAGGTCGGCCAAGCGCTCGCTGCTCTTCGACCGGGTCATCGAGACGGTCGAGCTCGGCTTTCCCGTCGGGCCGGCGACGGTCGACGGTGACGCACCGGCGGTGAAGGACGGCCTTACGCGCCAGTTCGTGAAGCGCGCGGCCGAGTCGATCTACAAGCAGCTCGTCCGGCAGAAGATCGCTGTCGACAAGCGGCGGCCGGATGGCCGCGCGGCCGACGAGATCCGCCCGATCGAGTGCGAGGTCGGCGTCTCACCGCGGACGCACGGCTCCGCGCTCTTCACACGCGGGCAGACCCAGATCATGTCGCTGCTCACGCTGGGCACCGCCAAGGAGGGCCAGCGGATCGACGATCTCTCGCTCGAGCAGGAGCGGCGGTTCATGCACCACTACAACTTCCCGCCCTACTCGGTCGGCGAGACCGGTTTCATGCGGGGCCCGAAGCGGCGCGACATCGGCCATGGTGCGCTCGCGCAGCGGGCGCTCGAGGCGGTCATCCCGCCGCCGGACGAGTTCCCATACACGATCCGGATCGTGTCCGAGACGCTCGAGTCGAACGGCTCGTCCTCGATGGGCTCGGTCTGCGGATCGACGCTCGCGCTGATGGACGCTGGCGCGCCGATCAATGCGCCGGTCGCAGGCATCGCGATGGGCCTCGTCAAGGAGGGCGACGACTACGTGATCCTGACGGACATCCAGGGCGCGGAGGACCACCTGGGCGACATGGACTTCAAGGTCGCCGGCACCCGTGAGGGCGTGACCGCGCTCCAGATGGACATCAAGATCACCGGCGTCACGCAAGAGATCATGCGGAACGCCCTCTCACAGGCCAAGGAGGCCCGCGAGTTCATCCTCGACCGGATGCTCGAGGCGATTCCGGAGTCGCGCGAGCAGCTCCGCGATCACGCCCCGCGGATCTCGACGATCAAGATCAACCCGGAGTTCATCGGGATGGTCATCGGCAAGGGCGGCGAGACGATCCGCTCGCTCGAGGCCGACTACGACGTCCAGATCGACATCGAGGAGGACGGGACGATCCTCATCTACGCCACGGAGGGCAAGAACGCCGAGGCGGCGATGGAGGCGATCAACGCGCTCACGAAGGAGCCCGAGGTCGGCGACACGTATACCGGCAAGGTCGTGAAGACGACCCAGTTCGGCGCGTTCGTCGAGTTGAAGAAGGGCACCGACGGCCTGCTCCACGTCTCGAACGTCGGGCCCGGGCGCGTCGGCCACATCGAGGACGTGATCAATCGCGGAGACGTCCTGGACGTCGTCGTGCAGGAGGTCGACAAGGACCGCGGCCGCATCGGCCTCAAGCTCGTCAACAAGCACGAGAACGGCGGGATGGTCTCGCCCGAGGAGCTGATCGAGCGCGCGAAGAACGCGCCCGAGCGGCCGCGGGAGGAGCGCCCGCCGCGTCGGGACGGCGACCGGGGTCGCGGCCGTGGCGGCCGCGACCGCGAGCGGCGGCGCGACTAGACAGTGAAGGGCGGCCCCGGGGCCGCCCTTTCTCTTCCTGGCCTAGACAGCCTCCAGGCTCGTAACGATCGCGTGGGCCTCGACCTCCGCCAGGCCGTGCTTGTGAGCGAGCGCCACGGCGTGCGCGCGGCTGTGGACGTCGAGCTTCGTCAGGATCCTCTGGATGTGACCGCCTACAGTCTTCGGGCTGATGAAGAGCCCTTCGGCGATCTGAGCCTGGTTCTGGCCCCGCGCCAGGTGACGCAGGACCTCGTGTTCGCGCAGGGTCAAGGAGCCACCGATCGCCTCCGCCGCGGGCTCCTCGGGAGGCCCAGACCGCGGCTCCACGTGGCGGAGAACCACGCGGGCCCGCGCGAGCAGCTCATCGTCGTCGAACGGTTTCACGATGTAGTCGTCCGCGCCGACGAGGAGCCCGGCAACCCGGTCCGCGGGCGTCGTTCTCTCGCGCGAGACGAAGATGATTCCCAGCTCCGAGCCGTAGTCGTCGCGCAGCTCCCTGCAGACCTCGTAGCCGCTGACCTCGGGAAGGCCCACATCGAGCACGACGAGCGACGGGTGTAGGCGAGCGGCGGCCTCCAGCGTTCTGGACCGGTTGTCGCCTCGACGGTCTCGAATCCGATTCGCCGAAGTAGCCGTGTGATGAGGTTTCGGCAGGATTGAATCTCGTCCGCGACGAGTATGAGTGGTGCCGCAGCCATGCTTTGCCTCCCCTGTAAGGCTTGTTCTAGCGGGCGGGGACGGATCGCACAAGGGCGGGCAGGGAATACCCCCCGCTTGGCCTGGTGCGATTCCACTGGGGAGAAAACAGAAGAATACCCTCTTTTCGAGAGTTCCACGGCGTCCTACCGTTCTGTGGACGATTTCGGTCGTCCTGTGGATAAGCGCGGAATTCCTTGCGGCGAGGGAGGAGCCTCTAAACGAAACCGCGTGGTGGAGAAGGAAAAACTGCGGCACCAACGGAGGCGCCTCTCGAATGGGCAGCGGCGCTTCCAGGGACCGCCACACGGAAGGAATGGTGGAACGCATGACAGCAGTACCGAAGGGCCGGCGTCGTGCCGGCATTTTCGCGGGGCTGGTCGCGGTCGCGGCCGGCCTCGTCTTCGTCCTCGCGGCGGCCACGGCCAGCCTGCCGGGGAGTAACTTCGAGATCGACGCCAGCGCGAACCTGATCCAGAACGACCCGAGCCCGTCGCTCGACTGGGCGTCCGCTTCGGTCGTGCCGCCCGCGCAGGTCAACAAGCAGGACACGCCCTCGGGTCAGAACGATGACTCGTACTCCGGCAGCACCAAGGAAGACAGCATCTGTCCGGCGGCAACG
This sequence comes from Gaiellaceae bacterium, assembly GCA_035265935.1. Taxonomy (GTDB): domain Bacteria; phylum Actinomycetota; class Thermoleophilia; order Gaiellales; family Gaiellaceae; genus JACDAN01. The sequence goes on from DATFOC010000058.1 coordinate 19,010, forward strand.
ACGGGCAGCATCCCTAACAACAAGAGCGACCTGCTCACCTTCGGCGCGTACGTCGAGTCCGAGGTGGGCGGCCCTGGGTTTCTCAACCTGTTCTGGCGCCGGGTCAACGACCCGTCCGGGACGACGCTGATGGACTTCGAGCTGAACAAGTCGTCCACGAACTGCGCGGGCAGCCCCAACAAGGTCCGCACGGTCGGCGACCTGCTGCTCGAGTATTCCATCGACCAGGGCGGCGCGCAGGCGAACATCACGGCCCGCGAGTGGGGCGGCTCGGCCTGGGGACCTGCGATCCCCCTGCCCGGCCAGGCGCTCGGCACGATCAACAACGTGGCGATCCCGGCGAACCAATCGGACGGTCTCAGCAGCAGCCCGATCGCCGCGCGCACGTTCGGCGAGATGCAGCTGGACCTCGACTTCATCTTCGACGAGGGCAGCTGCGAGTCGTTCGGGTCCGCGATGGTCAAGAGCCGCTCGTCGGACAGCTTCACGTCGCAGATGAAGGACTTCATCGCGCCAGTGCCGGTGAACATCTCCAACTGCGGCAAGGTCATCATCCGTAAGGAGACCGACCCGGACGAGAGCCCGAACGCGACCAACTTCGGCTACACGAAGTCGTTCGTGTCGGATCCCGTCTCCGTGAACACGTTCACGCTCCAGGACGACGGCTCCAAGAGCTACGACGTGATCCTGGGCACCGGCTACTCGGTGGAGGAGGACGTCGTCGGAACGGGCTACGACTTCGACAACGTCAACTGCTCCGCGAGCACCGGGGTGTCGCCGACGATCATCGACGAGCTGGTCGAGTTCGACATCGACAGCCCGCAGGACATCCTCGACTGCACCTACACCAACAAGGCCCGCGGCGGCATCGTCATCGAGAAGGTCACGAACGACGGGACGGGATCGTTCGACTTCACGTCGGAGACCCTGACCCCGGCCTCGTGGGCCCTCGAGACGACCGCCGCTGGCGAGGCTGGCCTGGACTCCGAGTCCTTCAGCGACTTGGCTCCTGGCCAGTACGACGCATCAGAGACGGTGCCTCCGGGCTGGAACCTCGTCTCCGAGACGTGCTCCGACGGCAGCGACCCGCAGGCCATCGCACTAGCTGGTGGCGAGACGGTTACCTGCCGGTTCGTCAATGCTCGAGAGCGCGGTGCCATCCTGATCCAGAAGACGCGGAAGCATGCGGCTGCTGGAGAGGGCGACCACCCGCATGCAGGTGTCGACTTCACGATCAGTGGAGGCGACCTGCAGGCTGACATCCCGGCGACGACGGGCAGCGACGGGACCATCTGCGTCGATGGGCTCCTGCTGAGCAGCTTCGCTGGCGACTACGTCGTCACCGAGGATGTCCCGGCTGGGTACGTCTCGGATGACGCCCAGAAGGACGTGTCGGTCGTCGCTGAAGGGTCGTGCGACCCCGGCGCCGAGACGGCGGAAGTGAGCTTCCACAACACCCCGCTCACGAACGTCACGATCAGCGTCGACTCGCAGGTCGACGGCGGCACCGCCTCGGTCATCGAGTGCGGCGGCGACCCGGTCGACACGGACGCGGACGGCGACGGCTCGCTGACCGTGCCCGACCTGCAGCCGACGGCTCCGGCCGTGACGCTCACCTGCACGGTGACCGTCGACCCGTAACAAGCACGACCGAGGAGGAACACCGAGCGAGGGGGCGGATCATTCCGCCCCTCGCTCTTTCCATGCCGAGCCCTGGCCACGCCTGCCATCCCGCGCCACGCCTCGCCGCGCGTCGACGGGGACGGCGAAGCGCGCACCCCCGTCCGAGCCGCCAGAGCGCGTACCGGATATCGCGTCGCCGGCGCGCAGAGGCTCGTCGCTCTCCTCCGGAGTGGCTCTCGCGAGCCCGATCGGCTTTGGAGGGCGGGTGAGAAAGGCCCCGGGGCTCGGCGGAACGGCGCGAGTACGATCCGTCCGTGCAGAAGTACGTCCTCTCGGAGCTCGACTCCGGCCAGCGGGTCGTCACCGAGCGGCTGACCCACGTCCGGTCGGTCGCGCTCGGCTTCTGGATCGGCGCCGGGTCGCGCGACGAGCGAGACGAGCGCGCTGGCGTCTCGCACTTCATCGAGCACCTGCTCTTCAAGGGCACCGAGAAGTACAGCGCGCAGCAGATCGCCGAGGTCTTCGACGCCATGGGAGGCGAGCTCAACGCGGCCACATCGCGGGAACACACGGTGGTCTACGCGCGGGTGGCGGACCACCACCTCGACGAGGCGATCGACGTGATGAGCGACATGGTGTACGCGCCGGTCTTCACCGAGGTCGACGCCGAGCGCGAGGTCGTGCTGGAGGAAATCGCGATGTACGAGGACCAGCCGCAGGAGCTCGTCCATGACCTGATCGCCGAGGCGGTGTTCGGCCACCATCCGCTCGGGCGGCCGGTGATCGGGACGGCGGAGGTGATCTCGTCGGTGTCCCGGCGCAGCATCACGGCGTACCACCGCTCGATGTACGTCCCCGGTAACGTCGTCGTTGCGGCGGCCGGGAATCTCGACCACAACGAGTTGCTCAGCCGGCTGGAGCGGGCGGAGTCGAAGGTCGGCGAGACCCCGGCGCGGGGAAGACGCGTGCGCTCGCCGCTCGTGAAGCCGCCACCGCCCGACCTCCGCTTCATGCGCAAGGACACCGAGCAGTACCACCTGTGCCTCGCGGCGCCGGGCATCGCGCGGTCCGACCGCCGCCGCTTCGCCGCTTCGCTGCTGGACGCAATCCTCGGCGGATCGGCGTCGTCGCGGCTCTTCCAGGAGATCCGCGAGAAGCGGGGGATGGCCTACGCCGTCTACACGTTCGCGTCGCAGTACACGGACACCGGCCAGATCGGCCTCTACGTCGGCACGCGGGAGGAGAATCTCGGCCCCTGCCTCGAGATCGCCGCGGAGCAGATCGGGGACATCGCCTCCGGCAACCTCCGGCCGAACGAGCTCGAGCGGGCCAAGGAGAACCTGAAGGGCCGGATCCTCCTCTCGATGGAGGCGACCTCGAGCCGGATGAGCCGGCTCGGCAAGTCGCTGATCACTGACACGGAGATGCTGTCGCTCGACCGGATCATCGCGGAGATCGACGCAGTCGAGGCCGACAACCTGGCCGAGCTCGCGGGAGTCTTGCTGGCGCCCGAGCGACTGTCTGCGGCGGCGATCGGGCCGAGCGAGGACCGCTTCCTCGCCGCCGTCGAGCGCGTCAATCCCGCGCTCGCGACCGCGGCGGCGTGAGCTTGCTCACGCTACTGGGGCGGGGCTGGCAAAGGAGGCAAGCCCGAGCCGCGCAGGACAGTGCAAGAGCGCACGGACAAGCGGCGCGGGCGCTGCATCCTGCCGCCAGCGCCGTCAGCCTTCGGCGGAGCCCGGCTCCGCCGGGCGAGAGTCGAAGGCGGCCAGGAGCGTGAGGGTCGCTCTCAACGGGCGCGGAGGGAAGGTCGGTTCGGTGCTGGCGCCGGCGCTGGAGGCGGCCGGACACGATCTGGTCGAGCTCGACAGCGCCGAGGCGATCGTCGACTTCACTGCGCCTGAGGCCGTGGAGGCAAACGTGAGAGCGGCGCTCGAGCGAGCGATCCCGTGCGTCGTCGGGACGTCCGGCTGGGAGCCATCCGGACTGGCGGGGCTCGCCGAGGAGAAGAGCGTCGCGCTCTTCTACGCCCCGAACTTCGCGATCGGAGCGGTACTGATGATGCGCTTCGCCGTCCAGGCCGCCCGCCACCTGCCGCGCGCCGAGATTGTCGAGCTCCACGGCGAGGCGAAGAAGGACGCGCCTTCGGGTACCGCCAAGGCGACGGCAGAACGTCTCGGCGGCGCCGAGATCCACTCGGTACGGCTCCCGGGGCTCGTCGCCCACCAGGAGGTGCTGTTCGGGGGCGACGGACAGCTGCTCACGATCCGGCACGACGCCTTCAGCCGCGAGGCCTACGTGCCCGGCGTCCTGCTCGCGCTGGAGAAGTTGCCCGGGCTTCCGCCGGGGCTCACCGTCGGCTTGGAGGAGCTGCTTGGCTGAGCTGGAGCGCGGCAAGCAGCGCTGCTACGTGGTTTACGCCGTGGCGCCCGACGGCGTGACGGCGCGGCAGGCGAACGAGCTGCTGAACGAGTACGTCGCCGACCGGCGTCGGGGCTTCGTCGTCTTCCACGACCACTTCACGGGCAAGCCACACGGCGGTTTCGCCGTGTTCGACGTCCGGGACAGGGAGGCGTTCGACCTGCTGGAAGACCGCGGCCCGCTCCAAGGTTGGGATGTCGCGGTCCACGCGCTGACCTTCTCGATGGCTGCGACCGGCTTCGCCGCCCAGATGCACCTGACCGCCGAGGAGTACGGTGGCAAGACGCTCGCGGAGCGGCGCGAGGAGGAGGGTGAGGACGATCGCTTCTGGTGGCTCCGCCGTGGCTGACCTCGAGCTGTCCGTCGTGGACGGCGACATCACGGCGCTCGACGTCGAAGCGATCGCGAACGCCGCGAACAACGCGCTGTGGATGGGCTCTGCAACGGCCGGGCGCCTGCCGGCCAGGTGGGTCATTCACGGCGCCGTGATGGGCCACGACCTCCGCACCGACGCCGAGCTCGTTCGTCGCACGACCGAGAGCTGCCTCCGGGTCGCGGAGGAGCTGGGGGCAAGGTCACTCGCCCTCCCGGCCTTCGGCACAGGCGTCGGCGGCTTCCCGCTAGGCGAGTGCGCCGAGATCATGGTGTCGGCGGCGCGCGCGTTCGAGTCGACCTCGCTCGAACGCGTCGTCTTCGCGGTCTTCGGCGACGAGGCTGCGCGCGCCTTCCGGGCGGCGCTGTGACGGGCGAATTCGACAACCGGGCCCGGCTGGCGCTCTACGAGAGGTTCGTCCAGGAGGGAGAACCGCCGAGCGCCGCGGAGCTCGCGGGTCGTCTCAACGCCGCACCGGAGGAAGCCGACGCCGCGCTGCGGCGACTCCACGACCAAGGGGTGATCGTGCTCATGCCGGGCACGACCGAAGTCTGGATGGCGCCTCCGCTCTCGGCGGTCGCGACGGGCTTCCGCGTCGAGACGGCGCGCGGGAAGTTCTGGGGCAACTGCGTCTGGGACGGGCTCGGCGTCGTCTCGATGCTCGGCGGAGACGGGACGGTCGAGACCCGGTGCCCGGACTGCACGGAGCCAATGACGCTCCGCGTGGAGAACGGACACCTCGTCCAGGGAGACGGCCTGGCGCACTTCGCTGTCCCCGCGGCGCGCTGGTGGGACAACATCGGCTTCACCTGAGCGACGATGCTGGCCTTCCGGTCGGAAGCGCACGTCGATCGCTGGTGTGAGCAGACTGGCCTCAAGCGCGGCGCAGCGTTTCCGCTGGAGACGGCCTGGCAGCTCGCTGACGAGTGGTACCGCGACCGCCTGAGCCCGACCTGGCGCCGGCGTACGCCCGAGAAGGCGCAGGCCGTCTTCGACGATCTCGGCCTCAAAGGGGAGTTCTGGAAGCTCGGCTGACGCGGGCTTTCAGCTCTGCCGCGAAGGAGAGTCGGAGGGCTCGGAGTAAGATCGAGGCGTGCTGGGCGAGATCCTGACCGCCAGCGTGACGCCGTTCGAGCCCGACGGCGCGGTGAGCGTCCCGAAGTTTCGCGAGCTGGCGTCCTACCTCGTCGACAACGGCTCGGACGGGCTCGTCGTCACAGGGACGACCGGCGAGTCGCCGACCTTGGCCGACGACGAGCGCTTCGCGCTCTACGAGGCCGCACTGGACACGGTCGGCGACCGGGCGACCGTCATCGCCGGAACCGGGACCTATGACACCCGCCACTCCATCCACCTGACGGAGAAGGCGCACGAGCTCGGGGTCGACGGCTTCCTCGTCGTCACGCCGTACTACAACAAGCCGCCGCCGCGCGGGATCGTCGAGCACGTCAAGGCGATCGCCGCCGTGACTGACAAGCCGATCGTCTACTACAACATCCCGGCCCGCGTCGTGAACCTGGTCAGCGTCGAGACGCTTGCCGAGCTGGCGGAGATCCCGAACGTCGTCGCCGTCAAGCAGGCCTGGGACGATCTCGAGGATGCGCGCCGCATCGTCGAGCTCGGCCTCGCACTCTACGCCGGAGACGACAACATCCTCCTGCCGTTCCTCGAGCTGGGCGGAACCGGGGGGATCTGCGTCCATACGCACATCGTCGGCCCGCAGGTGAAGGAGCAACTACAGGCGGTCCGGGCGGGCGACCTGGAGCGCGCGCGCCGGATCGAGGGAGAGCTCACGCCCGCGTACGAGATCCTCGCCGTGACCGTTGGACCGATCGGGATCAAGGCGGCGCTGAACCTTCTCGGCCATGACGTGGGCGGCCTCCGGCTTCCGATGGTCGAAGCGACGGACGACGAGAAGAACACGATCCGCGGCTGCCTTGAGCGCCTGGGCGCGCTCCAACCTGCTGCGGCTTAGTTCACTGCAACCAGGTGGCGCTCGCCCGGTGCGGGGGGAGCCGGGGCAAGAGCGAGACCCAGGCGGTCCAGCGAAGCTCGTGCGGCGGTGAACACGTGCGCGGGGGGATGCCCGGAGCCACCCAGCACGAGGAAGCCGACAAGCGCGCTGTTCTCGCGCCGGAGCGGCAGCGCGAGCGACGATCCAGCCCGGCCGAGCTGGCTTCCGTCGTCTGCGATCAGCTCCGTGCCGGACTCGGCTTCACGCAGGAGCCAGCTCGTGAGCTCCGGCTCCGGGATCGCGCTCTCGCCGAGCTGCAACTCGATCGACCCGTCCGTGCCGTTCTCCCGCCAGGCGACCAGGACCGCGTAGTCGAGCGGCCACGCGGCCGCGACCGCATCTGCGACACGGCCGAAGACCTGGGTGCGGTCTTCGGCGGAGACGGCATCGTCGATCGCCGCCGCCAGTCGATGCGCCCGCACGCGAGTCATCAGCCAGCGAAGGCCGCCCAGGACTCCGACGGCGGCGCCCGCAGCAGCGAGCTCCGTGAGCCCGATTCCAAGGCCGACGAGGCCGAGCATCATGCCGGCGGCGACGATCAGCTCGGGACGGTGTCCGAGTTCGGCAACGCCGGGCCCGACCGGCGAGCGCTCCGACGAATCCCGGATCGCCGCCAGCTCGTCCTCTGCCAGAACGTCGTCCGGAGAGAGGCCCCGCTTGACCGCCGCAAATGCTTTCGCGAGCTCGGGGTGGAACTGCGTGCCGGCGTTTCGCTCGATCTCGGCAAGTGCGTCCTCGTCCGAGAGGGCCGGGCGAAACGGGCGCTCGGAGGTCATCGCGTCGAACGCGTCGGCGAGGATCAAGAAATGAGCGGCGAGCGGGATGTCGCCTCCGTGGGCGCCGTAATAGCCGGACCCGTCCAGCCGCTCGCGGTGGTACTCCACCGCTTTCGCTTGCTGGGCCGCGAATCGGAACCGCTGGAGCAGGCGTGCCGACAGGCGAGGCGCGCGGCGCATCGCCTCCCAGTCGTGCGTGTTCAGCAAGCCCGACTTTCGGAGGGCGGCGGCGTCGACCGAAACCTTGCCGAGGTCATGGAGCCGGCCCGCCCACCAGAGGCGGCGCACGTCCCCGCGCGGAAGCCCGAGCCCCTCCGCCAGCTCGCGCACGCTCTCTGCGACACGCTGCGAATGACCATGCGTGGAGCTGTCGCGGTCGTCGACGATGTTCGCGAACGTCTCGAGTGCCCCTGCGACCTCGCGGCGAAGGCCGATCAGGTGCCAGTGGAGCTGCTCGAGCAGGATCAGCGCGGGGACCAGGAGCGCCGCGTACCAGAGGTTCGATTCGGCCGCGATCGCGAGGGACGCGCCGAGCGAGACCTCGGCTCCCGCTGAGAGGAGATCGGTCTCGATCACCGTCGCTCGGGCTGCGACGCGGTTGACGAGCGTCTTCACGGCCGAAAAGGCCATCCCGAGGATCGCGAGCCCGAGCAGGTCGTCGGGGAGCACGATCGAGCCCGTGGAGGAGCCCGCGAGGATGTACGCGTAGCCGCCGGCGAACCCCGCGAGCCCCAGCGACAGGGCGCGGACGACGCTCTCGCGCCACGGATCGCCGGCGAGCCGTCTGACCGCGAGGCTCCCGGCTGGGCCAACGAGCAGTACGGGCCAGGGCCCGAGCACCAGAGCTCCCGCGGCGACGATCGGCGCGGTCACTGAGAAGCGGTCGGGGACGGCCTCGTCGGCGCCGAGATCGTCGTCTCGGCGATACAGCAGCTCGGCAGCGATCACCGCAGCCGCGAGCAGCGCAAGAGAGCCCACCGCAGGGACCACGAGCATATGCCAGTGGATCGGCCTGCATCTCGCATCCCTTGAACGGGGGAGTGGCAGAAGCCGGCAGTAGAGTCCACCTCGTGAGTGCGGAGACGCTTCGGATCATCCCGCTCGGCGGTGTCGGCGAGGTTGGCAAGAACCTGACCGTCTACGAGCTCGACGACGACATCGTCGTCGTCGACGCCGGGCTGGCGTTTCCCCGGGACGAGCACCTCGGCGTCGACCTGATCCTTCCTGACATGTCGTACCTCGCCGAGCGAAAGGATCGAGTCCGGGCCGTCGTCCTCACGCACTCGCACGAGGACCACGTCGGCGCGCTTCCGTACCTCCTCCGCGAGATTCCGGTTCCGGAGGTCTGGGGCACCCGGCTCACGCTCGGCCTGGCCCAGTCACGGCTGGACGAGCACGGGCTTCTGAACGCGGTCGAGTTGAAGGAGGCCAGGCCGGAGGAGGACCCCGTGCAGATCGGCGGCTTCCGGATCGGCTTCGTCCGCGTCGCGCATTCGATCCCCGACGCCGTCGCCGTCGTCCTGGAGACACTCGCCGGTCGCGTCCTGCACACCGGCGACTGGAAGCTCGACCATACGCCGGTGGACGGCCTGCGCACCGATGTCGGCCGCCTCGCCGAGCTCGGCTCCCAGGGCATCGATCTCATGCTCGGCGACTCGACGAACGCCGAGCGTCCCGGCGTTACGGGCTCCGAGCGGCTCGTCGGCGAGGCGTTCCAGCAGATCGTCCCGCGGCTCGAGGGCCGGGTCCTGATCGCGTGCTTCGCCTCGAACGTCCACCGGATGCAGCAGGCGATCGACGTCGCCGTCCAGGTCGGCCGCAAGGTCGCGGTCGTCGGGCGCTCGATGCGGAAGAACCTGAACATCTCGCGCAACCTCGGCTATGTCGACGTGCCGGAGGAGACGCTGATCCGGCCAAACGAGCTCGACCAGTACCGCCCGCATGAGGTGCTGATCCTCTGCACCGGCAGCCAGGGCGAGCCGATGTCGGCGCTGACCCGGATCGCCTACAACGACCACCCGGCGGTGTTCGTGGAGCGCGGCGACACCGTGATCCTCTCCGCGCGGCCGGTTCCTGGGAACGAGCTGCGCGTCCACGACACGATCAACCAGCTGGCGAAGTCCGGCGCCGAGGTGCTTCACCAGGAGAACGCCCCGGTGCACGTGTCCGGCCACGGCCACGCCGAGGAACTGCGCACGATGCTCGGCCTCGTCCGGCCGAAGGCCGTGATGCCCGTGCACGGTGAGTTCCGGATGCTTGCCGCCCATGGACGGCTCGCGCAGGAGGGCGGCGTGCCGGCGTCGTCGATCGTCCTGACGGAGAACGGCACCGTGGTCGAGCTCTCGAAGGACGGGCCGAGAATCGTCGACCAGGTCGAGTCGGGTGTCACGTTCGTTGACGGGCTCGGCGTCGGAGACGTCAAGGATGTCGCTTTGCGCGACCGTCGGACGCTCTCGGAGGACGGCGTGCTGATCATCGTCGCGACCATCGCCGGCTCGAACGGCGCGGCCGCCGCGATGCCGGAGCTGATCTCGAGGGGCCTCTCCGAGCCGGGCCCGCTGCTCGAGGAGATGCGCACGGAGGCGGACCGTGTCCTCCGAGACCTGCTGGGCCAGAACGTCCGCGAGATCAAGCTGCTGCAGGAGCACTTACACGACGCAGTTGGGCAGCTGATTTACGACAGAACGGGGAGGCGGCCCATGATTCTCCCCGTCATAGTGGAGGTATGAGCACTCTCCGGATCGATCCGACGCCCGGCTGGGCCGAGGCGCTCGTCGACCGCGCGGCCGAGGAGGCGACAGCACGGAACCTGATCGGCCAGCTCGTTGCCTGCGAGGTGGCGGCGCTCGCGTTCTGCCGGCTCCTGGAGCGCTGGGCGAGGGGAGAGGCCGAGCCGGCAACCGCCGGAAGGCGGCAGGCTGCGCTTAGGCGCGCTGCCGAGCGGGTGGAGACGGCGCTCGTCGGCCTCGAGCGGCCGCTCGGTCGCTACCTCCTCGAGCTCGAGCCGGATCAGGCGGAGGGTCGCTCGTGGTACGGCGAGCCGGGCCCCGCCGAGCTGATGGACTGGGGGCCGGTGCTGGGACGGGCCGGCGTGTGCGTCGCTTCGCACCGTGTGGCCCAGGTCTACCTCGAGCTCGCCGTGCTCGTCCGTGCGCTCGAGGGGCTGACGACGGCGGTGCGGATGGATTCGGCGCCGGATCGCTCGTCGCTCTGGGCCGGACTCTTCGACCTGCGCGAGAACCTGCTCGGCGGGACGCTGGAAGACCTGCGCGCGCTTGCCGCCTAGACCGAGGCTGACCGTCGTCGGGTCGATCAACCTCGATCTCGTCGCGAGCGCCGAGCGCCTTCCGCGTCCCGGCGAGACGATCACCGGCGCGACGTTCGCGCGATACCCAGGCGGTAAGGGAGCGAACCAGGCCGTTGCTGCGGCGAGACTGGGCGCCGAGGTGCGGATGATCGGAAGAGTGGGGGAGGATCCGGCCGCGGAGGAGGCGACGGCCGGGCTGCGCGAGGCCGAGGTCGACCTCGAGTTGCAGGCGAGCGCCGATCCAACGGGGGTGGCACTGATCACGGTCGACGCGGGAGGCGAGACGACCATCGTGGTCGCTTCCGGCGCGAACACGAGCCTCGCCGAACGGCAGGTGGGCGGCGCCGTGCTGTGCCAGCTCGAGATCCCCGACGAGCCCATCGTGGCGGCAGCGCGTGGAGCATCGTTCTTCTGCCTCAACGCGGCGCCGGCGAGGCCCATCGACATCGAGCCCGACCTGCTTGTCGTGAACCGCTACGAGCATGAGGTGAACACCCGCGGGAAGCTCGTCGCACTCACGCTCGGAGCGGAGGGCGCCGTCTTGCTGGAGAACGGCGAGGAAGTCGCGCGGGCAGAGCCACCAAAGGTGGAAGCAGTCGACGGAACCGCGGCTGGCGACGCCTTCACCGCCTGCCTTGTCGTCTCGCACCTCGAGGCCCGCGACTGGGACGAGTCGTTGCGCCGCGCATGCGCGGCCGGGGCGATAGCGGCGTCCCGGCCCGGCGCCCAGCCCTCGCTTCCGACCGCCGACGAGGTGGACGAGATCCTTGGCTGAACCGATTATCCTCGACTGCGACCCCGGCCACGACGATGCGATCGCGCTCCTCCTGGCGCTCGCGAGCCCCGAGATCGAGCTTCTCGGCGTGACGACGGTCGCGGGCAACCAGACGCTCGAGAAGACGACGGCGAACGCGATCCGCATCCTCGAGTTCTCGGGCCGCACCGACGTCTCGGTCGCGGCTGGCGCCGACCGGCCCATCGTCCGCGAGCCCTACGTCGCCAAGTACGTCCACGGTGAGACCGGCCTCGACGGGCCCGACCTGCCGCCGGCGCAGGGCTCGCCGCTGGACGAGCACGCAGTGGACTTTCTCGGCCGCCACGCCGACGGCGCCACCGTCGTTGCGGTCGGCCCCCTGACGAACGTGGCGCTGATGCTCTCGCGTTACCCCGGCGTGCGTCCTGCCCGGATCGTGCTGATGGGCGGCTCGATCGGGCTCGGAAACGTCACGCCTGCGGCGGAGTTCAACATCTGGGCCGATCCAGAGGCGGCGGCCCGGGTCTTCGAGAGCGGGCTCGACGTCACCATGATCGGCCTCGACGTCACCCACCAGGCGCTGATGACGAAGGCAGACGCCGATCGACTCCGCGCGACGGGACGCACCGGCGCGCTCGTCGCAGAGCTCTGGGAGTTCTACAACCGCTTCCACTCCCAGACGTACGGGTTCGACGGCTCGCCGATCCACGACGCCGTAGCGCTCGCGCACGTCTTCCGTCCCGATCTCGTCCAGACGGAATACCGCCATGTCGAGATCGACTGCGCGTCTGAGCTCTGCCGCGGAAGGACCGTGGTCGACCTGTGGCGTCGCATCGAGAACGAGCCGAATACCCATGTGGGCGTGGGGATCGACGGCCGGGCGTTCATCAAGCTCCTGCACGACCGCATCGCAAGCCTTGGGTGAGGAACCTGCGCCGCTACCTTTCGATGTGCGTGGGCCATTTCGATGGCCTACCCCGGCAAGACCTGGCTGCGAGTGCGCTGAGCTTCGCCTGACGAAGTAGAGGGGACGCCCCCGCCGCGTCGAAGCAGGCGCGCATGGCGAAACGCCGCAAGAAGCGCACCCTCAAGCCGCGCGTGCCCTCGCGCGTGAAACGCCGCAAGCGTGCGGCAAAGGAGCGCAGCCACCACCATCCCGAGCTGATCGGCCTCGGCCTCGCCGCGATCGGGCTGTTCCTCTCGACGCTCGTCTACCTGGGGTGGGAGGGAGGCACGGCGGGTGGCCGGATCGTGGACGGCCTGTGGGCGCTCGTCGGCGACGCCGGCTACCTGCTCCCGGCGGCGCTCGTCGTCATCGGCTCCCTGATGCTCGGCCGCAGCCGCCTGGTTCAGGTTCACCCGTTCCGCTGGGGCCTCGCCTCGATGGCGCTCGGCGTGTTCCTTCTGCTCTCGGATTCGGGAGGCTACGTCGGCACCGCGCTCGACGAGGTGGTCGGGACGCTCATTGGCCGCACCGGCACCCTGATCGCCGGCACTGCCTTCGCGATCGCCGGGGTCCTGCTCCTGTCAGGTGCATCGGTCGGCGCGCTCGTCCAGCGCTCCCACGGCGCGGTCCGCCGCGCCCACACCGCCGCCAGGCGCCGTGTCGACCGGCGCTCGGTGCTCGACGACCGGACGCTCGCACCCACGATCCCGCTCAGGCCGAGAGACGACCATCCGCCCGTGGACGCGGTCTCGGACTTCCCCGACGTCGTTGGCCAGTCGGAGCCCCCGCCGCTCCTCCACTCGATGGACGAGCCGACCGAGACGAGCGAGCAGCAGATCCTCTTCGAGCCGCCCACACCGGCGAAGGTGGACTACGTCCTGCCCGAGCCGTCGCTCCTGAAGCGCGGACCGGTCCAGCCCGCCGGCAAGAGCGACAACGGCAAGGTGGCTGAGTCTCTGACCCGGGCGCTGGCCGATTTCGGCGTCGATGCGCGCGTCGTCGGCGAGATCACAGGCCCGCGCGTCACTCGCTACGAGCTCCAGCTTGCGGCGGGGACGAAGATGTCAAAGATCTCGGCGCTCAAGGACGACCTCTCGTACGCGTTGGCGACGACAGAGATCCGCATCCTGGCGCCGATTCCGGGCAAGCAAGCCGTCGGAGTCGAGGTCCCGAACCTGTCGCCGAACCTCGTCACGCTCGGCGACGTCTTTGACCAGCTTCCGGCGACTGCGAGCCCGCTCTCCGTCTGGCTCGGCAAGGACATCTCCGGCAACGCCGTCTGGACCGACCTCGCGCGGATGCCGCACCTGTTGATCGCGGGAACCACGGGCGCCGGCAAGTCGGGCTGCATCAACACGATCCTCACCTCGGTGCTGCTTCGGGCGACCCCCGACGACGCGCGCTTGATCCTCATCGACCCCAAGCGGATCGAGCTGTCCCTCTACGAATCCATCCCGCACCTCTTGACGCCGGTCGTCTCCAGCCCGAAGGAAGCCTCGATCGTCCTCACCAACGTCCTCGCCGAGATGGAGCGCCGCTACGAGCGCCTCGCGACGGTTCGCGCGCGCAACCTGCCGGAGGCGAACCGCGCCTTCCGTCAGCGTGGGGAGGAGACGCTGCCCTACCTGCTCGTCGTCATCGACGAGCTCGCCGACCTGATGATGATCTCGCCGCAGCAGGTCGAGGATGCCGTGATCCGGCTCGCGCAGAAGTCGCGTGCCGTCGGTATCCACCTCGTGCTCGCGACTCAGCGCCCGTCCGTGGACGTCATCACGGGGATGATCAAGGCGAACGTCCCGTCCCGGATCGCGTTCGCCGTCTCCAGCCAGACCGACTCGCGTGTCATCCTCGACCAAGCCGGCGCCGAGAGCCTTCTCGGTCAGGGAGACATGCTCTTCAAGCCGCTCGGCACCTCACGCCTTCAGCGTGTGCAGGGCGCCTACGTGACCGAGGAGGAGATCGCGCTCCTCGTCGAGCAGTGCCGCTCCCAGCGCGGCCAGGAGCTGGACGAGTCTCTGCTTGAGGCGCCGGAGGCGCCGCCCGAAGAGCTCGGCGACGGCGACGAGGACTTCGACCCCGACCAGGACCCGCTCCTCGACCGGGCGATCGACATCGTCGTGCAGACACAAACCGCGTCGGTATCCCTTCTCCAGCGCCGGCTCCGAGTCGGCTACACGCGGGCCGGGCGCCTGATCGACATGCTCGAGCGCCGCGGGATCATCTCCGGCTACGAGGGCTCGAAGCCGAGACGCGTGCTAGTCGAGGAAGGTGCGCTCGAGCGTGTCCATTCCTGACAAAATGCTCATCGAGCTGCACTAACCTCCCTTTAACATCGACGTCCAACTCAAAGGCAGGCAGGGGTCTGTCTTTGAATCTGCACTAGGGGAGGTTTCATGAGAGCACGAAGGCTCATCCCGCTCGCGATCGTCGCCGTAGTTGCGATTGCTGTCGCAGCAATGGCGGGGCTCGCATCCAGCGGGTCGAGCGACGCTGCGGCCAAGGTCTACAAGGCCGGATTGGTCAGCGACGTCGGACGGTTCAACGACCGGTCGTTCAACCAGTCGGCCCTCGACGGTCTCCGCCGCGCGCAGCGCGAGCTGGGGATCCAGGGCCGCGCAGTCGAGTCGCGCCAGACGAGCGACTACATTCCGAATCTCTCGTCGCTCGCGCGCGAGCGCTACGACGTCACGATCTCGGTCGGCTTCCTGCTGGCCGATGCGACGAACACGGTCGCGAACAGCTTCAGGAACTCGAAGTTCGCGATCATCGACTACTCGGTGAACGCGCCGCCGTTCACGAAGAACAAGAACGTGCGGGGCCTGACGTTCGCGACCAACGAGAACAGCTACATGATCGGCTGTCTCTCGGCGCTCATGGCGAACCAGCGTGGGCGCAAGGTGATCAGCGCGGTCGGCGGCATCAAGCTGCCGACGGTGGACATCTTCATCGCCGGTTACCGGGCCGGTGCCCGCCGGTGTGTCCCTGGGACGCGGGTCCTGATCGGCTACTCGCAGGACTTCGTCGCGCAGGACAAGTGCAAGGAGATCGCGCTCAACCAGATCGCCCAGGGCTCGAGGGTGGTCTTCCAGGTCGCCGGCGGCTGCGGTCTCGGCGCGCTCGACGCGGCGAAGGAGCGTGGCGTCTGGGGTCTCGGTGTGGACAAGGACCAGAAGAACCTGGGCCGCCACATCCTGACGAGCGCCGTCAAGCGCGTGGACCGGTCGGTCTTCCTGACGGCGAAGTCCGTCAAGGAAGGAACGTTCAAGGGCGGCGTCGACGCCGTCTTCAACCTGAAGAACGGCGGCGTCGCCGTGGGCCGTATCGATGCACGGGTCCCGAAGAGGTTCATCCGCCGGATGAACGCCCTCAAGCCCCTGATCATCAGCGGCAAGATCAAGCCTCCGAAGAAGCTCTAGGCAGATCGCAAAGACACCGAAGGGCGGGCCGGTGGGCCCGCCCTTCGTGTGGTCCGCCCCGATAGCATCGGCCTCCCGAACGACAAAGGGGGGTACGGTGCGCACGAGGCAATGGCTCGCGGCGATCCTCGCCTGCGGGCTCCTGACGGTCGGCTTCGCCTGCGGCGGAGACGACGATGGAGACGAAGCCGGCGGGGGCGCAACGACGACGGAGGAGACCGCGAGCGGCGAAGGCACCCGCGTCGGTCTCGTCAGCGACGTCGGCCGCTTCAACGACCGGTCCTTCAACCAATCCGCCCTGGAGGGGCTCCAGCGCGGGGAGGACGAGCTCGGGATCACCGGTCGCCCCGTCGAGTCGCGTCAGACGAGCGACTACGTCCCGAACCTCGGGTCCCTGGCCCGGGAAGGATTCGACCTGACGATCGGTGTCGGGTTCCTTCTGGCGGAGGCGGTCAACACCGCGGCGAAGCGGTATCCGGACTCGAGCTTCGCGATCATCGACTACTCGGTGAACGCGCCGCCGTTCACGAAGAATCCCAACGTCCAGGGCCTGACCTTCGCGACGAACGAGAACAGCTACATGATCGGCTGTCTCGCTGCGCTCATGGCCGAGAAGCAGGGCGGCAAGCAAGTGATCAGCGCGGTCGGTGGGATCAAGCTACCGACGGTGGACATCTTCATCGCTGGATATCGGGCCGGGGCGAGGCAGTGCGTCCCCTCGACCCAGGTCCTGGTCGGCTACTCGCAGGACTTCGTCGCGCAGGACAAGTGCAAGGAGATCGCGCTCAACCAGATCGCGCAGGGCTCGCAGGTCATCTTCCAGGTGGCTGGCGGGTGCGGCCTCGGCACGCTCGACGCGGCGAAGCAGCGCGACAAGTGGGGGATCGGCGTCGACCGCGATCAGTCGAGCCTTGGCCCGCACATCCTCACGAGCGCCGTCAAGCGCGTCGACCAGTCGGTGTTCCTGACCTCCCAGTCGGTCGTGGACGGAGAGTTCAAGGGCGGCACCGACGCGGTCTTCGACCTCGAGAACGAGGGCGTCGGCATCGGCAAGACCAGCTCGGAGGTTCCGCAGGAGTTCATCGACCGGATGAACCAGATCAAGGAGCAGTTGATCTCGGGGGAGCTGGAGGCGCCCTCGACGCTCTAGGTCGGCAGGTTCCTGGTTTCCGGGAGTCGCCTCCGCCATAGAATCGCCCGGAATGGCGGAGGCGGCTCCCACCGTTCTCGAGCTAAAGGGGATCACGAAGGAATTCCCCGGCATCCTCGCGAACGACCACATCGACTTCGACCTCGGCCGGGGCGAGGTGCACGCGCTCCTCGGGGAGAACGGCGCGGGGAAGTCGACGCTGATGAACATCCTGTACGGGCTCTACTCGCCCGACGAGGGCGAGATCCTCGTCAAGGGCGAGCGCGTCCACTTCTCCGGGCCTGGCGACGCGATCGACCACGGGATCGGGATGGTGCACCAGCACTTCATGCTGGTTCCGGTGATGTCCGTCGCCGAGAACATCGTCCTCGCGACGGAGCCAAGGCGGGGCGGAGTCCTGCTCGACTACGACGCCGCAGACCGGCGCGTGCGCGATCTCGCAGACGCCTTCCGCTTCAAGATCGACCCGAAGGCCCGGATCGAGAACATCAGCGTCGGGCAGCAGCAGCGCGTCGAGATCCTGAAGGCGCTGTACCGCGGAGCCGATGTCCTGATCCTCGACGAGCCGACCGCCGTACTGACTCCACAGGAGGCGCTCGAGCTCTTCGGGATCCTGCGAAGCCTCACGCGCGAGGGGATGTCGGTGATCTTCATCACGCACAAGCTGAACGAGGTGCTGGAGATCGCGGACCGCATCACTGTCCTTCGCCGCGGAAAGAAGATCGAGACGGTCCCGAAGGAAGGCTCGACCGAGGAACAGCTCGCGCGCCTGATGGTCGGTCGTGAGGTTCTCCTCAGGGTCGAGAAGAAGGCGCCGGAGCCCGGTGAGACGCTGTTGACGGTCGACCAGGTGTCCGTCGAAGACGACCGCGGCCTGCCGGCCGTGCGCGACGTGTCATTCGAGGTGCGCGCAGGAGAGATCGTGGGGCTGGCGGGCGTGGACGGCAACGGTCAGAGCGAGCTGATCGACGCGATCACCGGCCTGCGGAGCATGCACGCGGGGCGGGTCACCGTCGGAGGCAAGGACGTGGAGAACACGAGCGCCCGGAAGGTGCTGGACGCAGGCCTGGGGCACATCCCCGAAGACCGCCACCGCCGCGGCCTCGTCCTCGACTTCAGCCTGGCGGAGAACATCGCCCTCCACGACTACAAGGAGGAGCCCGACTCCCGCTTCGGCTGGCTCTTCCCCAAGCGGTTGATCGTCCGGGCGCGGCGGCTCCTGAAGGCATTCGACGTGAGGGGCGGCGGGCCGACCACGCTCGCTTCGGCGCTCTCGGGCGGCAACCAGCAGAAGGTCGTCGTCGCCCGTGAGGTCGAGCGCGACCCCCGCGTGCTCCTCGCGGCACAGCCCACGCGCGGTCTCGACGTCGGGGCGGTCGAGTTCGTGCATCGCCGGCTCATCGAGGAGCGGGAAGAGGGTCGGGCGATCCTGCTCGTCTCCCTGGAGCTGGAGGAGGTTCTGTCGCTCTCCGACCGCATCCTCGCCATGTTCGAAGGCGAGATCGTCGGCGAGTACACGCCCGACGTGACGCCCGAGGAGCTCGGGGTCGCGATGACGGGCGGCGCCCGCGAGCAGGTCGTCGCGTGAGCGAGCAGGTGCCGCCCGTCGAGCAGCCGTCGCCAGGCGAAGGCCCGCCGAGCCCAGCAGCCAGGCTCAGCTCCCTGCAGCGGGCAGGCGGGATCGTCCCTCCGATCCTCACCGTGATCGTCGCGTTCTTCGTGGGCGGCTTGGTGGTGCTCGCAACGGGCCACAACCCGCTGACGACGTACAGGGAGATCTTTGCCGGAACCGGGCTGAACTGGTTCTTCCAGGTCGGCTCGCACGAGATCGGCGTGCCCTACAGCGACGCGACCGTCTGGTTTCCGTGGAACGTGAACGACATCGAGTCCGTGGCGGCGTTCAACCTGCAGCAGACGCTGCTTCTGTGGATTCCGCTCGTCTTCACGGGCCTCGCGGTCGCCTTCGCGTTTCGCTGCGGCATGTTCAACATCGGCGGCCTGGGGCAGTACATCGTCGGCGCAATGGTGGCCGTTTGGGTCGGCTCATCGTGGGTCGACATGCAGCCAGGCCTCCACGTGATTCTCGCGATCACGCTGGCCGCGCTCGCCGGAGCCCTCTGGGCGGGGATCGCGGGCTTCCTCAAGGCCACGGTCGGGGCCCACGAGGTGATCACGACGATCATGCTCAACTGGATCGCCTACTGGATCGGGAATTTCGCGTTCGGCCAGGGCGGCCCGCTCCAGAACAAGGTGAACGAGTCGGTCCCGGTCTCCTCGGACGTCGCCCCCGGGGCCAGGCTGCCGGTCTTCTGGGGCGACCCGCTCCTCCAGGGGCTCCACATCGGCTTCCTCCTGGCGATCGCGGCGCTCGTCGTCTACTGGATCACCCTCACGCGGACGACGCTCGGCTACGAGGTGCGGGCGGTCGGCTTCAACCCCGAGGCGGCGCGCTACGGCGGCATCAGCGTCGCCAAGAGCTACTTCCTCGCGATGGCGATCGCGGGCCTCTTTGCGGGCATGGGAGGCGCACTCGACATCCTCGGCTGGCAGTTCCGGCTCGGGCAGATCGACATCCAGAACTTGACTCTTCCGTTCATCGGGATCGCTGTGGCGCTACTCGGCCGGAACACCGCAGTCGGCGTCGCGCTCTCCGCGCTGCTGTTCAGCGCGCTCCTGAACGGCACGTCGACCCGCAACCTCGACCCCGAAGTCTTCCAGCCGGAGCTCGCGGGCAACCTGACGCTGATGATCCAGGCGCTCGTCCTGCTCTTCATAGGCGCGGACCTCCTGATCCTCGGCCTCTGGGCACGGGCGAAACGTGCCGGCAGCCGGAGACCCCGGGTACCGACTGCGGAAGCGCCGACATGATCGCCTGGGCAGACAGGCGCGGCGGGGTGGTCGACAAGCTCTACCGACCCCGGTCGATCGCGATCGCCGCGATGGCGATCTCCGCCCTCGGGTTCTTCATCGTCCTCCCCCCGATCACACAGCGCTCGCCCCTGTGGCCGGTCGCGCTCGGGCTGATCGGAACGCTCTGCGGCATCGCCGCGGTCACGCGGGGCGTCAGGCGGCTGGGCTGGTTGGCGGTCGCGCTCGGGATCGTCTCGATGGGGCTGGGGGTCCTCGCTACAGAGTCGAGCGTCGGGCACCTGAACAACGTCGTCGTGTGGTCGGCGCTCTTCGCGTCGATGCTGCGCTACGCCACGCCGCTGACGTGGGCTGCGATCGGCGGGATGTTCTCGGAGCGGAGCGGCGTCGTGAACATCGCCCTCGAGGGGATGATGCTCGCCGGGGCCTTCTTCGGCATCCTCGGGGCGCAGAAGTCCGGCTCGTGGGCGATCGGGCTGCTCGCCGCGATGGGCGCGGGAGCCGGGCTGGCGCTCATCCACGCGTTCTTCTCGATCAACCTCAGGGCAGACCAGATCGTCAGCGGGACGGCGATCAACTTCCTGGCGCTCGGCGTGACCGGCTACTTCTTCGTGGACGTCTACGGCGCGCTGGGCACGCCGTCCGACATCCCGCGCATCCCAAACGTCGACCTGCCGCTCGACCGCTGGCAGTTCATCGACGGGGTCTTCGGGAACCTCAACCTGATGATCTGGCTGTCCTTCGCGCTGCTGATCGTGTCCCACATCGTCATGTTCAAGACGCCGATCGGGCTGCGGATCAGAGCGGTCGGCGAGCACCCGCGCGCCGCGGACACCGTCGGGATCAACGTGTATCTCGTGCGCTACGCATGCGTCATCGTCTCCGGCATGCTCGCCGCGCTTGGTGGGGCGTACCTCTCGTTCGGCTTCGGCGGCGCGTTCAACGAGGGCATGACGGCGGGCAAGGGCTTCATCGCGCTCGCGGCGCTGATCTTCGGCGCCTGGCGGCCGTTCGGCGCCTTCAGCGCCTGCCTGCTCTTCGGCTTCTCGTACGCCCTGGCGTACCGGCTCCCCGAGTACTCGGGCTCGGCGGCGACGCTCTTCCTGGCGCTGCCGTACGTCCTCACGCTGATCGCGGTCGCCGGCGTCATCGGCCGCTCGATCCCGCCCGCCGCCGTTGGCCGGCCCTACCGCAAGCAGTAGCCCCGGCCGTCCGCTGAGCTGGAGCGCAGTCTTCTCCGTGCTCATCGGCTTGGCGGCGGTAGCGACGATCCCCGCGGCCGTCGTGGCGGCGGAGTTCTACGACGTCGCGACCCTGCTCGAGTCAGCTGTTGCGATCGCTCCCGCCTTCGTGCTCTCGCTCGCGGCCATCTTCCTGGGCCGGAGGGCGCGGCGAACGGTCGAGCGGACACTCGGACGAACACGGGGCGCCGCTCTCGCCCGGATCGGCCGGATCCTCGGCTGGATCGGCCTCTACCTGGTCGTCACCGCCTCGATCTCCGTGGCCACGTACTACGTGCTGCGGGAATTCGCAGCCTGAGAGAGGTCCGCCTACAATCGGGCGGCCGCCGTGTTCGAGATCGGTAACAGTCTTCGCGAGGCGCGCCTGCGCCAAGCCCTCGAGTTCGTCGAGGTGGAGCAGGCGACCAAGATTCGCGGCAAGTACCTGCGCGCCCTCGAGGACGAGCAGTTCGACATCCTCCCGGGCCAGACGTACGTCAAGGGCTTCCTCAGGACGTACGCGGAGTACCTGGGCCTCGACGGGCAGCTCTACGTCGACGAGTACAACTCTCGGTACATCCCCGGCGACGAGGAGACGCCGCTTCGGGCGCAGAACAAGTCGACGGTCGGGCGGAACCCGCGGGTCGAGTCGAGCGTCGTCCTGGTTGCGCTCGCCGCCATCGGGATCCTCACAGCACTCGTCGTCGTTGCCTGGCGCTTCGGCAGCGATACGCCCGAGACGGCCATTCCGGACTTCTCGTCGGAGCCTCCCGCAGAGACCCGCGCGGAGCAGCCTGCTCGCAGGCCCGCGCGCCCCGCGGTGCCGATCGCGCGGCTGACGATCACCGGTGCGCTCGGCGACTCCTGGGTGGAGGTCCATCAGCGCACCGCCGCCGGTCGGGAGCTGTATCGCGGCACCCTCGAGGCAGGTTCGACGATCCGCTTCGCCCAGCGCCGGATGCACGTTGTCATGGGCCGGCCTGGGAATCTTCGGCTCAGGGTGAACGGGCGTGTCGTGGAGGTGCCCGGTCGCGGCAACACGACGGCGGTCGTGATCACTGCACGGCGTGTGATTCCGGTTCGCTCCTCCGCTTGAGCGATCCGACAGCGGTCGTCCTCGTCACCGGGAGCGAGCTCGTCCGCGGCGGGCGCACGGACGAGAACGGCCCCTTCCTTGCCCGCGAGCTGAGCACCCGCGGGATCGAGCCGGAGCGCGTCCTGGTCGTCGGAGACCGGCCCGACGGGCTCGAAGCGGCGTTTCGGGAGTCGCTCGGCGCGGGCCTCGTCGTGACGTCCGGCGGGCTCGGGCCGACGCACGACGACCGGACCGTGGAGACGCTGGCCCGGGTCGCCGGCCGGGAGCTCGTGGTCGATCCGGCCCTCGAGCGCGAGATCGGCGGGGTCGTCCGTGGGCTCTCGGAGCGGTTTCGGCGTCCGTACGAGGAATTCGAGTCCGGCGTTCGGAAGCAGGCGACGATCCCGGAAGGCGCCGAGTCTCTGGGACTTGCCGGCACCGCGCCGGGCCTCGTGCTGGAGGTGGACGGTAGCGTCGTGGTGGTGCTGCCGGGGCCGCCGGGCGAGCTCCAGCGGTTGTGGGCGCGGGCACTCGAGACGGACCCTGTCCAGCGAGTGCTGGAGGCGGCAAGTCGGCCTGACCACCGGATCCTTCGCTTCTTCGGCCTGCCCGAGTCGGCCGTGGCCCGGGTGGTCGAGCAGGCCGGGGGAGAGGGCGGGGGCGTCGACATCACGATCTGCGCGCATGACCTGGAGGTGCAGGTCGATCTCGTTGTCAAGCCTGGGGCGGAGGGCCATGCAGACGCTCTCCAGCATGCGCTGGCCGAGGAGCTGCCGCGGGCGCTGTTCGCCGACAGCGAGCGTCCCGTCGAGGAGCTCGTGCTGGATCTGGCCCGGGAGCAGGGGTATTCGATCGCAGCAGCCGAGAGCTGCACCGGCGGGCTCGTGGCTGCGCGACTCACGTCGGTGCCCGGCTCGAGCGAGGCGTTCGCAGGCGGCGTCGTGGCCTACGACAATCGCCTGAAGCGCGACCTGCTCGCGGTCTCCGACGGCATCCTGAGCCGCCATGGTGCGGTCTCGGCGGAAACGGCGGCGGCAATGGCGAAGGGCGTCCGGGGGGCGCTCGGCGCGGACGTGGGCGTGTCGGTTACGGGTGTCGCCGGGCCGGGCGGAGGAACGCC
This sequence comes from Gaiellaceae bacterium, assembly GCA_035265935.1. Classification (GTDB taxonomy): domain Bacteria; phylum Actinomycetota; class Thermoleophilia; order Gaiellales; family Gaiellaceae; genus JACDAN01. The sequence continues at coordinate 42,073 of DATFOC010000058.1, forward strand.
CGAGAAGCCGGTCGGCCTAGTCCACCTGCACGCGTCGACCCCGGCGGCGGAGGAGGCGATGGAGCTCCATCTCCCCGGAGACCGGGCCGCGGTTCGACGGCGTGCGGCGGCCTCGGCGCTTCATCTGCTGAGGCGCGTTCTGGCACAGAGCCGGCACACACAGGCGTGAGCTCGGCGGGTACCGTCGAGGGCAGTGAGCGGCTGCGCCTCTTCTGTGCCCTCAGGCTTCCCGATTCCACCCTCGACAGCCTCGAGCGGTGGCAGTCCGAGCACCTCCGGGAGGGAAGAATCGTCCCGCGCGAGCATCTTCACGTCACGCTCGCGTTCCTCGGATCGAGGCCCTCGACGGAGCTCGCCGCCGTCGCCGGCGCGCTCGAAGAGGCGGCCGGACACCCCGGAGAGATCGTCTTCTCGGCCGCTCGCTACCGAGAGACGAGAAGCGTCGGGATGGTCGTCCTGGAAGACGAAGCGGGGGAAGGAGCACGGGTCGCTGAGACGCTCTTCGACCGCCTGGAGCGGCTCCGCGTGTACGAGCGCGAGGATCGGCCGTGGCTCCCGCACGTCACGGTCGTGCGCTTCCGCACGCGGCCCAGGTTGGATCCGCCGGTGCCGGATCTCGGGCAGTTCCGACCGTCCGACGCTGCTGTTTACATGTCAGCCCTGCGGCCGACCGGGGCGCAGTACAGAGTCTTGGAATCGGTACCGCTAGGAGGTTGATCGGATGAGTCGCGAAGAGGCACTCGACACCGCTCTCGGACAGATCGAGCGCCAGTTCGGCAAGGGCGCCGTCATGCGGATGAACGACCGGGCCCACGTGTCGGTCGGCTCTGTTTCGACCGGGTCGCTCGCGCTCGACCTCGCGCTTGGGATCGGCGGCCTCCCGCGTGGCAGGATCGTCGAGATCTTCGGCCCGGAATCCTCGGGAAAGACGACGCTCGTCTACCACGTGATCGCCGAGGCCCAGCGCCGCGGCGGCATCTGCGCCTTCATCGACGCCGAGCACGCGATGGACCCGCAGTACGCGCGCCGGATCGGCGTCAACATCGAGGATCTCCTGGTGTCGCAGCCGGACAACGGCGAGCAGGCGCTCGAGATCGCGGAGCTGCTGATCCGCAGCGGCGCCCTGTCCGTCGTCGCCGTGGACTCCGTCGCCGCGCTGACGCCTCGCGCCGAGATCGAGGGCGAGATGGGGGACAGCCACGTCGGCCTCCAGGCCCGCCTGATGAGCCAGGCGCTCCGGAAGCTCGCCGGCACGCTGAACCGGACGGAGACGATCTGCATCTTCACGAATCAGCTCCGCGAGAAGATCGGCGTCATGTTCGGGAACCCGGAGACAACCCCGGGCGGCCGCGCACTCAAGTTCTACTCGTCCGTCCGACTCGACATCCGCCGCATCGAGACGCTGAAGGACGGCGTGGAGGCGGTCGGCAACCGTGTCCGGGTCAAGGTCGTGAAGAACAAGGTGGCGCCGCCGTTCAAGCAGGCGGAGTTCGACATCATCTACGGGCAGGGGATCTCCTGGGAGGGCACGGTGCTCGACGCCGGGCTCGAGCGGAAGGCGGTCCAGAAGTCCGGCTCGTACTTCAGCTTCCAGGAGGAGCGGCTCGGCCAGGGACGCCAGAACGCGACCGCGTTCCTTCGAGAGCATCCCGACGTGACGCAGAAGATCCTCGCGCAGATCCAGACCGAGGTCGGGCCGGACCAGGTCGTCTCCGCCCGGCTGCTCCCGACTGCGGAGGGCAACGGCACCGCCGACGCGGCCGCGGAAGCAGAGGCGGAGGTCGAGCCGGCCGCCAAGTAAGGCCATGACCAAGGCGAGGGAGCTCGCGCTCCGCGCGCTCAGCCACCGAGACCGCTCCCGTCGGGAGCTCGAGCTGCGGCTCGGCCGTGCCGGGATCCCGATCGAGGAATGTGATGAGACACTCGACGAGCTCGCCGCCGCCGGCCTGCTCTCCGACGCCCGTTTCGCGGAGGCCCGCGCGAGAGGCCTCGCGGCCAAGAACGGCAGCGATTCCCTGATCCGCAACGACCTCCGGCGCCACGGGATCGATCGCGAGGAGATTGCGGAGATCCTCGAGGGCCTCGAAGGCGAGGCCGAACGCGCAGCGCGCATCTTCGAGCGGCGCGGAGGCGGTGATCGAGCACTCCGCTATCTGGCCGTCAAGGGATTCTCGCGGGAGTCGCTCGAACCGCTCATTGACGATCCGGTATGCTGAGGGGCGCTTCACTCACCATTTTGCCTGCACAGACGCGTTTTCTGAAACCAAGCGAAACCGATCACTGATGAGGACAACAACCAGCGATGCGGCGGAGGCGGCGCTAGCTAGAGCTCGCTAGCGGCACCGACGGTACGGCCGTCGCCGACGGCCGCTAAATCAGAGCGCTCTGCTCGGGCCTGATGGTGGGGTAAACGACCCCAGGAGAGCCCATGCTCGTCGCCGCCGGAATCGCTATCGGCCTTGTCCTCGGAGCGGCTCTCCTGCTCGTGGTGATGCAGGTGCTCGGCCGGTCGAGCCTCGGGGAGGCTGCTGCGCGGCGCGACGAGCTGATCAACAACGCGAAGCGGGAAGCGGAAAACTTGCGCCGCGAGGCCGAGATCGAGGCGCGCGAGCAGGCGGTGCGCGTCCGTGCTGAGGCCGAGCGCGACGCCCAGGAGCGCCGCGGCCAGATCACCAGGCTTGAGGAGCGTGTCCTTGCGAAGCAAGACGAGCTCGAGGTGAAGCTGACCGAGCTCCTTCGCCGCGAGCAAGGCCTCGCCGATCGCGAGACGCACATCAAGGAGCTCCAGGTCGATCTCAAGGACGCGAAGGACCGGGAGCTTGGCGAGCTCGAGCGGATCTCCGGCCTGACGATCAACGAGGCCAAGGCGGAGCTCCTCGAGCGTGCAGAGGGTGGGATCCGCCATGAGCTCGCCCGCCGCGTTCGCCAGCTCGAGGAGGAAGCCCAGCTCGACGCGAGGCGCCGCGCACGGAACCTTGTCGCCGACGCGCTCCAGCGGGTCGCGGCGAGCCATGCGGCCGAGACGACCTCATCGGTCGTCGAGCTGCCCAGCGACGACATGAAGGGGCGCATCATCGGCCGTGAGGGACGCAACATCCGCACCCTCGAGCACTTGACCGGCGTCGACATCATCATCGACGACACGCCGCAGGCAGTCGTCCTCTCGTCCTTCGACGGGATCCGCCGCGAGATCGCCCGTCTGACGCTCGGAAAGCTGATCGAAGACGGCCGGATCCAGCCCGCGCGGATCGAGGAGATGTACTACCAGTCGAAGGCGGAGATCGAGGATCACATCCGGCAGGCCGGCGAGCAGGCCGTGTTCGAGGCGAACGGCGGCGAGTTCCACCCGGAGCTCGTGAGGATCCTCGGCCGCCTGCACTACCGGACGAGCTACGGCCAGAACGTCCTCAAGCACACGCTCGAGGTCGTCCACCTAGCGGGGATCATGGCCATGGAGCTCGATGCGGGCGTCCGGACCGCAAAGCGGGCGGCGCTGCTCCACGACCTCGGCAAGGCGCTCACGCACGAGATCGAGGGCTCGCACGCCCAGATCTCTGCCGAGTACGCGAAGCGCTACGGCGAGTCGGAGGCGGTCGTCCACGCCATCGCCGCGCACCACTACGAGATCCAGCCACAGACAGTGGAGGCAGTTCTCGTGGTCGCCGCCGACGCCATCTCCGGGTCTAGGCCCGGAGCCCGCGGCGACACTCTCGAGAACTACATCAAGCGGCTGGAGGCACTCGAGGAGATCGCTGCCCGCAAGAACGGGGTGGAGAAGGTCTACGCCCTCCAGGCCGGCCGAGAGATCCGCGTCATCGTCAAGCCCGGTGAGATCGACGACGACGCCGCCGTGCTCCTCTCCCACGAGATCGCCCGCGAGATCGAGACCGAGCTGGAGTACCCGGGGCAGATCAAGGTCACCGTGATCCGCGAGTCGCGGGCGACCGAGCTGGCGAAGTAGCGGTGGGGACGCCCTGAGCGGCGCCCCCACCAGTTCTCCCTAGAGTCGAGTCGACAAGCGCTTGAGCGTCTCGGCTTCGTCCGCCGCGAGATGGCCGTCGGCGAGTGCCTTGTCCACCTCGTTGCGGAAGGTGCGGAGTTGCGCCTGCTTTGCCGCCTCCTTCTGCGCTCCCGCCGCCAGGTCTAGGTACATGCAGAGCTTCTCCTGTGTCTTCGCGTCGCTCGTGTACTCGTGCACGAGGTCGCACAGGCTCGCAAACGTGACGGTCACGGTGACCATCGCGGGGTACTCGCTCACGCCCAGGTCCTTATCGCGGATCTTGCCGCCAACAATGAGGGTGCCGGTGTCCGTCGGCGTGCACGTCGCCGTCGTCGACGTTCCGAACACCCCGTAGCCGTTCCCGCAGTCGAATGCGTACTCGAACCCAGCAGCCGTGTCCGCAGACGACGGATCCGAGGGGCTGGTCAGCGACAGCGTGAACGGGAAGCCCGCGCGGGCTCCGGCGGGTGCGGTGAAGGTCGCGGTCGGAGCGACGTTGGATATGTTCACCGTCGCCTCGTCGACCGTGGTCTCCGACCCGTCGCTGACCCGCACGCGAACAGTCCGGCTCGCCGGGCCGTCACCCGCGTTGTACGTGGGCATCTGACCCGCGGTCTCGAAGCTCCCGTTGTTGTCGAGGTCCCACGCGTAGGTCAGCGCGTCGCCGTTCGCATCGAATCCGGTCGCGGACAGCACGACCGAGCCGCCTTCGGCGACCGCGTACGGACCGTTCGCATCTGCGGTCGGCGCCGTGTTGACGAAGAACCGGGCCACCTGGGGGTCGTGATCCGACAGCTGGTCGAAGAACTCCGCGTTGACGTGCACCGGGTCGTACGCGAAGGGGCTCGCGAACAGGCTGTTGCTGACCACGATGTGGTCGAGGGACTGCGAGTTCCCCTCGAAGACGTAGCTGTACCGCTCGGCCTGCGGAAGCGTGCTCATCAGCGGATGCAGGACGCCGCCGGCCGTGAGGTGGCCCATCGTCTCCGAGAACTCGAAGTCGTTGATGTCACCGAGGACGACGACATTCGCGTTCGCGTCCACGGCGAGGATCGAATCCACGAACGAGTTCACGATCTGCGCCTGCTGGTGGCGCTGGGCCTCGGTCGTCCGGACGGGCGGCTGGAACCGGCCGAACAGCGGGTTGTCGCCGCCCTTCGAGTTGAAGTGGTTCGTGATCAGGAAGAACGTCTCGCCGCGGAACGTGAACTCACCGGCGAGCGGCTTCCGACTCGCGCTCCAGGCAGTGTTCGCCGGGTCGACGCGGCCGGGGCTCGCGGAGAGCTGGGGGCCGCCGGGGCCGGCCACGACCGTCGTCGGGGTCGTCGAGTCGCCGCCCGGACGATCGACGAAGGCAAGGCCGCGATCGGTGCGGAAGATGAACCCGACGCGGATGTTTCCGCCCGGCTGGCCGCCGTCCTGATCGTCGAGCGGGTTGATCTGGCGGTACTGGTACGTCGGCCCACCCGCCGTCGCGATTGCGGCGACGAGCCGGTCGAGCGTGATGTTCGCGTCGACGACGGAATCGTTCGTCGCGCCGTTGTTGTCCTGGATCTCCTCGAGCGAGACGACGTCGGGCGACCTCATGTTGTTCACGATCTGCGCCGCAAGCGCGTCGTACTTCGCCTGGCCCTCGTTGCCGCCGACGTTCTCCACGTTGAAGGTGGCGATCGAGAGCTCGTTCGCCCCAGGCGCGTCGGTCGTCTCGCGCGTCAGCCCGCCTTCGACGCGCGTGAGCGGCGAGGTCAAGTGCACCTCGTAGTTCCCGAAGTCGAAGTCGACGACGCCGATCGCGGGGCCGCTGAAATGATCGCCGACATGGACGTCCGGCGTCGGCGTGCCTGCCGCGTCGTCGAGCTGGATCCGCTCGGGGTTGAAGTCGCCGGACGCGTAGTCGCCCGCGGGCTCGGGGCCGAGGTCGCGGACGACGATGCCGCCGCGGTTCGTGCGCACCGATGCACCGGCGCCGTCGTCGGCCAGAGTCCAGACCTCACCGTTGCTGTTCCGCGGCCCAACCACGACCGGGTTGTTTACCTGCACGCGCATGCCCTCGAGGGTCTCGAAGAAATCGATGCCGTCGTTGGCCGGGTCGAATGCAGCGAAGCTGTCATCGTCGATTACCGCCGTCGGCAAGGCCCGTCCGCCGATACCGAGCACGGTGGCTGCGGGAATCGTGTTGCCGCCAGGTGCGGGCGGCAGGATGGTGATCGCCGGCCCGGTGATCTCGGTCGTGGTCAGGTTCGCGGTCGACGAGCCGCCGGGGCGGAACTCCGTGACGAGCCCGGACACGCGGACGGAATCGCCTACGTCCACCGTCGGTGCCGACGACGTGAAGACGAGGAGCCCCTCCGAGGTCGAGGGATCGGCATCGGGATCGGGGTCCTGCATGTAGAAGCTGTTAGTGCGCTCCGCCGTGACGATGCCCGTGGTCGTGACCTGCACGCCGACGAACGGGGAGGTATGGGACGAGCCCTGGATCGTGTGAATGGCAACCGTCGGCGGCGGTGGTGACGCGGTCATGAACCTCCACGAGGGGTTGCCGACGACGGTGTCGGGCGGATCGTCCTGGTCCGAGACTTGCCCACCCGCGACGACGACCCCGCAGGTCGACGTAGCCGGGAAATCTGTAGTTGGGTCGAGCGTGAAGGTTGTGGGACCGCCGCTGACCGTGGCGGGGTGGTCGCCATCGGGGCACGTGATCGCGAACCAGGTGCCGGTCACGTTGACGGGCTCGCTGAACGTGATCGTGACGTTGCTGTCGAGCGCGACGCCCGTCGCATTGTCCGCCGGCGTGGTCGCGGTGATGAAGGGTGCCGCGTCGCCCGAGCAGTCGCGGAGCGCCGAGGCAGTGTTGCGTGCGTTCGGCATCGCAGCCGCGAAGTCCGAGGAATTGTTGTCCGTGTCCACGCAGCCGCCTTCGCTGCGGAAGTCGCTCAGGGTTGCCGAGATGGTCGGCGCAGGGCTGCCTTCGAAGAAGTTCGCGGTGCCGTAGCCGACCAGGTCGACGATTCGCGCCAGAGCTGCGGCGTCGCATGGCTGCCCCGCGCTGCCGTTGCAGCCGAGCGTTGTTTGGCCGGTAACCAGGGCGACCTTGCCCGCCCCGGCCGCCATGAGGATCGGTGTGGCATCCACGATGTCCGGCGTGGGGAGAGGCGCCCCGACCGCCGCATTCGAAGACTCCTGTACGAGTAGGTACTGGCCGGGAGCGAGCGTTCCGCTGAGCTCGGTGAGCTGCGCAGCGTTTGCGCCGAAGTTCCCAGTGCCGGTCGCACTCGCGTACTGCAGCGACATCCCGTCCAGCGAGACGGCGCCCGTCCCCCGGTTGAAGATCTCGATGTAGTCGTGGGTGTACGTCGCGCCGGCGTTTCCGCCGCCGCCGTAGACCTGGCTGACGACGAGATTGGCGCTGACCGCGCCCGCCGACTGCGCCAGGAGCGTGGACGCGAGAACGGCAAGGACGGCGCCGACGAGCAGGCGCGTACGGACGGCAAACCGAAGCATTGACCTCTCCCCAGGAAGCTGACTCAAACGGACGGGGCCAGAGTAGCCGGTCGACGCCGAAAATCCAAAGCGCCCCGATACAGTGTTTCGAGTCGTGAAGCGCTACCACGTCACCACGTTCGGGTGTCAGATGAACGCCCACGATTCCGAGCGGATCAAGGGCATGCTCGAAGAGCTCGGCCTGGGTGAGAGCGCCGAGCAAGAGAGCGCCGACGTCCTCGTCTTCAATACCTGCACGATCCGCGAGAAGCCCGACCAGCGCTTCGCCGCACACCTCGCGCAGGCGCGGGCGCTCAAGGAGCGCGATCCGGACAAGGTGATCGCGGTCGGCGGCTGCTACGCCGAGGCGCAGCGCGAGCGCCTGTTTGAGCTCTACCCGTACGTAGACGTCGCGTTCGGGCCGGGCTCGATCCCGCACCTCGGCGAGTGGCTCGGGGCCGGCGGCGAGGGCGTCTCCCGCGGCCGCTTCGGTCTGGAGCAGCGATCGTTCGCAAGCCTGCTACCGATGCACCGGGAGCGCCGGTTCCAGGGCTGGGTCCAGGTCTCGATGGGCTGCAACTCCAAGTGCGCCTACTGCATCGTTCCCTCGGTTCGCGGTCGCGAGCAGAGCCGCCGTCCTGGCGAGGTGATCGCCGAGGTCGAGGGGCTCGCCCGCACCGGCGTCCGCGAGGTCACGCTGCTCGGCCAGAACGTCAACTCGTACGGCCGAGACCTCCTGCCGGACATCCGGACGGACTTTGGTGAGCTGCTCCGGGCCTGCGACGCCGTCGACGGCATCGAGCGGATCCGGTTCACGAGCCCCCATCCGAAGGACTTCCGCGCGCCTGTGATCGCCGCGATGGCCGAGTGCGCCGCGGTCTGCGAGCATGCGCACCTGCCGCTCCAGTCCGGTTCCACGCGAATCCTCAAGGCGATGCGGCGCACCTACAGCCGTGAGCGCTTCCTCCGGCTGGTCGACGAGATGCGTGCCGCCATCCCGGACCTCGCCTTCTCAACCGACCTGATCGTCGGCTTCCCTGGCGAGACGGGGGAGGACTTCCTTGAGACGGTCGCCGCGGTCGAGGAGATCGGCTTCGACAGCGCCTTCACCTTCGTCTTCTCACCCCGGAGTGGCACCGAGGCGGCGACGATGGGCGGCCAGGTGCCGGAGGACGTCAAGCGCGACCGGATCGAGCGGCTGATCGACGTCGTTCAGCGCGTGGCGCACGAGCGGAACCAGGCGCGGATCGGACAAACGGAGGAGGTGCTCGTCGAGGGGCCGAGTCGGACAGATCCGGCCCTGCTCCGCGGCCGGACGCGCCGAAACACGACCGTGAACTTCGCCGGCACGGCCTCGCCGGGAGACCTCGTGCACGTCGAGATCGACGCCGCGACGTCCACGACGCTCAAGGGCATTCAGCTCGCAGCAGTTGCCGCGTAGCAGAGATCTGGACTGGGACGGGCTGCTGAACGCCCGCGATCTCGGCGGCCATCCGACGGAGGACGGCGCGGAAACGCGTTGGCGGTCGATCGTCCGAACGGACACCGTCCGCCAGCTGACCGAGTCCGGCTGGCAGTCGGTCGTCGACTACGGCGTCCGCACGATCGTTGACCTCCGCTCGGACGAGGAGCTCGCGGAGGATCCTCCCGCCGAGCTGCCGGTCGAGGCCGTGCACGTGTCGTTCTTCGACAGCCGTCCGGAGGTCTTCGAGGAGGTCGAGCAGGCGAGCGCGGCCGCCCCCGACCACGCTGCGGCCACTCGGGAGGTCTACCTCATCTTTCTGGAGCATTTCCGGCCGAATGTCGCCGCTGCGATCCGGGCGGTGGCGGACGCGCCGGAGGGAGGCGTCCTCGTCCACTGCCACGGCGGCAAGGACCGCACGGGGCTCGTCAGCGCGTTCCTGCTGCGCCTCGCCGGCGTTCCGATCGGGGAGATCGCGATGGACTACTCCATTAGCGAGGAACGGCTGCGGACCCGGCACGAGGAATGGTTCGCGCAGGCTGCCGACGAGGCGGAGCTCGAGCGCCTCCACCGGATCACGAAGACGCCCGCTTCCTCCATGGTGCAGGTGCTCGAAGAGCTCGAGCGGCGATACGGCAGCATCGCCGGCTACCTCAAGGCCGGCGGCGCGACCGCCGAGGAGCTCGACCGGGCACGGCGCCGGCTCCGTGACTGAGCGGCGAGTTGTGGGTGTCTTCGGCCCGACGGCGTCGGGGAAGTCCGATGTCGCCGAGGCGATCGCCGACCGCATCCCCGCGACCCTGATCTCGGCCGACGCCATGCAGGTCTACCGGGGCCTGCCGATCCTCACGAACCAGTCGGACCGCGAGACCGAGCTCGTGGCGATCTGGGACCTCGACCACGAGGCGGCGGTGGGCGAGTACGCCGAGCTCGCGCACGCAGCCGTCGACCGCGCACTCGCCCGCGGCACGACGCCCGTCGTCGTCGGCGGAACCGGTCTCTACCTCCGGGCGGCGCTGGTCGAGCTGGATCTCCCGCCGGCACCCGCGCCCGGCGCGAGGGAGCGCTGGGAGGCCGAATACGAACGGCTCGGAGCGGACGCCGCGCACGAGCTCCTGGCGGAGCGCGATCCCGAAGCCGCTGCACGCGTGCACGCGAATGACCGCCGTCGAGTCGTCCGGGCGCTGGAGCTCTCCGAGGCCGGCGCCTCACTGGCCCCCACCGAGGGACGGCTCTGGAGCCACGAGATGCGCCATCCGACGGTCGTCGTCGGCCTCGAGGTGCCGAAGTATGTCCTCGACCGGCGGATCACGGAGCGAACGCGACAGATGTTCGAGTCCGGGGTCGAGGACGAGGTCCGGCGTGCGCTGTCGCGCCCGATCTCCACCACCGCGCGCACCGTGCACGGGCTCAGCGACATCACGGAGCTCCCACGGGACGAGGCAATCGCCGCGCTGAACCGCCGCACGAGCCGGTATGCCGCCCACCAACGCAAGTGGATGCGACGCATACCTGGCCTTGTTACGGTGCCTGCCGATCGCCCGGCTGGCGAGGTGGCCGATGAAATTCTCGAAATGGCACGGACTCGGCAACGACTACCTGCTGGTCCAGCGGGCTGAGATCGGGACGCCGCTGACGGAGGAGCAGGTGAGGCGGCTGTGCGACTACCACTTCGGGGTCGGCTCCGACGGCGTCCTCGAGGTCGTTTCGGCGGACGGCAACGAGGCGGAGGTGGTGATCTGGAATCCCGACGGCTCGATGGCCGAACTGTCCGGAAACGGCACCCGAATCGCCGCCCGCTGGCTCGCACGTCGCAGCGGCGCCGACACTGTGCGGATCCGTGTCGGCCCGCGCAAGGTGGTCGCGAGGATGCGTGAGGGGCGGGACGTCGAAATGGACATGGGTGCAGTGGACGTGCAGGAGCCGGAGACACTCGATGTCGGCGACGAGACGGTCGAGTTCACGCCTGCCTCCGTTGGAAACCCGCATGCAGTCGTCCGTCGTGAGCCCGACCGCGACGACTTGCTCCGGCTCGGTCCGCTCATCGAGAACCACGAACGGTTTCCCGAGCGGACGAACGTCCAGCTCGTCCGAGTGGATGGGCCGGGCGACATCACGGTCGGCGTCTGGGAGCGTGGCGCGGGGGAGACGCTCTCGTCCGGCACGAGCGCGGTGGCGACCGCCGGCGTCGCGGTAGCGCGGGGCTGGTGCCAGAGCCCGGTGACCGTCCACCTCGCCGGCGGGGACCTCCTCGTCGAGCTCGACGACTCGATGCAGGCTCGCCTCACCGGCCCGGCACAGGAGATCTTCAGCGGCGAGGCGAGCGAGGAGCTCGGCCTATGAGGTTCGCGAAGCGGCTCGACGCGGTTCCGCCGTACCTCTTCGCTGAGCTCGAGCGGCTCATGGAGTCGAAGCGAAGGCAGGGCATCGACGTCATCAGCCTCGCGATCGGCGATCCCGACGTGCCGACGCCCCCTGCAATCGTCGAGGCCGCGGCAGAAGCGCTCAGAAACCCCTCCACCCACCAGTATCCGTCGAACCACGGCACCGACGAGATGCGTGAGGCGGCGGCGTCCTTCTACCGCGACCGCTTCGGCGTCGAGCTCGATCCTGCGACGGAGGTCGTGCCGGCGCTGGGGGGCAAGGAGGCGGTCGGGCACATCGCGATGGCATGCCTTGACCCGGGCGAGGTGGCGCTGAGCCCGGAGCCCGGGTACCCGCCGTACACGTCGGGCCCGGTCTTCTCGGGCGCCGACGTCCACTATCTGCCGCTGACGCCGGAGAACGAGTTCTTCCCGGATCTCGAGGCGATTCCCGACGATGTGGTCGGGCGAGCCAATCTGCTCTACCTCAACTACCCGAACAACCCCACGGGCGCGGTCCTTCCGCAGGGGGCCTTCGAGCGCGCCGTCGAGTTCGCGCGGGCGAACGACCTGATTCTCGTCCACGACAACGCCTACTCCGAGGTCTGCTTCGACGGCTACGTGGCGCCGAGTTTCCTCGAGGCGCCCGGAGCGAAGGACGTCGGCGTAGAGATCTTCTCGCTATCGAAGGGCTGGAACATGACCGGCTGGCGCTGCGCTTTCGTCGCAGGCAGCGCCGAGGTGGTCGAGCGCTTCCGCCAGCTCAAGGCCAACCTCGACTCCGGGATGTTCGAGGCCCTCCAGCAGGCGGCGACGGTGGCGCTGACCGACGAGCGCGAGTTTCCACGCGAGATGTCGGCGGTCTACCGCCGGCGGCGCGATCTCCTGGTCGACGCGCTTGCGGCGATCGGCGTCTCCGTGGAGCCGCCCAGGGCGACGCCGTATCTCTGGGTGCCAGTGCCCGAGGGCCACGACTCGGCCTCGTTCACGTCACTCGTGCTCGAGGAGGCGAACGTCGTCGTCTCGCCGGGGCCCGGGTATGGCGCGAGCGGTGAGGGGTTCGTGCGGCTGTCCATGACCGTTTCGGACGAGGAGCTCGAAGAGGCCGTCCGCCGGATCGAGAGCTCCCTGCAGAAAGTCATAATCACGGCGTGACGACGCGCCAGCCCGAGTCCCGTTCCGGCGCCGAGCCGGAGCGGGGCTTCATCCTGTCCGTGCTGGCTCCGGGCACCGACGAGAGCCGCGAGCTCGACGAGATCGCAGAGCTCGCACGGACCGCCGGTGTCGAGCCCGTGGCTACGCTGGTCCAGCATCGAGCGAGGCCGGATCCGCGGACGTTCGTGGGCAAAGGCAAGCTCGTCGAGCTCAAGGAGGCGTACAAGACCGCCGGCGCAGAATCGCTCCTCGTCGACCACGAGCTGAGCCCGTCGCAGCAGCGAAAGCTCGAGGACGAGCTGAAGGCGCGGGTCGTCGATCGCACCCAGCTGATCCTCGACATCTTCGCGCAGCATGCGCACAGCGCCGAGGGAAAGCTCCAGGTCGAGCTGGCGCAGCTCGAGTACAACCTCCCGCGCATGCGAGGCATGTGGCAGCACCTCGAGCGCCTCGGCGCCGGCCGGATGGACGGCGGCGTCGGGACAAGAGGCCCCGGCGAGACCCAGCTCGAGACCGACCGCCGCCTGGCTCGCCGCCGGGTCGCGATCCTGCGACGGCGACTGCAGAGTCTGGGCCGGCAGCGCCAGACCCGCAGGCGGGAGCGACTCCGCTCCCACACGCCGACCGTGGCGCTCGCGGGATACACGAACGCCGGCAAGTCGACGCTCCTGAACGCACTCACGGGCGCAGGCGTCTCCGTCAATGACCGACTCTTCGAGACGCTCGACCCGACAACGAGGGCGTTCGAGGAAGACGGCCGCCGCTATCTCGTCACCGACACGGTCGGCTTCATCCGCCGGCTCCCGCACGAGCTCGTCGAGGGCTTCGCGGCCACGCTCGAGGAGACCCTTGAGGCGGACCTGATCCTCCACGTCGTCGACGGCTCGATGCCGGACGACGAGCTGGACGAGAACACGTCGGCAGTGAACGAGGTGCTTGCGGAGATCGGCGCGGACGAGCTCCCGGTCGAGCTCGTCCTGAACAAGATCGACACGGTCGACCCGCTCGGCCGCCGGCGGCTCGCGAACCGCTTCCCCGGGTCACCGCAGATCTCCGCCGAGACCGGCGAGGGACTGGACGAGCTGAAGGCGAGAGTCGCCGAGCGGTTCGCCGAGCGGTTCGAGCTGGTCCGCATGCTCGTCCCGTACGAGGACGGCGCGAAGCTCGCCGAGCTGTACTCGCTGGGGCCGCCGATCGACGAGCGGGTCGACGGCCCCGACGGCGTCTTCATTCGTGCCCGGCTGCCGCGGCGCGAGACACAGCGCTTCGCGTCGTATCTGATCCTCGACGCGGAGGAGCCCAGCCGGGCGACGCAGTGATCGAGGTCCCGGTCCACCGCCTCCGAGAGGACGCCGTCGTCCCGTCCCAGGCCTACTCGGGCGACGCCGGGCTCGACCTGTCCGCGTGCGGGCGGCACGAGCTCGGTCCCGGCGAGCGGGCGGTGGTGCCCACTGGCCTGGCCGTGGCGATCCCCGAAGGCCACGGGGGCTTTGTCCTGCCGCGCTCCGGCCTGGCGGCGCGGAACGGCATCACGCTCGTCAACGCGCCGGGGCTGATCGACGCCGGCTATCGCGGGGAGGTGCAGGTCGTGATGCTGAACACCGATGCCAAGACGCCCTTCGTCGTCGAGCCCGGGATGCGCGTTGCACAGCTCGTCGTGCTCCCGGTGCCTGCCGTCGACATCGTGGAGCTCGAGGAGCTGCCCGCCAGCGAGCGCGGGGCCCGGGGCTTCGGCTCCTCGCGAGCCTAATGCCCCTCCAGGCGATGCACGCCTGCTTCAGGCCCGCGATCACACGGCGCCAGAGCCGACCGTCCTCCTCGCCAAGGCTGCCTAGCCTTGGCTCGTCGGAGTGCGCGCTCTGGCTTGGTGCTCACGACCCAGAAGCGGGGCAGCACCGCCAGAAGGGGCATTAGGGCCGTGGGCGCCGAGCCGCGGATCCGGGTGTCGGCGATCCTCCGTCGTAGCGATCGGCTGCTGCTCTGCCGGCACGAGAAGCACGGCAAGGAGTACTGGCTCCTTCCCGGCGGAGGTGTGAACTCGGGCGAGAGCCTCGTCGATGCGCTGCATCGCGAGCTCGAGGAGGAGATCGGCCTCGGGGAGGATGTCCCGGTCGAGGGGCCCGTTGCGATCGTGGACTCAATCGCGCCGCAGAGGAGCTTCGCGGCGAAGCACGTCGTGCACATCATCTTCGCGGGCGACCTCGGGGACCGGTCGCTCGACGCCGTGACGTCCCGCGACGCCGCCGTCAGGGGGCACAGGCTCTTCGCCCTGTCGGAGCTCGAGGAGGTCGTGCTCCATCCGCCGATCCAGCGCTTCCTGACGCGCTGGCGGCCGGGCGACCCGGTCGTCTACCTCGGCCCCTTGTGGGTTCCGTGACACGTCGGCGCACTTTCGGCACGCTCGCCTAACCCACGAGCGCGCAGACCGGCAATACGATTGCGGTGGGGAGGAGGTTGGGCTACCTGGCGGCCCGGCCCCCGCGAGACCTGGCCCGGGCGGCCGCGACTCGATGAGCCTCGTCCTCGAGTGCGTCGGCCAGCGGCTCGAACACCGCCGGGGCGCCCGTCCGGTGAGCGATCGCCTGGGCGAGCAGCCAGTCGGCGAGCCAGGGGTTCCGCGGCAGGAGCGGCCCGTGGAGGTACGTGCCGATCACCCGCCCGACGCGACAGCCCTCGAAGCCGCTCTCACCGTCGTTTCCGAAGCCGGCCACCACACGGCCGAGCGGCTCGGCGCCGTCCTCGAGCATCGTCCGCCCTGCGTGGTTCTCGAATCCGGCGATCGTCCGGCGGTCGCCCGGCTCGAGCTCGCACTCGAGCAGCACGTCGCCGATCATCCTCCGGTCGCCGGCCACCGTATGGAGCGGCAGGATTCCAGCGCCGGGCAGCTCGGCGCCAGACCGATCGCGGTAGAAGTGCCCGAGCAGCTGATAGCCGCCGCAGACCGCGAGCACTGCCGCACCAGCCTCCACGGCCTCCCGAAGAGCCTCGCCCTTCCCCGCGATGTCGCGTGCAACCAGCGCCTGCTCGCGGTCCTGCCCGCCGCCGACGTACAGAAGGTCGTGGGCGCCCGGGACGATCGCATCGTCCATCCCGATCGCCTGAACCTCGAGGTCATGCCCTCGCCACTCAGCCCGCCGCGACAGCACCGCGATGTTGCCGCGGTCCGCGTAGATGTTCAGATACTCGGGGTAGAGGTGACCGACGCGGATCCTCACGCTGCCTGCTCCCAGTACGGCTTCACGTAACCGCGTTCAGCAACGATCCCGCGGAGCCGCAGCATGGCCGTGTAGGTGGGGAGGACGCAGAGCTCGCCGCCGGCGGGAGTCAGCTCCAGCCCCCGATCGAGGGCGGCGTCGAGGTCCGGCATCACCTCGAGACGGTCATCGGCGAAGCCGGCGTACTTGCACCGCAGCGCGAGCTCGGCCGCCCGCTCGCCGGTGGCCACGACGCGGTCGAGCCGGTCGAACAAGGGCTCGAAGTCGACATCCCAGATCCAGGAGACGTCGCGCCCGTCCGCAATCGCGTCGTTCAGCGCGATGACGGCCAGGCTCGGGGTCCCGCCGGCGACGAGCGTCCGTACCACCTCGTTCGCCCCGGCTGGGTTCTTGATCAGCAGCAAGAGCAGGCTGCGCTCCCCGACGGGAATCCGCTCGAAGCGCCCGAATGCCGCGCTGAAGCGCTCGAGCCCCGAATGGATCTCCTCACGGGAGGCTCCCAGGACACCGGCCAGCGCCGCTGCCGCGAGCGCGTTGTAGACGTTGTAGAGGCCGGGAAGCGGTAGACGAACGCGCAACGAGCCCTGCTCGTCCGCCAGGTCGAACGAGACCGAATCCAGCCCGTCGAGCTCGATCGCCCGGGCGGCGAGGTCGAGCGGGGGCCGTGCATGGCCGCAGGCCGGACAGCGGTAGTCCCCGAGGTGCCCGACGTAGGCAGCCGCGTACTCGTAGGGGGTTCCACAACGCACGCACCACTTGGAGTCTGCTGCGTGTTGCAGCCCCGACGATCCGTGGCGGGTGTCGTCCACGCCGAAGTGGACACCCTTGCAGTCACGTGCGAGGTCTCCGACCTGCGGGTCGTCTGCGTTCGCGACGACCCAGGCGTCCGGATCGAGTTCGCCGACCAGCTTGCGCCAGCGCTCGGCCACGAGCTCGAGCTCGCCGTACCGGTCGAGCTGGTCACGAAAGAGGTTCCCGAGACAAAGGGCGCGAGGCCGGACCCGCCTGGCGACGGCGGGAAGCGCTGCCTCATCCACCTCGAACAGGCCCAGGTCGGCGCCGTTCGCCGAGAGCAGGGTGGACGCGACTCCGGACAGGAGGTTCGCGCCGGCGCTGTTGTGGGCCAGTCGCAGCTGCGGCGACAGGATCTCCGCGACCATCGCGGCAGTCGTCGTCTTCCCGTTCGTCGCCGACACGATCGCCGACCCTTGCGGCAGTCGCGATGCGAGCCGCCCGACCGCGCTTGGATCGAGGACGTTCAGCAGCTTTCCGGGAATGGTCGTCCCGCCGCCGGCGCCGGCGAGGCGCGAAAGGCGTCCCGCCACGCGCGCCGCGGCGACACCGGCTGCGAGCGGCAGGCGAGGGCGCATCGCACCTGAGCGTAACCCGAACGGCCGGCTTGCCCTCCGACCCGCTGCATCACTCGATCGAGGGAACTTCCCGGCCTCACCCCGATGGGTGATGAGTTGAAAAGAGGGCAGACCCACACTTCGCACGGCTTGACAAATCCAAGTCGTCAGACCGCGCTGGGTGGCGCGTCGAGGGAGAGGGATATACCGGAACTGCTGCAGCAAGAGCACGAAGGCCAGGAGTGTCCTGGCGCTTCTCGTCGTCGGAGCACTGGGTCTGGCGGCCTCGCCGGCCGCGCTCGCGAAGGATCGCGGCGGGCCGGGCCAGCCGGGCGCCCAGCGGGCAGCCTTCGACAAGTCTTCGGGTCTCCCTCGCACGTTCCTCACCAGCCGATCGGTGTACTGGTCGGACTAAGAGAAATCTCATGCAACTGCGGCCCGCGCTAGACGCGGAGAAGAGGTAGACAAAATGAACGGTAAGAGCGGGTCCTCCCGCGGCGAGCACCGGTCGTCCGCGCTGTGGGGGACCGGAAACCGGGGTGGAGACTCCCGGTCGAACGCGCTCTGGGGCAAGGGCGGTCGCGGCCTCATCACTGCGCTCGTTGCGGTGTTGGTCGTCGCTGCCCCGCTCGCAGCCGGCGCGCGCAAGGAAAACCAGCGGCAGGTTCGGCCTGCGGCGAACACGTACATCGACCCGGTCCTGCTGGCCAAGGCCAACTCGACTCCGAACGAGCTCGTGCCGGTCATCATTCAGGCGGATCAGGGCATCGGTACCGCGAGCGACGCGTTCCAGGACGCCGATCACAACGAGGAGAGCCAGCAGGGCAAGGACGACGCCGAGCGGATCAACCGGAAGCTGCGGTTCGTCGGCTCTCTCGCCGTGGAGCTCAAGGCGAAGAAGATGTTCTACCTCGCCCGGATTCCGGGTCTGACCGTCACCTCCGACGCCCGGGTGAAACTCAGCGGCTACACCTCGAGGCAGCTCTGGACCACGGCGTCGGGCGTGAAGCCGCTCTGGGACGGGCTTCCCGCGACCGGTCAGAAGATGCCTGCGATTGCAATCGTCGACTCGGGCATCGAGAAGAATCGGGCGGACTTCGACATGGGGGCACGCGTCACCGACGACGTCGTGATCACCCAGCTCAAGCCCAATTCTCCGGGCGACGGCCGAGGTCACGGCACCTTCGTGGCGGGCATCGCCGCAGGCAGTGCCACCGATCAGGCCGGCGCAGCTCCGCAGGCCAATCTCATCTCGGTGGACGTGATGGATGACAGCGGGATGGCGCGGACGAGCGACGTCATCGCCGCGGCCGAGTGGATCCACCAGAACCGGGCGTCCAAGAACATCAAGGTGGCGAACTTCTCGCTCCACTCGACAATGCCGAGCAACTTCACGAACGACCCGCTGGACAAGGCGGTCGAGAAGCTCTGGTTCGGCGGTGTCACGGTCGTCGCGGCGGCGGGCAACTACGGCAGATCAGATGGGCCGAGCGGCGTCCCGTACGCCCCAGGCAACGATCCGTTCGTGATCACGGTCGGGGCGGTCGACCTCGAGGGCAGTATCTATGCCTGGAATCACGACGTGCCGAACTGGTCGGCGTACGGCTACACGAAGGACGGCTTCCGCAAGCCCGAGCTCGCGGCTGCCGGCCGCTACATGATCGGCCCGGTGCCGACGGGCGCGACGCTCCGGACGGCTCGGCCGGAGAACGTCGTGAACGCCGGGTACATGCGCCTGTCTGGCACGTCGTTCTCGGCTCCGGTGGTGGCCGGCGCCGCGGCGCTGCTCCACATGCAGCATCCGACGTGGACTCCCGATCAGGTCAAGGGTGCGCTGATGCAGCGCGCCAGGTACATCCCGGATGCGCCCTCGGGCTCCGCCGGTGTGGGCGAGATCAACGCCTACAGGTCGACCCTGCTCACCAGCCCGCCGAACCCGAACGGGGCACTGAACAAGTTCCGCAAGCTGAATCCCCTCACCGGGATGACGGAGTTCGACGGGTCAATGTGGTATGCGGCCGCCAAAGCGAGCGTTTCCTGGGATTCGGTCTCCTGGAGCGACGTCTCCTGGTCTGACGTTTCCTGGACGGACGTCTCGTGGTCGGATGTGTCCTGGAGCGATGTCTCGTGGTCGGATGTGTCCTGGAGCGATGTCCTCGCAGCGGCCGACGTAAGCTGGGAGGACAACGCCGAAGCCGAGGTCGGGAATCCGGAGGGCGACTACGTCACGACTCCGGAAGACGAGGCACTGGCAGCCGACCTCGGGCTGGCCGCGCCTCCGGCCGAAGCGCCGGCTCGGTAGGCGAGCACTCCGAGCCGCGGGCGGCCAACGTGGCGCCCCCGGCTCACCCGTTTGGGTGAATCGCCGACCCCCTTCCGCCGATAACTCGAACGGGTGATGTTCGAGCCTCCAACCGGACGTACGGTCAGCCCGGGGATGACCCTTCATCCCCCCTGCGCGAAAGAAGGCACCGAGTTGCGGCACATCCGAGGGACGAGCACCAGATGAGCGCTATTCCGACCGAGCATCGGGTCGGAGGCGTCGCGTCGGGGCGGGAGCCGGCTCGTCGCCAGCGGTTGTCGCTCGCCGCGCTGGTCTACCTGGTCGCCGTCGTCGGTTCCGCCGCTGCGATCACCGCGCCGCTCCTGTCGCGGCTCGACCGCGGGGACGAGGACTGGATGACGTTCCTGATCCTCGCGGGCTCAGCCGCCGTCGCCCAGCTCTTCCTCGTGCGGACCGGGAAGAACCAGTCGTACCAGACGTCGATCGTCTTCCTGATCCCCGCAGCGCTCCTGCTGCCTCCTGAGCTTGTGGCGCTTGTGCCGGTCGTGCAGCACCTGCCCGATTGGCTCAAGAACAGGACGGTCTGGTACATCCAGATCTTCAACATCTCGAACTTCACGCTGGCCATCCTCGCCGCCTCGTTCGGCGCGCTCCTCGTCGGTCAGCTACCGGCACTCGAGGCGTATGACCACGTCCAGTTCGCGCTCGGCGGCGTGACCGCGTGCTTCCTGCTCGTCGGGATCAACCACTCGCTGCTCGCGCCGATGCTCGCTTTCGCCCGCGGGATCTCGCCGCGCGAGTCCGGGCTGTTCAGCTTCCAGAGCCTGTCGACCGACCTGGTGCTCGCGGCACTCGGCGTCGGCATCGCGACCTTCTGGGACTCCAACCCGTGGATGGTTCCGTTCGCCGTCGCGCCGCTCGTGCTGATCCACCGCTCACTCGCGGTGCCCAAGCTCGAGGCGGAGGCCCGGGTCGACCCCAAAACCGGTCTCTTCAACGCGCGGCACTTCGGGCAGGCCCTGAACGAGGAGCTGACGCGCGGGGCCCGGTTCGACCGGCCGCTCTCGCTGATCATGGCCGACCTCGATCTCCTGCGCGAGATCAACAACACGTACGGCCACCTCGCCGGCGACGCCGTCCTGAAGGGCATCGCCGAGGTCTTCCGTGCGCTCCTGCGCCACTACGACGTTCCTGCGCGGTTCGGCGGTGAGGAGTTCAGCATCCTCCTGCCGGAGACGAGCCCCGAGGAGGCGCTCGAGATCGCGGAGCGGATCCGGCGAGCGGTGTCGCAGCGCACATTCGATGTCGAGACGTCGAGCGAGCCGATTCGTGCCACGGTCTCGATTGGCGTCGCCTCGTTCCCACGGGACGGCTCGGACCCAAACGAGCTGATCCACCAGGCCGACCTCGCGGTCTACCGCGCGAAGCTCCAGGGACGCAACCGCGTCCTCGACGCGACGACCTCGGAGCCGCTTGCGATGCCGGCGCCGCACCGGCGTGGCCGTCTCACCGCGGTCACGGAGGACGGAGATCACGTGGTCCCGCTTCCGCCGGTGGACGAGATGACACCGGGCCAGGAACGGCGCCAGGCGC
Source organism: Gaiellaceae bacterium (assembly GCA_035265935.1). Classification (GTDB taxonomy): domain Bacteria; phylum Actinomycetota; class Thermoleophilia; order Gaiellales; family Gaiellaceae; genus JACDAN01. Next base: position 62,974 of record DATFOC010000058.1, read on the forward strand.
CGCACAGGCCGCACGCGGTCCAGGGACCGCGGTTCTTCTCCCTGTCGAAGCGGCTCGCAACGCTGGTCGGCGTGGTCGCCTTCGTGGGCGTGGGCGCCGGTGTCCTGGGCGCGCTGCTCGGCACCGCAACCGACGTCTTCGGGCTCGTCGCGCTCGTCATCCTCGTCGGGCTCGGCCAGGCCGTCGCGCTCGAGGTCGACGACGGATCGATCTCAGTCAGCGCAGTCGGCGCACTCGCGGGCGCGGCTCTGTTCGGGCCGCGCGCCGCGCTCGCGCTCGCGATCACGACGTGCGTGGTCGACTGGAGCGCCAAGCGCTACCCGCTGCACCGCACGCTCTTCAACATCGGCGCGCTCTCCCTGGCCTCGCTCGCAGCCTCCGCGGTCTTCGCACTCGGCTTCGACGGCAGCGTGGGCGAGCTCGTCACCGTCGGCGCCGGACTAGCGGCCGGCGCCGCCTACTTCGCCGTGAACACCGGCCTCCTCAGCCTCGCGCTGTCGATGGAGGGCCACGAGCGCTGGTGGAGGGCCTGGCACGAGCGTTTCCTCTGGCTCCTGCCGCACTGGGTGGTCTACGGGTTCGTCGGCGGCGTCATGGCGATCGCCTACCACGCGGCCGGCCCCTACGCGCTCGCCGTCTTCGCCGTCCCGCTCCTCCTCATGCGCAAGACGCAGGAGGCGTATCTCCGGCACACGCGCAAGAGCGCCCAGAAGCTGCGTCAGGCGGCCGAGACGATCCAGGACCAGAACGTGTCTTTGGAGAAGGCGAACCGCCTGCTGCGGGAGCGCTCCACGGCGGCGATGGAGTCCTTGTCCGCCACGGTGGACGCGCGGGACGCATACACGGCCGGCCACTCCCGCCGGGTGCAGGAGCTTGCTCTTGCGATCGGACGGGAGCTGGGGCTCTCGAAGGTTGAGCTCGACCTGCTCGGACACGCGGCGCTCTTCCACGACATCGGCAAGCTCGCGGTGCCCGATGCGATCCTCCTGAAGGCGGCCACGCTCACACATGACGAGTGGGATCTCATGCAGCGTCACGCCGAGGAGGGAGCGAGGATCATCGACCGGCTCGGATTCCTGCAGGACGCGGTGCCTTCGATCCGGCATCACCACGAGCGCTTCGACGGCACCGGCTATCCGGACGGCCTCAAGGGCGAGGACATCCCGCTCGGAGCCCGGATCATCCACGTCGCCGACGCGCTCGACTCGATGCTCACCACCAGGATCTACCGCGCCGCCCGCCCCGCCAAGGAGGCGATGGAGGAGCTCAATCGTTCGGCCGGCAGCCAGTTCTGTCCGCGCTGCGTCGCGGCTCTCGAACGCATTCTCCCGCCCGAGTTGATCGAGGACGAGACAGCTCGACGGGAGCTTCTCGCCGTCTCGTAGACGCCCTGGCCAGGCCTCAGCGCTCGCGGACGGCGTGCGCGGATGATCGGAGGCGTCGACCGCGCTGCTCGCCCGCTCTTGCAAATAGGCGAGTTTGCTCTATCCTTATTGCCATGGCTCGACGGCCCGCCCGCGAGCTGCTCGAGTCCCTCGACCGAGACGCTCTCGCCCAGTTTCAGGCTGGAATTCGCAAGCGCTACAGCGACGAGGACATCGTGAAACAGCTGCAGGAATCCGCTCGGCGGCTGGGCAGGTCACCGTCGATGCGCGAGTTCGCGGCCGACGAGGAGACCATGGTGCACCCGCAAACGGTAATCGAGCACTTCGGGAGCTGGAATGCGGCGAAGCGGGCCGCCGGGCTCGTTCCGCGACGCTTCGCGACCCGAGATGAGCTGCTCCAGCTCCTGCGCGAACTGGGGGAGAGGCTCGAGCGGACGCCCACGGCCCGGGACCTCGACGAGCACCGCGGCTCGATGCCCTCGAAGTCCCTCTATTGGCACACGTTCGGCTCGCTCACGACCGCACTCCGGGAGGCCGGGTTCGACGTCCCAGTCGGGGAGGAGCGCCTCGAGCGCGCAATCGATCAGGGCTGTGACGTCGCTTTGAAGCTCGGCCGGCTCCCGAAGTTCCAGGAGTGGGGCGCCGCGAGGCGCGAAGACCAATCGCTGCTGACCGAGTGGCAGATCTACCGGATGTTCGACGTCCGCCGCGGCGCGTGGTCGACGTTCCAGTACCTGATCCGCGAGCGCCTGCTCGAGGACGGCTATGACGTTTCGCCCGACGGGCGGGTGTCGAAAAAGACCGGTGCTAGAGCGACGCGAGCGCGGTCAGCAACCGCAAGCAGGACTCCCGCTCGCCGGGCGCGCGCACGGCGGGGAGGGGCCGCTCGGTAAACCCGCGGTCGGGGCGGAAGCGCTCCTTGCAGGCGAGGCGTCCGCCCTCGAGCGTGAGGATGGTGCCCTCGGGCAGCTCGCGCTTCCGGAACCGGAGCCCGAGGAACCGCTCGGAGACCTCCAGTGCGTGTTCCGTGGAGGCGAAGAAGATGCCTTCACGGGACTCGCCCGTCCAGAGCGGACGACCGACGCCACGGGCGAGGTAGACCGCGCCGCGCTCGCGCTCGTCGACCCAGGCTGTCGCCATCGAGCCGCGGAGCTGTTCGAGGGTCTTGCACCACGGCCCGAAGCCCTCCACGAGCGCGAAGATCGCCTCCGTGTCCACCGTCATCGATGCCTCGTGCCGCTGAATGGCATGCCGCTCGAAGATCTCCTCGTCATTCAGGATGATCCCGTTGTGGACACCCACGATGTGCCCGTGGCGGACCGGGTGATTGTTGGCCTCGATGGTGGGGTGGCCCTTGGTGTAGTCGCGCACATGGAGGAGGACCTCCACGGATGAGGCGGGGACGGTCAGGTCGGTAAGGAGCGCACTCGCCCCGGAGCGCTGCTTGCGCACGGAGACCGACTCCCCGGGCGACCGGTGTGCATATCCGACGGCGTCGGCGCCGCGCTCGGCGATCCCGGCAAGCAGGGCCTGGGCGGCCAGCGTCCGGTCGATCCGGGCGTCGGCCTTCAGGCTATATCCGGCAATACCACACATACAGACAGAGAGCTAGGACCCCAACTTCGTGTGACGTCTGAGAGTTCCTTCGGTTAGGCGGTTCACGACGCACCTCCCCCGATCGGGGGAACCCGACCGAGGGTCAGGCCGCCGATACACGCCTCGTGGAGCCGCGGCCCCTTCCTGAGCCCGACGTCGAGGAGAGCCCTGTACCTCATCTCGAGGTGCTACCCGGGTCGGGCGCGCTCGACACACCTGATGTGGAAGAGCGCGAAGAGCCGGTAGGGAAGACCGATGACGGCACTCCTCTTACCGACCCGCTGAAGCTGTACGTCCGGCAGATCGGCGACGGCCGGCTGCTCACCGCAGAGGAAGAGCGTGAGCTCGCGCGTCGCAAGGATGCGGGCGACGAGGCCGCCAAACGCCGGCTGATCGAGTGCAACCTCCGGCTCGTGATGTCGATCACAAGGAACTACACCAAGGCCGGCGTTCCGCTCCTCGACCTCATCCAGGAGGGCAATCTCGGCCTGATCCGGGCAGTGGAGAAGTTCGACTGGAAGCTTGGATTCAAGCTCTCGACGTACGCCACCTGGTGGATTCGCCAGGCAGTCTCGCGAGCGCTTGCAGACCAGGGGAGGACGATCCGCCTGCCCGTCCACGTCGCCGAGCAGGCCCGCAAGGTGCTGCGCGCCCGCCGGATCCTCACGCAAAAGCTCAACCGCGACCCGACGGTCGAGGAGATCGCCAAGGAAAGCGGATTCACGGTCGAGCGCGTGGAGGAGCTCTTCGAGCTCGTCGAGGATCCGGTCAGCCTCGAGACCCCCGTCGGCGACGGCGAGAGCCTCTACGGCGACCTGATCGAAGACATCCACTCCGACCGACCCGACGACGCGACGGCGAAGGAGCTCCGTTCGGTCGAGCTGGCCGAGGCGATGCACCGCCTGAACCCGAGGATGCGCAGGGTGCTGGCGATGCGCTTCGGCCTCGAGGGCCACACGCCGAAGACGCTCGAGGAGGTCGGAACCGACCTCGGCATCACGCGGGAGCGAGTTCGGCAGCTGGAGTCACGCGCGCTCCGCGAGCTGCGCACGGTCGCGCCCGGCTTGCAGTTCTATCTCGAAACCTGACAATCGCCGCTAGGCGACGGTTTCGATCTCGTGCAGTCGGCTTAGCCGCTTGAGGGCATGGCCCTCGATCTGACGCACGCGCTCGCGTGTGAGGTCGAGCGTCCGGCCGATCTCCTCGAGCGTCCTCGGCTCCGAGTTGTCGAGGCCGTAGCGGAGGACGAGCACGGCGCGCTCACGCTCCGTGAGCGCCCCGAGCGCACGGGCGAGGGCCTGGCTGCGGAGCGAGACCTCGACCTCCTCGTCGGGCTGCGGGCCCTTGCACGCTACGAAGTCCCCGAACACGGCGTCCTCGGTCTCTCCGACCGGCTGGTCGAGGCTCGTCGACGCATGCGCCGCCGCCTTCACCTCGCGCGCCTGCTCGATGGGGAGGCTTGCCTCCTCGGCGACCTCCTCGAGCGTGGGCTCCCGGCCGAGCTGCGTCCAGAGGATGCGCTCGGCCTTGTTGAGCTTCTGGAGACGCTCGACGATGTGCACCGGCATCCGGATCGTGCGGGCCTTGTCCGCAAGCGCCCTGGCCACGGCTTGGCGGATCCACCAGGTGGCGTACGTCGAGAACTTGTAGCCGCGGCGCCAGTCGAATTTCTCGACCGCGCGGATGAGCCCCAGCGTGCCCTCCTGGATCAGGTCCAGGAAGGGCAGGCCTTGGTTCCGGTAGTTCTTCGCGATCGACACGACGAGGCGCAGGTTCGACTGGATCATCCGCTGCTTCGCCTGCATGTCGCCGCGCTCGATCCGCTTCGAGAGCTCGACCTCCTGGGGGGCGGTCAGGAGCGGGTGGCGGCCGGCCTCGCGCAGGAAGAGCTGAAGCGCGTCGGTCGTCGTCTCGTAGACGGGCGGCTGCGGCGGCGGCCCCGGCGCCTTTTCTGGCTGTGGGGCCTCCTCGACGACGTCGATGCCGCGCTGCTCGAGCTCGCGCTGGAGCGCCTCGCGCTCCATCTCGTCCAGCTCCAGCGGCTCGAGAACCTCTGCCAGCTCGGCGTGCCTGACCGCGCCCGACTGCTCGGCAACCTCGAGCAGATTGCGCAAGTCCTCGCTGCCGAGGACGGACTCGATCTCAGCCGTCGTCATCCCGCTAGTTGTCTCTCTCCAAATACCGGCGACGCAAAACTTTGTCCGGGAGCAGCTCCCGAAGGGCGGGCGCGAGTCTATACCGAATCCCGCACCGCTGCTGGAATACGAACGCACGAGAACAGGCGTTATGTCAAGTTGGGACCGATCCAGCTGCCGGGCCTGCTCCCTCCCCGAGCTGCCTTTCAGAGTTCTCCACAGGCTGGACGCATTGCTGTGGAAATGTGGAAAAAAGAAAAGGGTGCAAAGAGCGCGAAATTGCTCGGATGGGGTCTTGCAACGCGCGGGCGTCGGCCCTAGTGTCCCCTCCGCGCCGAGCACGGAGCGCGAGTAGGGCGAAGCAGATCCCGAGGGCCGTAGCCGGAAGGCGAAAGTCACCGGGATCGGTGGACGAAAGCGAAACCGGCTCGGCGAATGATCTGGCGCAGAGGAGCCTTCGGGTTCCTAGGCGCCAGATCGTTTTTTTGTTCCCGGCCAGTGGTAGAGCACGATGGCCCACAGGCTGTGGAAATGTGGAAAAAAGAAAATACTGCAAATTGCGGGAAGTTGTTTTTCCGGCCCCTTGCAACCCCCCGCCGGCCGCCCTATGGTCCCCCTCGCGTCGAGCACGGGACGCGAGTAGGGCGAAGCGGATCCTGAGGGCCGTAGCCGGAAGGCGAAAGTCACCAGGATCGGTGGACGAAAGCGAGACCGGCTCGGCGAATGAACTGGCGCAGAGGTGCCTTCGGGTTCCTAGGCGCCAGTTCGTTTTTCTGGACCGGAACGGTCTCCCCCGCGCCGGCGGCCGCCGCCTCTAGAATCGACGCGCATGCATCTCCGCCAGCCGAGCATCGACCGCGGCGTCACGTCGTTCCTCTGGGCGTTCGGGCTTGGTCTCTACATCTGGCTCGGAATGCTGGCGGTCGGCGTCGAAGGCGCGACCGCCTTCATCATGAGCGTTCTCGCCGCCTGCGTGATCTTCCTCGTCGTCCGTCTCTACGGCGGCGACGCCGTCCGGAAGCCGCCTCAGTCCCCGAAGGCGCGCGCCGGCAGCCGGTGATCGCCGGACAGCGCGCCCACTAGGCGGCGCGCGAGCTCGCCACCGAGTGCAACCTCGAGGCGCTCGCGGGCCTGCGGCTCGACCTGGGCGAGCCTGGTCACGCCGCAGCAGTGGTCGAGCAGGCGGCTGGCGGCTTTTCCGTCATCGGGCGGCGAAGCGTTCACGACACTCCGTCCATCGTCGCCGGCGGGATGCCGGGAAATCCCTGGCGGGAGTGAGCGGCCCGTGGCGAATCCGACGAAACCTGCTGAAAGCTCTCGCTAGTAGGAGATCAGCGAGTGCAGCGCGTACTTCGAGAGCCGCTCGCGGCCGCCGAGAAACGTCAGCTCGATGACGAAGTTGACGCCGACGATCTCCCCGCCGAGCTGCTCGACGAGCCCGCCGATCGCCTCCACCGTCCCGCCCGTCGCGAGCACGTCGTCGTGGATCACGACGCGGGCACCGTCGCCGATCGCGTCCGCGTTGAGCTCCAATGCGTTCTGGCCGTACTCGAGCGCATACGTGGCGCTCACGGTCTCCGGCGGCAGCTTTCCGGGCCGCCGTGCCGGGACGAACCCGCACGGGACCTCCTTGGCGATCGCGGCCCCGAGGATGAACCCCCGCGCCTCGGCACCGAGCACGACGTCAGGGCGCAGCTCGCGCGTCCAGTCGGCAAGGGACGCAATCGTCTGTGCGAGGGCCTCGGGATCCCGAAGCAGCGGGCTCACGTCCTTGAATCCGACTCCGGGCTCGGGCCAGTCGGGAACCTCGCGAACGCGAGTCTTGAGGTCGATCACGACGCGGCAACCTTACGCAGTGAGCGCCAGAACAGGAGCTGGGACAGCTCCTGCGCAACCTCGGCAAGCGCCTGAAGGTCATCCACCCCGCTCTGGCGACGCTCCGAGTTGCGGGAACGAAGAGCCGGCGCGACGACTGCGGCGAGCAGCCCCACCTCACGCTCGGACGCCGACCGGAACGACCGGAGATGCCGCGCGTCGATGCCGAAGCGGGCGAGCTTGGCGCACGCGGTTGCAATGTCCACCTCGCCCTCGCGGTAGAGCCGCTCCCCCGCGTCCACGCGCGGCTCGAGCAGGCCGTATTCCTCGAGCCTGCGCGCAAGCGCCGGCGTCATTCCGGCGCGCTCGCACAGCTCGGAGAGCTCGACCTCCTCGTCTTCCGCCCCGCCGATTCGCCGCCGCCGTCCCTTCGCGGGCGTCGTCGCGAGCTCTTGGCGGATCACCCGCAGCGGCAGGAACTCGTCGCGCTGGAGGCGCAGAATCGTTCTCAGGCGATCGACGTCATCTTCTCCGAAGAGGCGGTAGCGCCCCGGAGTCCGACGCGGAGCCAGCAGCCCTTGATCCTCGAGGTAGCGGATCTTCGAAATCGAAATGTCCGGAAACTCCTCTCGGAGCAGCCGGCAGACCGCACCGATCGTGAGCGGCCGCTCCTCGGCCTGGCTGACGGCTGTCGCGCTCACTGCTCCAGGAACGTCAGTCGGTACTTCCCGATCTGAACCTCGTCGCCATCGGTCAGCGGCGCCGAGTCGATGCGGCGCTTGTTCACGAAGGTACCGTTGAGGCTCCCCTGGTCCTCGATCGTGAACAAGCCGTCGGCGCGCACGAGGACGGCGTGCTTGCGAGAGACGGTGACGTCGTCGAGGAAGATGTCGCAGTCCGGCGAGCGGCCGATCGTCGTGCGCTCCTCGTTCGGGACGAAATGCTCGCCTGCGCGGCCGCCACCCGAACGCACGACGAGCGCCGGCCCCTCCATCCCGAGGTCCTCGAGGGGCGACTGGTCGTCGAGCTCCTCCGGCGTGAACGCGACCGTCGTGTCGGCTCCCGCGGGCTCGCGCACGAGCGCCGCGCCGCACTTGGAGCAGAAGTTCGCGGCCTCCGGATTCTGGAACCCGCACTCGGGGCAGTAGACGCGGGACAACTACTGCTCCTTCCAGTGATGCTGCCCCGGTTCTGGGGCGCGAGCACCAAGCCAGGGGCCGCACTCGTCCGAGCCCAGGCCAGGCAGCCTTGGCGAGGACGAGGGGAGGCTCTGGCGCCACGTGATCGCGGGCCAGAATCCGGCGTGTATTACCGGGAGGGGCACTAGGCCTCGGGCGGCGCGGCCTTGCCCGCCAGAATCGCGGCGAGCTTGTCGACGTCGACTTCGCTGAGCGGGCCCTCCCCCGCTCCCTCCTGTTGCTGCAGCCGCGAGACGAGCTCCGCGCGAAGGATGTCGATCTTCCCGTGCAGCAGCCGCCGCCGGTACGAGACCTCCTGCTCCTCGTGCTGGAGATCGTCGATGAGCGACTTGAGTTCCTCGTCGGACAGGGCTGCGAGATCGGGCAAGGGTTCCATCAGGGCCTTTCGGTCGAGGGGTCAGTTAAGCAGTCGAGCGGCTAAGGGTCAACCTCACCTTGAGCGTTCGTCGGTCAAGCGCTGGTTTCGTCGCCGTTCTGCAGCACATCTTCTACGAGGCTGCGCATCTCCTGCTCCAGCTCCGCAGATGCATCCTCGCTCTCGCCCTCGGCGTACACGTGGACGAGCGGCTCGTCCGGGTCCGGAAGCACCTGCGCCCAGCCGCGCTCGTCGAAGATCTTGATCCCGTCCTGCAGGTCGACGTCACGATCCTTGAGCCGCTCGGTGAGAACTCGCATGACGAGCCCTTTCTGCGCCCAGGGGCACGGCACCTGCCTGTGCACGACGTGCGAGACCGGGAGGTCCGCGACGAGCTGCGACAGCGTGCGGTCGACCGGCGCCAGGAGCTCGAGCAGCTTGCAGAGGCTGGCAATCGCGTCGTAGGCGGGCAGGAACTCCGGGAAGACGTAGCCGCCGCCGACGGCGCCGGCGAAGATCACACCGTCCTCGGCCGCGGCCTTGGTCAGCTCGGCGAGCGAGGCAGGTGTGCGTACGACCTCGAGGCTGCTGCCTTCGACGAGCCGGTCGACCTGGCTCGTCACCGTCACCGGGAACGCAAGCTTGCCGACTCGTCCGTTGCTCCCGATCAGGCGGAGGTACAGGAGCAGGGCCTGTTCGACGGGGATCTCCCGCGCCTGGTCGTCGATCAGGTAGAGGCGCTCGGCGGCCCGGTCGAAGACGACGCCCAGGTCGGCTCCGACGGCTCCGACGAGGCGTTTCGTCTGGCCGACGAGCCCCCGGAGCGTCGCGGTCTCCCCCGGCGGGAGGTCCGGGGTGAACGAGTGCGCCGCGACTGCCTCCACGCCGAGCGGCCCGAGCAGGAGCGGCAGCACGAACGACGCAGCCGAATAGCCGTAGTCGACGACGATCCGGAAACCGCGCCGTCGGATCGCCGCCCGATCCAGGTTGGCGAGCAGGTCGTCGGCATAGCCCTCGCGTGCGCGGGCCGGGTAGCTGATCGCGCCGACGTCTCCCGCCGCCACCAGGCGGAGCTCCTGCCGGCTGAAGTGTTTCTCGATCTCCTTCTGGAACGCGGCCGACGCCTCGATGCCGGGATGCTCGAAGAACTGAATCCTCACGGCGTCCGGATCGCTACTGCTGAGACCCACGTGGAAACCGGCGTCGTACCCGTGACTCTTCAGGAGGTGCCGTGCGACGGACGCCGGCAGGACGCGGAGGTCGGCGACGTTGACCCCCGTCGAGTTGACGCCCGAGATCATCGCCCGCTTGATCATCCGGCAGGCCGGTGCCGACTCACGGCTCGCGACCACGCGCGCGTCTCGCTTGAGCGCAGTGCCAAGCGCAGCCGCGACCTTGAGGGCCGTGTCCGGGGTGAGGTCGACGTTGACGAGGCCCGTGACAGCCCCCTGGCCAAACAGCTGCGGCGTCGAGCGCGCCTCGAAGATCAGGTTCTCGTAGACCTGCGAGCCCGACTCCACCTCCTTGAAGGGGAAGATCCGCACGCCCGGCATGACGACGCTCTCGGCGCCGATCGTGACCTGGTCTCCCACCGCGACGTCCTCGTGGATGCGGACGTGGGACCGGATGTCGCAATTGCGGCCGACGATCGCGTTCTCGATCAGCGCGCTGCGCCCGATGTGTGTGGACGCGTCGATGACCGACGCAACCGTTCGCGCCCGGTCGCGCAGCGTCACGCTCGAGGAGAGGACCGAGTACGGGCCGACCGTTGCGTCCGAGCCGATCCGGCAGTAGTTGCCGAGGTATGCCGGACCCTCGATCCGCTCGATGTCGTCGATTTCCACGCCTTCCCCGAGGAACAGATTGCCGCGGAGGCGCACACCCGGGATATCGAGGCGTACGCGCCCATCGAGGGCGTCGAAGTTCGCCTGACGGTATTGCTCGAGGTTTCCGATGTCCTGCCAGTAGCCCTCGACGACGTGGCCGTAGACGGGCCGGCCCATCTCGAGAAGGAGCGGGAAGAGCTCCTTGGAGAAGTCGTACGGCCGGTCGGTCGGGACGTGGTTGAGCACCTCGGGCTCGATCACGTACACGCCGGTGTTGATCGTGTCGGAGAAGACCTGGCTCCAGGAGGGCTTTTCGAGGAAGCGCTCGACCCGTCCCTCGCTGTCCGTGACGACGATCCCGAACTCCAGCGGGTTCTCGACCGACTTCAGCGCGAGTGTCGCCGCAGACCCCTTCTCCTTGTGGAACTCGACGAGCCTGGTCAGATCGAAGTCGCAGAGGGCATCGCCGGAGATGACGATGAACGTGTCGTCGAGATAGTCGCTCGCGAGCCGCACCGATCCTGCGGTGCCGGCCGGCGACTCCTCCACCGAGTACTCGATGGTCGCCCCGATGCTCTCGCCGTTCCCGAAGTAGCTCCGGATCGACTGCGGGAGGAAGGCGAGCGTCACGATGACGTCCTCGAAGCCGTGAGCCTTCAGCAGCTCGATGATGTGCTCCATGCAGGGCTTGCCGACGATCGTCACCATCGGCTTCGGTTGGTTGGAGGTGAGCGGGCGAAGGCGCGTACCCTCGCCGCCGGCCATGACGACGGCCTTCACGTGCGGCTCCTGAGCGCACCGACGGCGTAGGCGGCGCCGGCGAAGAGCGATAGCGCAAGGCCGATCCAGAAGAGCACATACGGCAAGTCCGTGCCTTCCGGGGTCGCCAGCATGAGCGCGAGCGAGGCGTACAGGATCCACGTCGCCACTTTCCCCGCGAAGCTGACGGAGAGCTCGTATCCGCGCGGCACGATCAGCTTGTATCCCCCGATCAGCACCGCGTCACGCGCGAGGATCAGGACGAGGGCCGGCCACGGGAGGCGGCCGTGCAGGAAGAGCCCGATCACCGCCGTGTCGATCATCAGGCGGTCCGCCAGTGGGTCCGCGACGGTCCCGAAGCGGGACTCGACATGCCAGCGTCGTGCGAGCCAGCCGTCGATCTGGTCGGTGGCGGCCGCGGCTGCGAAGAGAATTGCGGCAGGCCAGCTGTGTCCGCCGTCGGCGGTCGCAAGGAGCACGATGAACACGGGAATCGCGGCGAAGCGCGCGATCGTCAGGGCGTTCGGTATCTGCGCCAGGCGCAGCGGGACGACTCGTTCGGCCATCCCGAGAGAGGATAGTTGGCCTCGTCGCCTCTCCCGGCGGGCCGCTGGGGGCCTCCAACCTCCTCCCCACTTCGAGCGTATCGAGACGCGGCGCACGCGTGGGATACGAGACCGTGCCGGACGTGTGACGATGCGTCCAGGTGGATGAGCCGCGCATACTGACGCTTCCGGGCTTCGTGAACGCGCACTGCCACGCGTTTCAGCGGGCGCTCCGCGGGCGCAGGACGGGCGGCGACTTCTGGGCCTGGCGGGAGACGATGATCGCGGAGGCCGAGCGCCAAACGCCGGAGACAGTGCGCCGCGAGTATGCCGAGACCTACCGAGAGCTCCGTGCTGCCGGCTACACGGCGGTTGGTGAGTTCCACTACCTCGGTCTTCCGGAGGCACACGCCGCGGTCGAGGCGGCACGTGAGGCCGGGATCGAGATCGTCCTCCTTCTCAGCGCCTACGCGCGAGGGGGCATCCCGCGGTTCCGGCAGGAATCGACGGCCGAGTACTTCCGCCAGCTCGAGCAGCTGCGCGACGCGGGCGCGCGAGTCGGTTGTGCCCCCCACTCCGTCCGCGCCTGCCCGCCCCCCTGGCTCGAGGAGATCGGCGCCTATGCGGAGCGGGAGCGCCTACCGCTGCACGTCCACGCCGACGAGCAGCCGCGCGAGATCGACGAGTGCATCGAGGAGCACGGCATCCGGCCGATCGAGCTTCTCGGGCGTACGGGCTGCCTGGGCCCGCAGACCACCGTCGTACATGCGACCCACGCCGACGACCGCGAGCTCGACCTCCTGGCCGAGGCGGGTGCGCGAGTGTGCATCTGCCCGACGACCGAGGGGAACCTCGGCGACGGATTCGCCCCGGTGAGGCGGCTGCGCGAGCGGGCGATCGGCATCTGCATCGGCTCCGACTCGAACGTCCGGATCGACCCGCTCGAAGAGCTGCGCGAGCTCGAGACCACCGCCCGCCGGCAGGCCCTCAGCCGCGAGGTCTTCGCTGCCGGGACGCTTCTCTGCTTCGGCGCCGACGAAGGTGCCGCGGCTCTCGGCCTCGAGTCGTGGCCGGACGCCGCCGTCGACCTGGACCACCCGTCGCTACGCCGCATCGAGCCCGCCGACGTCCTGGACGCGCTCGTGCTCGGCTGTTCCGCCGATGCCTTCGTTGAGAACTAGCGGATGCGCACGCGCACGCGGGCGGTTCCCACCAGGTAGTTCCGCTTGGTCGCCTGGAAGAACACCACGCCCTTGCGCTTCGGCCGGAACCGGAACACGACTTGGCCGCGGCGGTTCGTGGCCCGCCAGCGCGCCCTCAGGCCCGGCCCGAGGCCGCGGACTTTCGCGGCGGGGACGACCTTGCCTCCAGCCTTGATCGTCACGACCACGCGGCTCATCCGGCGTACGCGGAGCCTGCCCTTCACGTAGATGCGCAGGCGCTGCGAGACGCGGATCCCCCCTGCGCCGCTCGTCTTCTGGAGTGCGAACGAGTGGGCGCGGGTGAAATCGCCGACATTGTTGTCCTCATCGTAAGCGGCGACCTTCCACCAGAACGTTCCGCCGTTCAGGTACAGCGTGGAGGTGAGTGCCGGAGCGTATGAGATGTTGTCGGTCTTCACGTCCTCGACCGTGGTTGCGAAGTCCTCGCGATTCGCGATCAGCACGCGGTACTGCTTGGTACCCGGCTTGGGATCCCAGCTGAAAAGGAGCGAGGTCGGCGACGCATCCGTCGAGGCGCCGGTCGGCTCGCCCATCGTCCGGGTGAAGTTCACCGTTCCCGACCACGGCCCCGGCGTCGCCTGACCCGTCTTCGTCGGGAAGTTCGCCCGGACGCGGATCCCGAGGACGCCGGTCCCGGTCATCGTCCCGAAGCTCGCCGCCGCCGAGCGGAAGTCCTCGTACTCCGCATGATCGCCGTCCGGCTCGTCGACCGCGAGGCGGTACGAGACGGCGCCGAGGACCGGGTTCCAGGCGATGAGCGGGTACATGTCACCCGAGGCCGAGTCGAACGTCGGTGAGGGGACCGGCAACCGGCGCTGGAAGGTTCCGGCGCTCGACCAGCGGAGGCCCACCAGGTTTTCGTCGTCCGCGCGCACGCGCCAGTAGAGCACGGTGTCGGCGGGATACGACGTTGCGCTCGTGTATGCGGTGGAAGCCGTCTGCACCTCGTCGAGAACCGTGCCGAAGCTCGGATCGTTGGAGACCTGGACCCGGTAGCGCCGCGCACCCTCGGCAGACGCCCACTGGAACGTCGGCTGGCCGCTCACGTTCGCGCCGGGCGTCGGCAACAGCCGCGTCGGCGGCGCTGAGAGCTTCTGGAAGTTGTCGGGGGCCGCCTGCAGAGGATTGCCGGCCGCCCCGTCGCCGTTCCCGCCGGTCGCCGGGAGCACGGCCCAGTAGTAGAGCGTCTCCTCGTCCGCGTACGTCGTCGGCGCGGCGCTCGTCCGCGGTGCGTAGGCCGGCTGCTGGGTGAACGCGTAGTCGACGATGTTGCTGAAGGACGGGTCCCTCGCGACGATCACGAAGTAGCTCGCCTTCCCGGCCAGCGGGCTCCATGTGAAGAGCGGCATGCGCGTCGTCGAGACGCCTGTGGCCGGGAGGAGATAGTCGTTCGAACCGAGGTTCCCGGGGACACATGACGGCGAGCACGCTCCGCCGGTCGGGGGGCCCACCCACGTGAACGAAGTACCGGTCTCGTCCGTGAGGTACGTGTACTCCCCGTAGACCTCCTGGAGGCTCGCATCGCGGTCGGCGCGGGCGCGAACCCGGGCGCAGTAGGACTTGCCGGCGACCGGCGCGCGAATCCCGTCGCTCGCGACCTGCCGGGCATCGGGATACGGCTTCACGCCGCCCCAGCCCGAGCCCAGCATCGTCCATGCCGTGCCGGCGGTCTTGATGCGCCAGTTGTCGAAGCCGCCGGTATCCGACCAGTCGCAGATGCCGCCCTCGAACGGGAAGACATCGACCTCGTAGCTGGATGCGCCCGGAATGGCGCTCCACGTGAGGATCGGGACGCTCGTCTGGTAGCCCGGGGTGCCCGCGTCGAGGTCGTTCCCGGGGTCGGAGACATTGTCGCGCATGCGGAGGTTCTTGATGCTGGGGGCGGCGACCGGCGGCACCTTGTCGAACGTCTTCGTGAACGGCGTGCCGAGGTTCCACTGGCCCGCGTTACCGAACGCGTCCAGCGCCCGCATGCGCCAGTAGTACGTGTTGTCCCGGAGCATTGAGCTCGGCGCGTGCGAGGCGCCGATCATCGTCCCCGTGCAGCAGACCTTCGAGCCCGGCGAGAAGTCGGCGGTCGGGTTGACTTCGAGCTCGTACTTCGCGGCTCCAGGGACGGGCGTCCACGAGAAGAACGGGTCGAACACCTCCGTCTCCGTCATCAGGTCGGATACGGACGGCGCGCTGGCGGTCGGCCAGGTCCAGGTGAAGGACTGCACGGGCGACGGAACGCCGCGGTGGTCCTGCGCGTCCATCGGCGTCACGCCCCAGTAGTACGTGCCGCGCGGAAGGAGCAGAGCGCGGGGCGCGTAGACGGTTCCGGAGGTCTCGACGTTCTGCTGGCCGCCGACCGCGGAGCCGAGCTGCGGGTCGCTCGCGATCGTCACCAGGTATTTCGCGGCGTGCGGCACTGCCGACCAACGGAGGACGAGCGGGTTGGTCGGGTGCGAGACGACTGCCCCGTGTGCCGGCGCCTGCAAGGCAGGCGCGAGCGTCCAGCCCTTGCGCAGCTGCCGAGGCGCCGACCACGGGGAGACCGAGCCGTCCGCGCTCACTGCGCGGACACGCCAGTAGTACGTGCCGTTCGGGATCGTCTTCTTCAGAGTCGCCCGGGTGTTCCGGGTGAAGAACTGGTCTTCGCCCTTGCCGAGAACGGGCGAGTTGAAACCGACGTCCGCGGCGAACTGGAACTCGTACCGCGCGGCGCCGGCGACGGGGCTCCACGCGAACGCGGGCAGCGCCTGCGAGCTCGCGCCGGCGACGGGAGCCAGCGGGCTCGGCGCGACGAGCGTCGTGGCCGCCGTGGATGCGGAACCTGCGAGAAGAAGTGCTGCGGCTGCCGCGAGGGCGCCTGAGACGAACTTGCTCTGGGCAGTGACCATGCGGGTCTGAACGGAGCTCAGCGGCCGCAGAGCTGTCTCGGTCCCTCTCCTTCCGTCGGGGCCTACGCCGCTGACATCGGGGCCGTGCCCTATCCCGCCAATCCCTCGTGCGAGGGGATCGAACGTCTTCGGAAGGTTCGGAAAGACCCGATTTGGACGACTAAAGCTCTCTCCCGCCGGGTGATATCTATCGGAGTCCGGTCAATGATCTCGAACCGCGGAGGAGCGAGCATGGAGAGGTTCGCACTCGGAGCGGTTGCCGCCCTCGGGCTCGCAGCCGCGGCGCCGGCCGTTGCCCAGGCCCTGACCGGAGCCGGCTACGGAAGTCCGAGGAGCGCCGGCCCGCCGGCGCTCCTCGTTTGTGCTGTGAGCACTCGGTTTCCTTTCTCTCTGGGCTCGCTCACGCACGGCTTCAGTTCGTTTTGACCGCTCCTCGTGGGGTACAGAGCGACTCGACTGAGGCCGAAGCAAGGCCTCCCAACGATGCGAGGAGGGGTTCCATGGCTGTACGCACTGAGCGAGTGCGGACCGGTGCCGCACCGCGAGGAGTCGTCGCGCGACTGGCGACCGAAACCAAGCAAGCGTTCAAGACGACGGAGTTCTGGGCGATGGTCGCCATCGTGGCGGGCATCCTCATCGCCTCATGGATAATCGATGACGGTGGCGGGGCGAGCGGCGACGCCTTTCCTGCCGTTCGCGCATGGCTCTACGTCGCCATCGTGGCGTCCGCGTACATCGTCAGCCGCGGGCTGGCGAAGGCCGGCAGTCCTGAGCCGTACTGGGCAGATCGCGACGATCTCCCGGGAGGAAGCGACCGCGACTAGCCGTAAAGCGAGCTGCGGGCATGCGGCCCCCGCAGCTCTCTTCGCCCGCTGGTCTGGACGGCTTAGCCGACGAAGAGCCCGGCCACGTTGCTTCGACCCGGGCTCGAGCTCCGGGTGCCGCGGTAGGGCGCACGTACCTTCCATCGGCCCGCGCTCGGCGGTGTCCAGTGGACTGGCGCGATCCAGCCGGGGCCGACCCGCACGCGGATGATCCGCGAGAACTGCCATCCCTCCAGCGGGCTGGGCGAGATCACGGGGACTCGATCGCGGCGATGCCTGAGTCGGGTTCAGCACGCGGCGCTCTCCGGCTTTGTCACCCGCTAGATCAGCCGCGTGCCACACTGTTTGACCTGGAAGCGGCAGCACCATCGAGGGTGATGAAGATCTCGAGACACGGCAGTGTGGGAAAGGCGCCAGCGCCGCCGGTGGACTGATATATGCGGGCGACTTTGATGTACGGGGCGGGCGATGTCCGGATCGAGAACGTCCCTGATGCTCGTCTCATCGATTCGACCGATGCGCTTGTGCGGATCATCCGGGCCGGTATCTGCGGCAGTGACCTCTGGCCGTACAAGTCGATGGAACCGAGCGAGACCGGGCGGCGCATGGGGCATGAATTCGTAGGCGTGGTCGAGGCTGTCGGTGACGATGTCCGCACGATCAAGCGGGCGAACTCGTCGTTTCGCCGTTCCTTTGGTCGGACGGAAGCTGTGTGTACTGCCGACGCGGGCTGCACAGCTCGTGCCTCCACGGAGGCAGATACAGCTTTGGGGATGTGGACGGAGGACAAGGCGAGGCGGTGCGGGTTCCTCAGGCCGACGGAACCCTCGTCGTCTTGCCGGTCGGTGCAGACGACTCCCTGATGCCGTCAATTTTCACGCTGACAGACGTGATGGGCACCGGGCACAACGCCGCTCTGGCTGCACAGGTCGCGCCGGGAAAGACCGTCGCTGTCGTGGGCGACGGTGCAGTCGGGCTCTGCGGAGTGATCGCCGCCAAGCGGCTCGGCGCCGCGCAGATCATCCTGCTCGGCCGTCATCCCGACCGGATCGCGCTGGCGAACGAGTTCGGTGCGACCGACATCGTCAGCGAGCGCGGTGAGGCAGCTGTGGAGCGGGTGCGCGAGCTCACGCGCGGTCTCGGCGTCGATTCCGTCCTCAAGTGCGTTGGCCTCGACCAAGCGGTTGTGACTGCCTTCGAGATCGCACAGCCGGGCGGTGCGGTCGGCCGCGTGGGCGTCCCCGAAGACGCGAGTAGCCCAGTTGGCATCGCCTTCTGGAAGAACGTCGGCATCGCCGGCGGCCCGGCGCCAGCGCGTGCGTACATCGAGGAGCTGCTCCCGGACGTCCTCGACGGAACGATCGAGCCCGGTCGCGTCTTCGATCAGCTGACAAACCTCGACGGAGTGCCCGACGGTTATCGCGCGATGAACGAGCTTGAGACGATCAAAGTCTTGATCGAGTTCTCATGAACGAAGCCGAACCGCCGCGCGGGCAAGCGACGGTGCGCGGACCCCTGCCGCTAGAGACGCAGTCATGGATAAGACAACTCTGTTAGTTGAGCGCAAGACCCTCGTGGCCAGCCTTCGGGAGTGTCACCCGCGCTCGTCTGTAGAGGCTGAGTGGTTTCAGTTGGCGGCCGGAGAGTGGGTGCGGCTTCCGTCAGGCGCGATCCCGGAGCTCAGCCAACGGGCGTTCTCGGCGATTTCCTGCTCCGGATTGCGCCCAAATGACCGGCGGTGTTGTTGATTTTGACGATGCAGCCAGGAACATTCGCGGCCAGCCACTCGCCGTGCGCCAGCGGGACGCCGACGTTTAGGCGCCATCGCGGTCGGTCATAAGACGCTCGATAGTGAAACCTCTATAGGGGAGGGGAAATGAAGAAGCTGCTCCTGCTCATGGCCGTCTGCGCCGCCGCTCTGACTGTGCTCCCTGGCTCGGGGCGGGCGATCACCGGCAACTTTGTTCCCGACAACGAACACCCGTACGTCGGGCTCGTGGCGTTCTATGACGCCGAGGGCGAGTTCATGTGGAGGTGCTCGGGTTCACTTCTCACCGACCGCGTCTTTCTGACTGCGGGCCACTGCACCGATCAGGACGCCGAGGAATCACCTGTGTCGGCGCGGATCTGGTTCCACCAGGACGCGGGTGCTGACTACGACCCGGAGACCGAGCTCGATCCGACGACGGGGTACCCCGATTACTGCATCGAGGGCGACCCGCTGTGCGCGGAGTCAACGTTGCTCTTCGATTTCGGCTTCGACAACTTCGGGGGCTTCCCGAATATTCACGACGTCGGACTGATCATCCTGCCGGAGGACCAGGCGGTCGAGCTTCCGGAGTACGGCGTCCTCGCGCCCGCCGGATTCCTTGAGTCGCTTGCCACCCTCAACGGCGTCACCTTCACGGTGTCGGGGTACGGTCTTACGTTCACGAACCCCGCGCAAACAGTCTCCTTCCGTTCGCGCCTGATGGCCACGACGCGTGTTGTGAATCTCAACGTGAGCCGCAACACGGCGGGCTACAACCTGCAGCTGAGCGGCGACCCCGGCGGCGGTCGTGGTGGCACGTGCTTCGGCGACTCCGGAGGCCCGACCTTCTACGGCGGGTACGACTCGAACGTAATCGTCGGTGTCACGTCGTGGGGCTTCGGCTTCAACCGCCAGACCTGCGGCGGAGTTGGCTTCGCGTTCCGCACGGACACCGAGGCCGTCATCAACTGGATCCTCGGCATCGTCGAGCAATACGCGCCGAGCGAGCTCCCCGAGATTGAGTTCGCCGAGTAGGCGCGCAACTGCCACAGAAAATCGACGGAGAGGGCCTGCGGGCCCTCTCCCATTTCGAACCTGTGCGGCAGCCACTACACGGACACTGGGAGTGGTTTACAGCGAGGCGTTCGCGCCGATTGCGAGATGGGCCCGCTCACCGGGGACACGGCCTTCCGGCCGACTTCCCCACGATCGGCGAGATCACGTTCGTGAAGTCGGAGGCGGCCGGGCCCCTCCCGGATCGTGGAGGGCTACGGGGAGGCGAACTCGAGGACCTCTACAACGAGCTCTCCACGACGAATTCGAGTCGAGCGACTACGACATCACCTCCACGAGCGAGAGGAGCACGACGCCGAGATCTCCGTCGAGGGAGGCGGTGTAAGCGGGCAGGTGAATTTCGCGTACGAGTGCGGCGGGGAGGACCGCGTCTACGTCCGGTCACGAGCCGGCATACGGGCTAGAGAACGAGCGAGGCCGCCCACAGGCGGCCCCGCTCGCACGTGTCGGGCGGCGCTAGCTGCTTCCGCCCGGCTGCGTGACGCCGTTCACCATCAGCGTGTACGGCGCATAGTCGGTGATCGACTCGGTCGGTTCGTCGTAGGTGACGATGGCTCCCACGAAGTCGGCCCTGGCGCCACCCAGCCGCTTCTGGAGCTGCTGGCCGCTCCTGGTTGCGTCGAAGTTGCCGTTCAGCGATAGCCGGGCGATCGCGACCGGGCTCTTGCCCTGCGTCTTCCACGCGACCAGCTGAACCGTGAACCCGTGCACCTCGATCGGATTCACCTGCGTCGGCGACTGCCAGCCGGCCAGGCTGGAGCCGTCGGAGATCAACGTCCCGCCGACAGCAACGTCGTCAACCCAGAACCCGGCCGGGATGTTCGGGTCGGTGCCCTGGGTGTTCGGATCGTTGATCGTCCGGAACGACAGCAGGACGGTCTGGCCTGCGTAGGCCGCCAGGCTACACGTCTCCGCCTTCCAGCCACCCGAGTCACCGCTGAAGCCGGGCAGGTTCGCCACGACAGACGGAATCGCACCCGGATTGTGATCCGTGCGCGTGTCCGTGCACGCGAGGCTCGTGTACGTCTCGCCGCCGTCCGTCGACGCCTGGACGAACCCGAAGTCCCACGGGCCGCCGGAATCCTCCTCGAGGTTCCAACGGGCGTTGAACGTCAGGCTGGCCCCGGCGCCGGTCGGCACGGAGACCGACCGGACGATCGCCTCATCACGGTTGTCGCCCGTGCCCGAGTACAGCGCCGCGTCACCGGTCTGGCCGGGCGGATTCGCATCGACGGTCCACGCGACCGGGCGAGGGATGTGCGTCGCCGCGCCGTTGAAGGCGAGCTGCTTGATGTCCTTGACGCCGAGTGGGTTACCGGCCGCGCCGCGGAGTCGGATGTAGTCCGACCCGTTCGGCGGAGCCCCCGGCGTCGAGAACGCATGCGGGTTATCCCAGTCGATGGTCGCGTTGAGGGTCGGCGTCTGGTACCGCGATCGCCGACCGCCCTGCACGTTCCGGCCCTGGTCGAGCAGGCCGTCGATGGCCACCATCGCGGCCCAGTCGTGGATGATCTCGTCCGAGTCGCGGCGGGAACCGGCCTGATCCAGCACGATGTCGAAGCCCGGCAGGCCGATGGCGTCCTCGCGGTGAAGTCGGGTCATAAAGTTCGTCCCGAACTGCCCATGGACGTACTCCATGAACGTGTAGGCCGCGCCGTACTCACAGAGAAGCTCGTCAGGCCCCTGGTCGCCCCAGAGTGTGAGCGAGTTCTCGGGCCCGCTCGCCTCCCTGGGGATCGGGTTGAACGTCGTCTGCTGCCGCAGCCACCCCAGGAAGCACTGCACGTGGCTGTCGAAGCCCTTCGCCGTCACCGGACGGCTGGGATCCACGTACCCCGTCAGCGTCTGGGCCCAGTCGGCCAGACCCTCGTTCACCCAGTTGACCTCCGCATTGTTCTCGTAGTACTCGAGGAGGTGCTGGTACTCGTGGGCGAAGACGCCCTCGTACAGGAACGGACGCGCCGGCGCGTTCAGGCACGGATCCGACGACGGCTCGTGCGGCGGATCTGCGCCCGTCAGGTGAAGCCAGTCGTAGGCGTCGATAGTCATGATGTTTCGGTCGAACAGCTCGTTCAGGCCGGACGAGAAAAACCCCGCGACGCGCGTGAGCGAATGCGCGTTGTTGAAATCGCGGAAGTTCTCGTCCCGGACGTTGTCGATGAGCACGACCGTGTCGTCACCATCGCCCGTCGGGTCGGCCGAGACGCCGTCCAGCGGCAGAAGCGCAGGCCCGGTGAAGTACTGGCTTCCGTTGCGGTTCGGTGCGACGCTGAACGTCGCCGACTCCTTGGGCAGGATGTTCTCGTCGAACTGCTGCGCCAGGTAGTTCACCTGGGCATCGGTGATCGTCGTTCGGACGCCGTTGCGGCAGTCGCCGACCGGAAAATCGAGGCCGGTCGCGGTGACGCCGAACGCCGTGCGAGGCACCGGGCTCGCGACCCAGACCTCGATGTTATTGCGCTTCGCACGGAGCGTGAAGCGCTTGCGGTACGAGCCGGCCGTGAAATCGAGCGCGACCCACATCCGCTCTTCGCCAACCGTCGGCGGATGGCTCATGAGGCGGATGCCCGCGCGGCGGAGAAGTCGCTTGCGCGCCGCCTTGCTCAGTGCCTTCTTCTTGATCTTCAGGTTGACGACCCTGCCGTCCGGCTGGAGCAGCGGCAGGCGCCCGTTCCAGACATCGGGACCGACATCGATCAGCCCGTTGCCCCGTTGGGCGTTCAACCCGGGAGCGCTTCCGCCGGCGGCGCTCGAGGCGCCGACGGCGAAGGCGACAATGAGGAGCGCCAGTAGTGCAACGAGCGCAGCTGGCGCTGACCAACGTGCCTTCATTCCCCTCCCCTTTCGATTTACCCCTCTACATCAAGATGCCGCTATTACGCGACGGCGGCCGGAAATCTACTGCGAATTCCTCGAAAATGCCAGCCCGCTGCCGGCGACGCGCGTCAGCCGCCGGGGCTATAGGACGCCGTTCACGCGGAGTGCCTCGGGCGTGCAATCCACGACCGTCTCAACGGCTCGTCGTAGACGACGACCGCCCCGACGAGGTTAGCCCGCTCGCCGAGCAGGTTCTGGAGTCCCATGCACGCTCCATGCACCGAGCCGGCCGGTCCACGCCGCTTTCGCTTCCTCGTAGAGCAGGTTCAGGTCGTCGTTCTGAGACAGTGAGGCGTAGACCAGGAAGGAAGCGGCCCGGCCGGTGGCCACCATGTCGAGGTTGAAGGTCCGCCGAGCCGGGTCGTTTTCGGCGGCAGGTGGTCGCCGCGGGTGCTGGCGCAAGGGGCGAGGTAGGCGAGCATGTGCTCGTACCGGTCGATCACTTCACCGGTGGGGATCGTGGCGACCGAGCGTTGGCTGCCGTCCAGCCGGGCGAGGCGATTCATCAGGAGCAGGTCGAACTGGAGCGATGCCCTTCCCTCGCCGTGATGTGCCAAGGCGCTGCGTTTCCGTCAAGGCGATCGATCAGGTAGTCGCGAAACCCGTCAGGGATCCGAGAATAGAAGCCGTTCAGTAACCGCCGCCCACACTCTTCGAGCTTAGGTTGCACATCTTCCGGCACGACGGTGATCGTCACGCGACGCCGACCTCCTGTTGCGGGTCGGCGCCGATCGGAACGCTGATTGATGTGCCGGTTCGGTCGGGCCGGGCACCGTCGAACGCGAGGACCGAAGAGAGGCTATTCAGGCCCTCTCGAGGCGACGATCGCTGACGATCAATGCGACGCTCGCCGTAAACATCCACGCTAGGAATGCGACGAACGCAAGGAGACCGAGGATCTCGGCATCGCCAAGCGTTCCTACGACGCCGTTGACCAGCAACAAGAGCGCGATCGCCCCGCCGCTGCCGGCCAGCCAGCCACCGGTCAACCGGGAGTTCAGCGCCGCGATGGCACCAGCGGCAACAAACACTGCGGCTGGAAAATTGGAGAGCGTGTAAGCGGCGTCGGCGAGATTCCAGAGCGTCGCTGCGTCGCCGAGCGGCGGGCTCGCTGGGGGAACCCCCCTCGCGCCTCCGAACTGTTCGGCAAGCGCGAACCAGCCGGTGATTCCAACGAGATACAGTGCGACCGTCGCTCCGGCAGAGGCGAGGATGACTCCGCCGTACCGCAGGCCTGCTTCCGCCTCCGCGGCTCGCGTCGCAGACGCGAGCGTCGCCGCGAACCAGAGCAGAAGGGCGGTTGCAAGACCGAAGAGCAACGCCTGCCACCGAACGCGATCGTCGTGCGCAGCGAAATACCCGAGGATGGACGGGAGGGAACCCGTATCCTCGGGCCCTTGCGCGATGAGGAATGCGAGCATCGCCAGGACGGCGGATCCGGCACCTGAAGCGGCGGCGAGGGGCCCCCACCGCATACCTGTCACCCCTGTTCGCTCGGCTACCACCAGCGCCTCCTTCCTCATCGAAGACCGAGAAGCAACGCGTCCATCGTCGCACGCACGTCCGCCGCACTCTAATGCCCGCGGTCGCGCCTCAACCCGTAGACGATCTCGGCGCCGAGGCGGCATATGACCTCCGACACTACGACGGTAGGCCAGGAGTCAAGGGGTCGCTCTGGCCGCGGCTGTCGCGGCCGGGGCACGCCTCTTCAACGACCAGGCGCGGCGGCTGGTCGGCGTGATCGTTCCGGATCGCGACTACGCGAGCGTTCTCCGACCTAGGTAGAGCGGGTCACCGACGTTCCAGGAGGTGCCCGAAGCGCTCTCCTCGGATTCGAGAGGAGACCCGGCGGCGAGGTCCTTGACGGTGCTCGAGACGAACACCTCGCCCTTGCCGGCAAGCGCCGCCACTCGAGCCGCGAGGTGGACAGCGATGCCACGCACGGCGCCGTCCACGCGTTCCACCTCGCCTGTATGAACGCCAGCCCGCACGTGGAACCCCAGCTCGCGCCCTGCGTCCTCGATCGCCGTCGCGCACCGGATGGCTCGCGTCGGCCCGTCGAAGATCGCGGAGCATGCCGTCGCCCGCTCGGTCGAACTGCTCGAGGAAGGCTGGGCAGGTAGTCCCGGCGAGCGGTACCGCTTCCAGATTCCGCCCGGCGTCCGCATCACTACGACGGAGCTGGAGCCGAAAGACGCCGCAGACCTGGCCGGTGCCTTAGCGACGGCGCTCCAGTCGCCCCAAGCGACCTATGCGGCGTGAAGCCGAGCGATTGACACGCCTTCATCCGAGAGAGAGGATCGCGTTGACATGAGGCGACGCACCCCCGTCGGCACGATCCTGCTAGTCGTCGTCTGCTGCCTCCCGGCGGGCGCGCTCGGGCTCGCCAGCAGCCCAGCAGCCGCGCCACCACCATCGGCGATCGACAAGCGCGAAGCCAGAGGGCTGCTCGGCCTCGTGGGCATGGATCACGTCGGGATCACCGTCCCGGACATCGACGAGGCCGTCGCGTGGTTCGAGAACGTCATGGGGTGCAGCGGTCCACTGACGTTCGGCCCATTCAGCGACCCGACCGGAACGTTCATGCAGGACCTCCTCGGCGTGCATCCGCGCGCCGTCATCGAACAGATCACGATGGTCCGCTGCGGCCGCAGCGCCAACATCGAGCTCTTCGAATACGACGCCCCGGACCAGAACCGGACATTTCCGAGGAACTCCGACTGGGCCGGCCACCACATTGCCTTCTACGTCAGGGACATCGATGCCGCCGTCGCCCACATGCAGTCGAAAGGCGTCCAGAAGTTCCTCGGCCCGCTCCCGGTGACCGACGGTCCGGCCGCCGGCCAGACGATCAACTACTTCCGCGCGCCATTCGGGACGTACATCGAGCTGATCAGCTACCCGCAGGGGATGGCGTACGAAGCGGATCCCGGCAGGCCGCTCTGGTCTCCGAAACGGAATGGACTCGGCTCCGCCAGCACTTCCGTCCCCGGTCTGCTTGGCATGGACCACGTCGGCATCACCGTTCCGGTCCTGGCCGAAGCGGTCGCGTGGTTCGAGGACGTCCTTGGCTGTAGCTCGCCGCTTGCGTTCGGGCCCTTCAGCGACCCGACCGGGACGTTCATCCAGGACCTGCTCGACGTGCATCCACGTGCCGTCGTCGAGCGCATCGAGCTTGTCCGCTGTGGCAACGGACCGAGCATCGAGCTTTTTCAATACTCCTCGCCGGACCAGGTGCGGTCGTTCCGAAAGAACTCCGACTTTGGCGGCAAGCACATCGCCTTCTACGTCCGTCATATCGACAAGGCGGTCGCCCACATGCAGTCGAGAGGAGTCGAGAAGCTGCTTGGGCCGCTCTCGGTAACGGACGGTCCGGCCGCCGGCCAGACGATCAACTACTTCCGCGCGCCTTTCGGGACGTACATCGAACTCATCAGCTACCCGCACGGGATGGCGTACGAGGCGACCGCGACGTCACCGCTCTGGGATCCGCGCGACAACCGTCCGTAAGGCGAACGGGGTTCATCTTGGACCCTGAAAAAAGGATTACGAGCTCTTCATGGACCCGCGAGTACCGCAGTGGTGACCCCTCAGTCCACCAACGACAGAGCGCGGGCGATGGCGGGACCGTTGTTGAGGACCGCTATCGAATGGGCCGCGTAGAGCCCATGCGTTCTCCCTTCAGCGTGCATTCCAGAAAGGCGAGCGAACTTTCGCTGCTCGCGCTCCTGTTCCCAAGCCTCCACCTATCGCCGAAGGAGGTCGATCTCGATCGTCCTCGATCTTCGTTCGAGTGCCGTGAAGCAAAGCGAAACCACCGCGACCACGAGCGCCCCTATCGCTACGAGGTTGCCTACGTCCATCGCGTATGGGCCGGGATTGGGCCACGCCGACTCTCTGTTTTCAATCGGGGCGCCGAGATTTGAACTCGGGACCTCTAGTCCCCCAGACTAGCGCGCTAACCAGGCTGCGCCACGCCCCGTAACGCTGAACACGATAACAAGCAGGTACTCGACCCATTGCGCCCGCCTTTCCCCTACTACCCCCGAGTCGTCGTGCCACTTCTTGCCGGTCTGTTGTCGTACCAGGACGACACTGCGCAGCGCGAGTGCGAGCTAACCGCCGCCCCGCGAAGCACTCAGCCCACGCTTATGGCGTGCTCGGCCGCGCCTCCGCGCCGGCCAATCCACGCCCCGCCGTGAAGCACGCTGAGGGCGCCCGGTCAGGCCATGGTTGATGGTGGCGTGGAGGTCGAAGACGCGACGCGTCGGACACGGCTCGCGACCGAGCGCACCTACCTCGCGTGGTGGCGAAGCGGGCTGACGGCACTCGCGGTCGGCCTCGCCGCCGGCAAGCTCGTCCCGGAGCTCTCGGCCGGCGCGTCCTGGCCGTACGAGCTGCTCGGCGCCGGCTATTCGCTGCTCGGCATCGCGTTCATCTTCTACGGCATCGCCGGCAGCACGCGGTCGAGACTGCCCTACGGCTGGGCGAGTGGGCGCCGCTCGACGCGCGAGTCGCGGCAGGCCTGACGGCTACTGGCATCACGCTCGGAGCGGCGACGGTCGTTGTGGTGCTCTTCGCGGGCTCCTAGTGAACCCTGGTTCGTTGCTCACGCGACCGACGAAAGCGCGGCTTCCTTGCAGACAAACTTTGCGGAAAGTGCGCACGATTTGCCCCCTGTAATCGCAAGCTTCCGGGCGCCTGAGCGTCTTGAATTCGGAGGCTTACATCGACCCTCCGTTGTCCACAGCCTCTCTCTGCGGAGCACTTGGAGACGGCTCGGGGACGGAAGTTGCCAGCACCGACGATATCCACACCCCT
Organism: Gaiellaceae bacterium; assembly: GCA_035265935.1. Lineage (GTDB taxonomy): Bacteria > Actinomycetota > Thermoleophilia > Gaiellales > Gaiellaceae > JACDAN01. The sequence goes on from DATFOC010000058.1 coordinate 90,040, forward strand.
GTGGAAAACTCCAAGGACACCCAGAAACCGCGCAAACATGAGGAAGGCAGCATGAAGAAGCCGCCGGGCGAGTTCGTCAACGCCGAGCACGAAGAGCACACGAAACGCTTTATCGAGGAGGTCAAGGGGCGCGCCAAACGTCGGCGCGAGGCGACCGATGAGGGCGCGGGTCCCCCGCCACCGAGCGAGCGTCAGCGCTCGAGGCGCCGGTAGAGCCGGTCGATCAGCTCGGGCATCTGCTCGAGCTTCTGAGTGATCAGCCTGAGCCGGTATTCCCGAAAGTGCTCGGGCTCGACGCCCAGCGCCTTCGACAGTTTCCGGACGATCTCGTCCGACGGCACCGGCCGGTTCCCGTGCACGAGGTGGTTCAGGTACCCGGCCGAGAGGTTCGTCTGGTCCGCGAGCGCACGGTAGGTCACGCCCTTCTCCTGCATCAGCCGCTCGAGCGTCGGCCCGAACGGCTCCGTGCTGAATCTCCGGCGGCGGGCCAAGGTCGTATTACTACCTAGTTTCCAACCTCGGCGACGGGTACGCGCCGCTCCTCACCGGTGGCTCTGTCTCGGACGTCCACGGCGCCATCTTCCAGTGTCTTCTTGCCGACCGTGAAGCGCGTTGGGCAGCCGATCAGATCTGCGTCGGCGAACTTCTCGCCGGCGCGTTCGTCGCGGTCGTCCAGCAGCACGTCCCAGCCGGCGGTCGAGAGCGCGACGGCCACCTCTTCCCCGCGCTCTTCCAGGCCGGGCAGGACGACGATGTGCGCGTCGTACGGCGCGACGGAGCGCGGCCAGACGATCCCGCGCTCGTCGTGGTGCTGCTCGACGATCGCCGCGATCGTCCGGGCCGGCCCGATTCCGTAGCTGCCCATGACGATTGCCTTCTCCTGCCCGTCCTCGTCGAGGAACCTCGCGCCGAGCGCGTCGGAGTGGAACGTGCCGAGCTTGAAGATGTGACCGACCTCGATCGCCGGTTGCACGACGAGGCGGCCACCGCACTCGGGACAGGCGTCGCCCTCCCGCGCCTGGCGGATATCCGCGAACGTCGGCTCGAAGTCGCGCCCGGCCTCGACGCCCCGCAGGTGCCAGCCGTCGCGGTTCGCGCCGGCGACGAACTGGCCCTCGCGCAGCGCCTCGTCCGCGATCACATCGAAGTCCGCGCCGACCGGCCCGAGGGAGCCCCCGCCCGCGCCGAATTCAGCACGGATCTCCTCGTCCGTCGCCGGCCGGAACGACGCCTCGAACAGCGTCTCCAGCTTCTCCTCACTCAGCCGATCGTCGCCGCGGACGAGAGCGAGCACGAGCCGGTCGCCCGTGACGACGGGCATCGCCTTCGACGTCGCCGCCGCGTCGATGCCCAGGTGCTCCGCCAGCGCCTCGATCGTCGTCACCCCCGGCGTCTCGATCTCTCGCGGCGTATCGAGCCGCTCCGGCAGCTCGGGCGCACGGGGCACGCCGCGGGCCGCCTCGATGTCGGCGAAGTAGTCGCCGTTCTCGCAGCGCATGAGCTCGTTCTCGCCGGAGCCCGTCGGGGCGAGGAAGCCGGACGACTCCTTGCCGCCCATGATCCCGGACTCCGCTTCGACGAGGTACGCCTCGACGCCGCAGCGCTCGAAGATGCGCGCGTACGCCGCGGCGTGCCGCTCGAAGCTCGCGTCGAGTCCCGCCGCGTCCCGGTCGAACGAGTACGAGTCTTTCATGATGAACTCGCGGACTCGGAGGAGGCCGCCGCGCGCGCGCGGCTCGTCGCGCTCCTTCGTCGAGAAGTGGTACCAGAGCTGCGGGAGCTGCTTGTACGACTTCAGCTCGCGCGCGTGGAAGGTCATCGTCTCCTCGTGCGACATCGGCAGGACGAAGTGGCGCCCGCTCGAGTCCTGGAGCCTGAAGAGGATCGGCAGGCTGATCCGGCCGGAAGCCTCCCATAGCTCCGCCGGCGTCAGCACCGGACAGAGCATCTCCTGACCGCCGATGGCGTCGATCTCCTCGCGTATGACCTGGACGACCTTCTGGTGGACGCGCCAGCCGAGCGGCAAGAACGTGAAGAGTCCGGCCCCGACCTGGCGGATGAAGGCGCCGCGCACGAGCAATTTGTGCGAGGCGGCTTCGGCGTCGGCGGGCGCGTCGCGCAGCGTCGGTAGGAAGAGCTTCGAGGCGCGCGCGATCACGCGACTAGTCGAGCGGGACGAGGGACGCTTCGGCCATGGCCAGGGCGGCCGGCTTGGCCATCTTCAGACGCTTCGGGCGCGGCATGCCCGCGGCGATCCAGGCGTCGATCTCGTGAAAGAGCTCGTCCACGAGGATGTCCGAGGAGACCTTCTTCAGCACCCGCCCGTGCGCGTAGATGAACCCCACGTCGCGCCCGCCGGCGATCCCGAAGTCGGCATCGCCCGCCTCCCCCGGCCCATTCACGGCACAACCCATCACGGCGACCTCGAACGGCTCGGTGTAACCGCGCAACCGCTCCTCGACCACGACGGCGAGGTTCTCGACGCCGACGTTGTCCCGCCCGCACGACGGGCAAGCGATCATCACCGGCCCGCGCTCGCGTAGGTGAAGCGCCTTCAGAATCTCCCAGGCCGTCTCGACCTCCTTGACGGGGTCGGCCGTGAGGGACACTCGAATCGTGTCGCCGATCCCGTCCGCGAGCAGCGCGCCGATGCCGACCGCACTCTTGATCGACCCGGTGTAGGGCGTCCCTGCCTCCGTGACTCCCAGGTGAAGCGGGTACGGGACACGGGCCGCGAGGATCCGGTAGGCCCGGATCATCGTCGGGACGTGCGTGGCCTTGACCGAGATCTTGAAGTCGCGGTAGTCGAGCTTCTCGAGGAGCTCGACCTCCTCCAGAGCGGCGGCGACCAGCGCTTCCGCCTGATCCTTCTGAGCCAGCCCGAACAGATGCTTCGGCAGCGACCCCGAGTTGGCGCCGATCCGCATCGGGATCCCGGCCCGCTTGGCCGCGAGCACGACCTCGGCCACGCGTTCGGGGCCGCCGATGTTCCCCGGGTTGATCCGCACCGCCGCGACACCCGCGTCGATCGCGCGGAGCGCGAGGCTGGCGTTGAAATGGATGTCCGCGATCACCGGCAGCGGCGAGAGCCGCACGATCTTCTTCAGCGCTTCGGCGTCCTCGATCTTCGGCACCGCGCAGCGCACGACCTCGCAGCCCGCCGAGGCGAGCTCCGCGATCTGAGCCGTCGTCGCCGCCACGTCGCGGGTGGGCGTCACCGTCATCGACTGGACGACGACGGGCGCGCCCCCGCCGATCTGAACGTTGCCTACCTTGACGCTGAGCTCGGATCCCACGATCCGAGTCTAGCCACCCCTAGCCGCCTGTCCGGCCCCCGATGTCGTTCGAGAGCCCGATAAAGAACAGCATCAGTACGACCGCGATTCCGACCACCGAGACACGTTCGTAGACCTCCCTCCCCACCGAGCGCCCGCGGACGCCCTCGATGATCGAGAACGCGATGTGGCCGCCGTCCAGCGGCAGCAGCGGAAGCAGGTTGAGGAGCGCCAGTGAGAGGCTGATCAGGCCCAGCATCCAGAGATAGGTCTCCCAGCCGCGGTCAAGGGCGTCGGAGGAGCCGCGGACGATCCCGATTGGGCTCGAGATCTCCTCGCGACCGGAGCCCCGGACCAGGCGGCTGAGCGTGCCGCCCACCTCCTTCGTGATCAGCCAGGTGAGCCGGAACGACTCCCCGATCGCCGTCATCACCGGTAGGTCTTCGAACGCCGGGCGGAAGCCGATTCGATAGGCGCCGTCCGTGTCCTCGAACGGCCGCACCGGGCCAAGGACGACCTCCCGTCCCCCCCGCTCGATAGTCACCCGGACGGGGTTGCCCTCGGACTCAACGATGAGCTCGAACATCTTCGATGCGTCGACCGGTGTCCCGTTGATCGCGACGATCCGGTCGCCGGGGCGCAGGTCGATCTGCGCGGCAGGGGTCGGACGGCCAGGCCTGATCTCGTGCTCCACCCGGTCGACCGTCGTCGTCGCCCGGCCGGGGCCCAGAATGAGCAGCAGCGCGAACATGAGGATGGCGAAGAGCAGGTTGATGCCGGGCCCGGCGCCGATCACCGCGATCTTTTTCCACGTGCGCTGGCGCCAGTACGCGTCGAGGCCGAGCTCGTCCGTGATCTCGGTCATCCCGCGCTCCATCCCTTTCCGCGCCGCCGGCGTGAGGTCGGCGTCGTCCGCCGAGCGCTCGAGCGCCTTGAGGGCGCCCGCAGCTCCGTCGAAGTCGCCCTCGGCCAGCAGGCGCTTCAGACGCTCGGCCGGGCCGACCAGCTGGGGCGCCTCCTGGATCGCGGCGCCGAAGTGCGCGTCCACCTCGGACGGCGCCGGACGGTGCATTCCCGGGATCTTCACGTAGCCGCCGAGCGGGATCGCGCCAATCCCGTACTCGATCCCGTCGCGCCGGACCTTCGCGATCGCGGGCGGGAAACCCACGTAGAACTTGCGCGGACGCATCCCGACGGTGCGGGCGGTGTAGAAGTGGCCGGCCTCGTGGAGCAGGACGAGGAACGCGAGGCCGAGGATGGCGATCAGGCTGTTCACGCGGCCACCAGCGCCTGCTCGGCGAGGCGACGCGCCTCGCGGTCGGCCTCGTGGAGCGCCTCGACATCGGCGGCAGGCGAGCCGTCGGCGGCGTCGAGCGTGTGCTCCACGACCTCGGGGATACCGAGGAACGGCAGGCGTCCGTCGAGGAAAGCGGCGACGGCGACCTCGTTCGCGGCGTTGAATGCGCACGGGTAGCTGCCTCCGCGCTCGCCGGCGAGCCGGGCCAGGCCGAGCATCGGGAACGACTCCTCGTCCACCGGCTCGAACTCGAGCACGAGACCAGATGCGAAGTCCAGCTGCGGCAGGTCGACTGCCGCGCGGTCCGGGTACGTCAGCGCGTACGAGATCGGCACACGCATGTCCGGATAGCCGACGTGCGCGAGCGACGAACCGTCGCGGAGCCGGACGAGCCCGTGCACGACGGATGTCGGCTGGATCACGACCTCGATCCGTTCGTACGGCAGGTCGAAGAGGAAGTGCGCCTCGATGACCTCGAGCCCCTTGTTTGCGAGCGTCGCCGAGTCGATGGTGACCTTCGGCCCCATGCTCCAGGTCGGGTGAGCGAGCGCATCGTCGGGTGTTACGTCCTCGAGCTCCGATCGGTTGCGGCGGCGGAACGGTCCGCCCGAGGCGGTGACCACGACGGAGTCGACGGTCTCCGGGGCACGGCCCTCCAGGCACTGGAAGAGCGCCGAGTGCTCGCTGTCGACAGGCAGGAGCCGCCCTCCTCCCCGGTCCAACGCCGCGAGCGCCAGCTCGCCGGCTGCAACCAGGCTCTCCTTGTTCGCAAGCGCGAGATCAATCCCCCGCTCGAGCGTCGACAGCGTCGCCCGCACACCGGCAAAGCCGACAACTGCGTTGAGGACGACGTCGGGCTCAGCCTGCTCGAGGAGCGCGATGGGGTCGCCGCCGACCTGCGTGAGCGGCGCCACGCCGTCCAGCGGCCGGGATCCGGACGCGGCGGCGACGAGCTCGAGGTCGGGATGGCGCTCGATGACTTCCCGCGCCTGAAGGCCGATCGAGCCCGTCGCCCCGAGGATCGCAACTCGCTTCATCGACTCATCATGCCGCGCCGAACGCCTTCAACAAGTAATACGCACCGACACCGGTGAAGAGAAAGGCGTCGAGCCGGTCGAGCATCCCACCATGCCCGAGGAGGATTCGCCCACTGTCCTTGACCCCCATGTCGCGCTTGAGCGCCGATTCGAAGAGGTCGCCGACTGGACCGGCGACGGCGATGAGGGCGCCGAGGGCAAGGGACTCCGGCACGGTCAGGAAATCCTCGTCGTAGAACGCGAAGAACGAGACGAGCACCGCCGCGATCGTTCCGGCCACGAAACCCTCCCACGTCTTCCCCGGTGATGTCTGCGGCGCCATCTTGTGCCTCCCGAGCACCCTTCCTGCCGCAAACGCCATCGTGTCGGAGGCGAACACCGCCAGGACGACCGTCAGCAGCGTCAGGAAGCCGTGCTCGGGCAGCTCACGGAGAAGCACGAGATGCGCGAGGCCGAGCCCGATCCAGGCCGAGCCCAGAACGGTCATGGAGACCGAAGCTGCCGACGGCATTCCGCCGGCGGCGGCCTTGAACAGGAACGCCAGCGGCAGCGTCGAGAAGAACCCGGCGAGTGCCCACTCGGGCCCCCATGCCGCCCCGATCAGTGTCGCGAGCGTTCCGGCGTAGCCCGCGAGCAGCACCGGCCGCAGGTTGCGCGTCATCACATAGAGCTCGTGGAGGGCGACCATCCCGGCGACCGCGGCCAGGCCCACCATCCACCACCCTCCCGCCCAGATCAGCAGGAGCACGACGGGCAGCAGCGCTGCCGCGACGAGGATGCGGGAGACGAGCGCCGTCATCGCCTGCCGAACCGCCGCTGACGCTCCGAGTACTCGTCCACGGCGGCACGGAGGTCGTCGGGGGAGAACTCGGGCCAGCGGCGGTCCGTGAAAACGAGCTCCGAGTACGCGAGCTGCCACAGCAGGAAGTTCGAGATCCGGAGCTCGCCGGAGGTGCGGATCAAGAGATCCGGGTCGGGAAGCTCCGGCGCGTACAGGTACCTGCCGAGCATCTGTTCGTCGATCTCCTCGGCCTCGAGACCTTCCTCCACGATTCGCCTGGCCGCATGCGCGAGCTCGGCCCGTCCGCCGTAGTCGAACGCGATCCAGAGGTTGAGACGGTCCCGGTGGGCCGTCTGTTCCTCCAGCTCGGCCATCTGGGTCCGAAGCTCGGGAGAAACGCGGTCGCGGCGGCCCACGAAGCGGGTGCGCACGCCCTGCTCGGCAAGGTCCGGGAGCTCGCGCTGGATCGTCTCGGCGAAAATCTCCATGAGCTCGTCGACCTCCGAGGGAGGCCGCAGCCAGTTCTCGGTGGAGAACGCGTAGACGGTCAGGGACTCGATCCCGAGGTCGATCGCCGTCTCCACGGTCCGCCGGAGCGCGCGCGTGCCTTCACGATGGCCGTCGGCGACCCTCAGGCCCTGCTCCGCGGCCCAGCGGCTGTTTCCGTCCATGATGATCGCGACGGAACGGGGGATCTCCCCAGGCTCGCGCGGTAGCTCGGGCCGGCGCCGCAGGCGGGCGAGGAGGCCCAAGCTAAACCTCGGTGATCTCGGCTTCCTTGCGCTTCAGGAGCTCGTCGATCCCGGTCACGTGCTCGTCCGTGAGCTTCTGGACGCGCTCTTCAGCGCGGTGCTCCTCGTCGGCGCCGACGCTCTGCTCTTCCTTGAGGTGGTGGATCACGTCACGACGGACGTTCCGCACAGCGACCCGCCCTTCCTCCGCGACGTGACGGGCGACCTTCACGAGCTCCTTGCGGCGCTCCTCCGTCAGCTGCGGAATCGGCAGGCGGATGATCTTGCCGTCGTTCGACGGGTTGAGGCCGAGGTCGGACTCCTGGATCGCGCGCTCGATCGCGCCGAGGGAGCTGGGGTCGAACGGCTGAACGGTCAGCATCCGCGGCTCGGGCACGTTCAGCGTCGCCAGCTGATTCAGCGGCGTCGGCTGGCCGTAGTAGTCCACCGTCACCCGGTCGAGCAGGGCGGCCGAGGCGCGCCCGGTGCGGATCGTGTTCAGCTCGTGGTGGGTCGCCTCGACGGACTTGTCCATCCTGGTCGCGGCGTCCTTGATCAAGTCGTCGATCATGTGGTCGCTCCGGTCGTCGGGGTCGAGATGATCGTGCCCACGCGCTCCCCGAGCGCGACCCGCCGGATGTTGCCCTCGGCGAGCGCGAAGACGTAGATCGGAAGCGCATTGTCCATGCACAGGGACAGGGCCGTCGTGTCCATCACCCGCAACCCACGCTCGATCGCCTGGAGGTGCGTGAGCTCCGGAAGGAACTCGGCGGTGGGCTCGACGCGCGGATCGCCGTCGTAGACGCCCTCGACCGCGTGCTTCGCCATCAGGATCGCGTCCGCGCCAATCTCGAGCGCGCGCAGGGCGGCCGCGGTGTCCGTCGTGAAGAACGGGTTGCCGGTGCCGGCCGCGAAGATGACGACGCGGTCCTTCTCGAGGTGCCGGATCGCTCGCCGGCGGATATAGGGCTCGGCCACCTCGGACACGTGGATCGCCGATAGCACCCGCGTGTGCATCCCCTGCCGCTCGAGGACGTCCTGGAGCGTCAGCGCGTTCAGGACGGTCGCGAGCATCCCGGCGTAGTCGGCGGTGGCCCGGTCCATCCCCTCGGCCGCGGCGGTCATGCCCCGGTAGATGTTCCCGGCGCCGACCACGATCGCGATCTGGACGCCGTGCTCGTGCACCTGCTCGATCTCCCGTGCGATCAGCTCGACCTCGCGGAGGTCGACGCCGTAGTCCTGGTCGCCCATCAGGGCCTCGCCGGAGAGCTTCAACAGCACCCGGCCGAACACCGGGCCGGCGCCGTTGTTGTCAGCCGCCAAGGGCGTAACGCGCGAACTCGAGTGCCTCGGCGTCCTGCTCCTGGAGCACCTTCTCGACCGTCTTGCCGCTCTCGTGGATCCACTCCTGGTCGAGCAGGACGGTCAGCGCGAAGAAGCGCTTCCTGAGCATCCCCTCGACGATGTTCGGGCGGACCTGCTCCGGCCTCGACTGCACCTCGTCGGAATTCTCGTAGATGGTCCGCTCGGCCTCGATCTCCTCGGCCGGAACCTCGTCCCGGCTCCGGTACCTCGGCGCCGCGAACGAGATGTGCATCGCGAGCTGCTTGGCAAGCTCCGCCGAGCCGCGGATCTTCACGATCACGCCGATCTTGTTCGCCGGCGGGTGGACGTAAGCAGCGATCGTCTCCCCGCCGTCCCGGTCGACGCGCGAGGCGCCGCGGATGGCGACGTTCTCCCCGATCTTGCCGACCAGCTCGACGCGCTCGTCCTCGAGTTCGTCAGCGGCCTCGGGCCCGTCCCGGTGCACGGTCTCGAGCACCTTCTGGGCGAAGGCGAGGAACTCGTCGTTCTTGGACACCGGCTCCGTCTCGCTGCCGACGGCAACGAGCGTTCCGCGGTCTTCGTCCACGAGTGAGAGGACGATCCCCTCGGTCGTCTCGCGACCGGCGCGCTTGCCGGCCTCTGCCATCCCGCGCTCGCGGAGGAGGCGCTTCGCCGCCTCGACGTCGCCGCCCGTCTCTTGGAGGGCGCGCTTGCAGTCCATCATCCCGGCGCCCGTCTCCTCTCGGAGCTGCTTGACGAGCCCGGCTGGAATCTCGGTCGTGCTCACTGGCCCTCCCCTTCCTGGGCTGGTGCTTCCTCGGGCGTGGTCTCCTCAGGTGCGGTCTCCGCAGCCTCGGTCTCGGCAGCGCTCTCCGCCGGCGCCATTGGCTCGTGCTCGACCGGCGTCTCGTCCGCTGCGGGCGTCTCGTCCGGTTCCGGCGCCTGCTCGGCCGCCGGAGCGGCCTCGGCCTTCTGGCCGTTCTGCTCGAACTCCTGGACGGTCACACCCTGCTTCCCGGCCTCGATCGCGTCGCCAATCGCGCGGACGATGAGGCTGCACGAGCGGATCGCGTCGTCGTTGCCCGGGATCACGAGGTCGACCTCGTCGGGGTCGCAGTTCGTGTCGACGAGGCCGATGATCGGCAGGCCCAGCCGTCGCGCCTCTCGGACGGCGATCTGCTCCTTGCGGAGGTCGAGGACGAACAACGCATCCGGCTGGCGCTTGAGGTCGGCGACGCCGCCGAGATTCGCCTCGAGCTTCTCCAGCTCGCCCAGCATCGTCAGGCGCTCCTTGGCGGGCAGCAGGTCGAGCTGGCCCTCCTCGTTCAACCGGCGCAGCTCGTGGAGCCGCTCGATGCGACTCGACATCGTGCGCCAGTTCGTGATCAGGCCGCCGAGCCAACGGTGGTTGACGTACGGCATGCCGACCCGCTTGGCTGTCTCCTGGACGGCGTCCTGTGCCTGCTTCTTGGTGCCCACGAAGAGCACGGTGCCGTTCTTCGACGACAGGTCGCGGACGAAGTCGCACGCCTGCTCGAGCAGGTCGGAGGTCTTCTGCAGGTCGATGATGTAGATGCCGCCGCGCTCCGTGAAGATGAAGCGGCGCATCTTTGGGTTCCAGCGACGCGTCTGGTGGCCGAAGTGGACGCCGGCCTCCAGCAGCTCTCGCATCGAGACAGCGGGCAAGGTGAATCCCCCTTGATTGGTTGACGGTGCTACAGCCGGTGGGAGAGACGTGGAACCGGCGACAAACTCGCCGGCACCGACCACGCCCCGGGCCCGCCGGGTCGGGTACGGAACGCGCGGATTCTAGCGGAGGTCGTCGAGATACCGCTGGAGCTCGCCGGGCAGCGGCGACTCGACGTCCAGGCGCTTTCCGGTGAGCGGATGGTCGAATGCGAGTCGCGTCGCGTGGAGGAACTGGCGGCCCAGGGCCGGGTCCGGCACGCCGTAGACGGGGTCGCCGACGATCGGCAGGCCGATCGCGCCGAGGTGGACGCGGATCTGGTGGGTCCTCCCCGTCTCCAGGTCGACGCGGAGAAGCGCGTGCTGCCCCAGCAGCTCGAGCAGCTCGAAGTGCGTCACGGCCTCGCGCGGGCTGTCAGTGTTCAGGGACTGGCGGGTGGGGTCGCGGCGGTCGCGGCCGATCGGCGCCTCGATCCGGCCTCTTCGCGAGCGGGGCCGACCGCGGACGAGCGCCGTGTAGGTCCGCTCGAGTCCGTGGGCCTTGACGAGCTCCTTCAGATTCTCGAAGGCCTCGTCGGACCGGGCGACGACGAGGAGGCCCGAGGTGTCGCGGTCGAGCCGGTGGACGATGCCCGGCCGCTCCTCGTCTCCACCCGAGGCTCCGTGGGCGAGGACGCCGTGGACGAGGGTTCCGCTCCGATGGCCGCGGGACGGGTGGACGACGACCCCAGCGGGCTTGTCCACGACGAGGAGATGCTCGTCCTCGTACGCGATCCTGAGCTCGACCTCCTCCGGCACAAGCTCCGGCTTGGCCTCGGGAGGCTCGAACTCGACGTCCTCCCCGCCCT
>DATFOC010000059.1:0-8199 GCA_035265935.1 Gaiellaceae bacterium
CTGGCGCTTGCCATCGCGACCATCGCCATGCCCGCGGCAGCTCACAAGGGCAAGGGGAAGCCGCATCACGCCGGCTTCAAGACGTCTCAGGCAGCAATGCTCGATCCCGCGGTGCCCGGCGCGACAGTGACGCCGTTGATCACCGTCGGCGAGACGCTCCCCGGATCGTCGTACGTGTTCGAATCGATTCCGGACGGGATCGCCCTTCGCAAAGGAAAGGGCTGGAAGGTAGAGGCCTACGTCAACCACGAGACCTCGACGGTCCCATTCCCGTTCACACCAGGCACGGCGACGACGCAGGGCACAGGCTTCAACGACTTCACGAACGCGCTGCTCAGCAAGCTGACGCTCAGCCGGCACTCCGCTGGAATCCTCTCCGGCTCGTACGCGATCAGGAGCGAGCAGAACTACCATCGCTTCTGCTCGAACTTCCTCGCAACCCACAACCACGGGTTCGAGCGGCCGCTGCTGCTGACGAACGAGGAGGCGACCGACCTCGTCAACCGCACCGGCACCTCGTGGCCGGCCGGCCCGAATCCCGAGCAGGCGGGAGTCGTCGCTGCACACGACGTCCGGACCGGGCAGACGCGCTCGATCTACGGCATGGGCCGGCACAATCACGAGAACAGCGTCGCGCTCGAGAAGTACGGCCATCCGGTCGTCCTCTCCGGGGATGACACGTTCACGGCCCCGTCGTCGCAGCTGTACATGTATCTCGCCGACAACGCGAACGCGGTCTGGAACGACCAGGGCTCGCTGTGGGCGTTCCAGTCGGACGATGCGGGGACGAACGACTACGGAGACCTGAGCGGATCCGAGTCGGTGTCGGGCAGGTTCATCCCGGTGCCGCGCCTGATCGCGACCGGCAAGAAGCCCGACGGATCGGACATCAAGGCGGCCGATCTCGGCTATCCCGCGCCCCCTTCCGGCGTGGTGGATGGCCCGCAGTGGGTTCTCGAGCACTGGAGCAACGTGAACAACGTCTTCCAGTTCATCCGCATCGAGGACATCGCGTACGACCGGAAGCAGAAGAACGTCGTGTACTTCGCGGACACGGGCGAGCCTCGGGCACTTCCGGACCCGGCCACCGGCCGGCTCCGCCGCGGCCCGTCCGGCACGGTCGGCCCGTGGCCGAACGGCCGCATGTTCAAGATGGTTCTCGACCGCGAGGACCCGAAGGTCGTCAAGAGCCTGTCGATCCTGATCGACGGTGACGCCCGCGGCGCCGCCGGCGCCGGGGCGCTCGACCTGATCCACCAGCCGGACAATGTCGAGACCACGAATGACCTGCTCCTGTTCCAGGAGGACCCGGGCAGCCACAACCAGTACCCGCTCGGGACCGGCACGACGGCTCGGATCTGGGCCTACGACCTGAAGAGGGGCGCCGGGCCGTTCGTCGTCGCTCGAGTCAACCAGTCGGCAGACGAGGGCCCGACGGACAAGGATGCTGTCACCACCAAGGCTCCCGCCGGGGCGTGGGAGTCGAGCGGCATCGTGGACGCGTCGAAGTTCTTCGGGAAGGGAGCCTTCCTGGTCGATATCCAGGCCGGCTCGCTCATCGTCCAGGAGGAGGTCCGCGTCGAGGGCAACAACCGCCTCACGTACCAGCGTGAGGGCGGCCAGCTGCTGCTCCTGCGCATTCCAGGTGCCGGAGACAACGGCCATCACCACGGCCACGACAAGGGAAACGGTCACGGAAAGAAGCGCGGCCGCTAGTCCCGCGCACGAGATGACGATTCCGAGGGCCGGCACATGCCGGCCCTCGATCTTCCTGCGAGCGGACTACCATCGGCTGGTGCAGACTCGGTCCCAGAGCTCGCTCTCCGAGAGCTTCATCCGGCGGGCCCGCGAGAGCCCGCGGCGTGACCGCGTGGACGCCGTTCTGCGCGGGCTCGACATAGGCCTCTCGCTCGTCTTCGCCGCCCTCGCGCTCATCCCGGTGGCCTTGATCTCGCTCGCGATCCTGCTGTCGAGCGGTCGGCCGGTGCTCTACCGCGGGACGCGGGTCGGGCGGGGCGGCGAGTTCTACACGATGCTCAAGTTCCGGACGCTGCGGCCCGGCGCCGAGCAGCGGCTCGGCGCCCATCTCGGCGAGGAGCTCGTCTTCCGGACGAGGGAGGAGCGGACGACTGTCGGGCGCTGGCTGCGAGCGACGCAGCTGGACGAGCTCCCGCAGCTCCTCAACGTCCTCCGCGGCGACATGAGCCTCGTCGGGCCGCGGCCGATCCGGCCGATCTTCTTCGAGCAGCTTGCGTCAGAGCTGCCGGCGTACTGGCAGCGCTTGGTCGTGCGGCCCGGCCTGACCGGGCTCGCGCAGGTGCGGCGCGGCTACGAGACGTCGATGGCCGAGAAGCTTGCGCACGACCTGGAGTGGATCGCCGACCGCTCTGTCGGCCTCTACCTTCGGACGCTCGCCGCTACCGGGTGGCGCATGCTGCGCCAGTCGCTGCGCGGGGCGGTCCGACCGACGCGCGTAGAGTAGGTCGCCGTGTGCGGGATAGCCGGCATGGCGTCGCGGACCGGCGCCGTCGACCCCGAGCGCCTGCGCGCGATGAGCGCGACGCTCGTCCACCGGGGCCCCGATTCCGACGGCGAGCTGCTCGACGGGCCGGTCGGGCTGACCGCGCGCCGGCTCTCGATCATCGACCTCGAGGGCGGCGACCAGCCGATCGCCAACGAGGACGGCACCGTCCACGTCGTCCAGAACGGCGAGCTCTACAACTTCCGGGAGCTGCGGGCGGAACTGGAGCAGGCAGGGCACCGATTCTCGACCCGGTCCGACACCGAAGTGCTCGTCCACCTCTACGAGGAGCACGGCGAAGGCTTCGCCCAGCGGCTCCGCGGCATGTTCGCCGTCGCTATCTGGGACTCGCGCCGCCGCCGGCTCGTGGTCGCACGGGACCGGTTCGGCATCAAGCCGCTCTACTACCGGGACGAGTCCGGCGAGCTCATGTTTGCGTCCGAGCTGCGCGCCCTCCCCCGCGGCGAGGTCGACCCGGACGCTCTCGAGGCGTTCCTCGCGTTCAACTCGGTGCCGGCGCCGTTCTCGATCTTCGCCGGAACGCACAAGCTGCCCGCCGGACATCTCCTCGTCTGGCAGGACGGCGAGACGCGGGTCGAGCGCTACGCGCGGACGGTGCCGGGCGAGGTGCGCGACGAGGATTCCGCCGAGCTGGCCGAGGAGCTGCGCGCGCGCCTCCGGGACTCCGTGCGGGCGCACCTGATCGCCGACGTCCCCGTCGGGGTGTTGCTGTCCGGCGGCGTGGACTCGTCCCTGCTCGCGGCGCTCGCCGCCCAGGAGAGTGGCGACGCGGTGCACACGTTCTCGATCGGGTTCGAGGAGCGCTCATTCGACGAGCTCGACGATGCGCGCTCTGTCGCCTCCATGTACGGGACGCGCCACGAGGAGCTGACGCTGCGGCCGGACGCTGCCCTCCTCCTGCCACGCCTCGCAGAGACCTTCGACGAGCCGTTCGCCGACTCCTCGGCGCTTCCGACCTACCTCGTCTCCGAGCTGGCGGCGAGGCACGTCAAGGTTGCGCTCTCCGGGGAGGGCGGCGACGAGCTCTTCGGCGGCTACTACACCTACGCCGCCGATCTCCTTGCCCTCCGCGTCGGCCGCTTCGCCCCGGGGATCAGACGGCTGGTCGAGCGGTTGCCGAGCTCGAGCCGCCGGGCGAGCTTCGACTACAAGGCGAAGCGGTTCGTTCGCGGCGCCGCGCTGCCCCCGCTCGAGCGCCACCACGCCTGGAAGGAGATCTTTTCCCCGGACGTCCGCGCCGAGCTGACCGGCCGCCCGTCCGGGTACGACCCCGTCGACCTTCTCCGCGCCCGCTTCGAGGAGACGGAGGGCGCCGAGCTGCTGACCCGGCTCCAAAACGTCGACCTCGGCACCTACCTCGTCGACGACCTGCTCGTGAAGACAGACCGGGCGTCGATGGCGCACTCGCTCGAGGCTCGCGTGCCGTACCTCGATCCCGTCGTCGCCGGCCTTGCGCAATCGCTGCCGACCCGCCTCAAGGTCCGAGGGCTCCGGAAAAAGGTCTTGCTGCGGAAGGCCGCTGCGCCGCTGCTGCCACGGCGAATCGTCTACGGGCGCAAGCGCGGATTCTCGATCCCGGCCGCGGCCTGGCTCCGCGGCGAGCTCGAGCCGTTCGCCCGAGACGTCCTCGCCCCGGACACGCTGCGCCGGCAGGGCTTCCTCCGGCCAGAGCCGGTGGAGCGCCTGATCGACCGCCACGTCGCGGGCGAGGAGGATCTCTCGCGTCAGCTGTGGGGGCTCATCGCCTTCACGCTCTGGCACGAGCACCACGTGGAGCGCACGCCCGGCCCGCTGCGCGAGCCGCGGCTCGCCGAAGCCGTCGCTTGAGCGACCTGCCGCCGTTCGAGCTCGGGTACGCCCGCACCGAGCTGCGCCGCAGGCTCGTCGAAGCGGCGCTCGCCGGAAGGAAGAGGGCGACCGCGGGGCTGGCCGAATCGGATCAGCCGGAGGACAAGCCGGGCCGGCGCTACGCGCTGCTCGGCTACGACGACCAGCCGGTGGGCGTCGTCGAGCTCACCGAGGCTCGAGTGGTACCGGCGTCGGAGGTCGACGAGCAGTTCGCCCGCGACGAAGGCGAGGGCTTCGAGTCCGTCGAGGACTGGCGTGTCGCCCACGAGCGCTTCATCGAGCAGCCCATCGAGCGCGACAGGCCGATCGAAGCCGTCCGCTTCCGGCTCGTGGAAGACGGCTGATGCGGGTCTGGATCGACCTGACCGCACCGGCCCATGTGCTCGTGTTCCGGCCGCTGATCCGGATCCTGCGCGAGCGGGGCGACGACGTCGAGATCACAGCCCGCGACTACGCGCAGACGCTCCAGCTGCTCGAGCTCCACGGGATCGAGGCCGAGGTGTTCGGCAGCCACGGGGGCCGCGCGCGGCTCGGCAAGGCCCGAGCGCTCACGGCCAGGCTCGGCCGCCTTCGCAGCTGGGCGAAGGGCCGTGACATCGACGCCGCTCTCGCCCACGGCTCCCACGAGCTGACGATCACCGCGAGGAGACTCGGCATCCCCAGCTCGACGACCTTCGACTACGAGTTCGCCTGGCTCCAGCACCAGCTCGGCCTCAGGGCGGCGACGTTCGTCGTCGTCCCCGATGCGATTCCCCCCGAGCGGCTGCGCCCCTACGGCGTCAAGACTCCGAAGCTGCGGCAGTATCCCGGCCTCAAGGAGGAGTACTACCTCTCCGAATTCGAGCCCGACCGCTCAGTGCTCGACCTGCTCAGGCTCGACTCGAAACGGACGCTCGTCGTGGTCCGGACGCCGCCCGACGTCTCGCTCTACCACCGCACCTCGAACCCGCTCTTCCCCCAAGTGCTCGACCACCTGGGGCACCAGACGGGCGTCCAGGTCGTCGTCCTGCCGCGCACCGCCGAGCAGGGCGCCTACGTCCGGAGCCTCGAGCTGCCCGCAGTCGTCGTTCCGGAACGCGCCGTGGACGCGCAGAGCCTGATCGGCCTCTCGGACCTCGTCGTCTCGGCAGGAGGGACGATGAACCGAGAGGCCGCGGCGCTCGGAGTCCCGGTCTACACGACGTTCGGCGGCCGGCTGGGCGGAGTCGACGAGGAGCTGATCCGGCAGAAGCGCTTGGTGCCGATCACGGACCCGCGCGCCCTCGTCGTCTCGAAGCGGGACTCAGGTGAGGCGACTCGGGTCCGCCGCGACCCCGCCGAGATGCTCGACCTGCTGCTTCCGATCTAGCGCCTAAGGCGCGACTCGGCGGCGCCGACCGAGGTCGTGCCGGCTTTGCTGGCACGACCGGTGACTTCCCGTTTCGGCACGCGAACCATCATCGACAGGCGCGAGACCGCCTCCAGCGTCTCACCGTCCTCGACGAGGCGCTCCAAATCCGCCAGCTCCGCGTCCAGCCATTCGGCGACGACGGGTGCGCGACGAGCGCGCGAGATTTTCGCGTGTGCGGTCGGGGCGATCTCCTCGTCCGGGCCCCAGAGCTCCTCGTGCAGCTTCTCCCCCGCCCGCACCCCGATGAAGTCGATCGGGATGTCGCGCTCGGGCTCACGGCCCGAGAGCCGGATCATGTCCCGCGCCAGGTCGAGGATCCCCACCGGGTCGCCCATGTCGAGCACGAAGATCTCGCCGCGGCCGCCGATCGAGCCGGCCTGGACGACGAGGGACGCCGCCTCCGGGATCGTCATGAAGTAACGGGTCATGTCGGGATGCGTGATCGTCACCGGGCCGCCGTTGGCGATCTGGCGCCGGAAGATCGTGATCACACTGCCGGCGGACCCCAGAACGTTGCCGAATCGGACTGCCATGAATCGGGTCGCGACGTCCTCTCGGCAGCCGTAGGCCTCGGTGATCCACTCGGCGAGCGCCTTGCACTGGCCGTAGACCGCCTTCGGGTTGAGCGCCTTGTCGGTCGACACGAGCACGAAGCGCTTGGCGCCGAACCGGACGGCCGTGTCGGCGACGACCTTCGTCCCGACGACGTTGTTGCGGATCGACTCGAGCGGGTTCGCCTCCATGAGCGGGACATGCTTGTACGCGGCTGCGTGGAAGACGACACCTGGCCGGTAGCGCTCGAAGACTTGGGCCAGCTTCCGGCGATTGGAGACGTCGGCGAGGACGGGGATGCTGGCCGTGAACTGCCGCTCGTCTACGAGCTCCCGCTCGATCTCGAAGAGCGGGGTCTCGCCCTGGTCGACCAGGATCAGTCGCGACGGGTTCGCGCGGGAGATCTGCCGGCAGAGCTCGGAGCCGATCGAGCCCCCGGCGCCCGTGACCAGCACGGTCTCGCCTGCGAGGTAGGACGAGATCGCCTTCAGGTCGACCTCGACCGGCTCGCGGCCGAGGACGTCCTCCACCTGGACCGGACGAATCTGAGCGGCGAGGTTGTCCTCGTCGGCGATGAGCTCGTAGAGGCCGGGGAGCGTCTTCACGGGAACGCCCTCCCTGCGCGCGACCTCGACGACATGCTGGCGCTGCTCGCCCGAGGCGGACGGGATCGCGATCAGGAGTTCGTCCGGCCGGTTGTCGCGCAGAACGTGCGGGAGCTCGTCCGTCGTCCCGAGGACGCGGACGCCGTGGACGCGGAGGTTCTTCTTGCGGGGATCGTCGTCGACGATCCCGATCGGCGTGTAGCCGAGCTGGCGCGAGCGCTGCATCTCCTTGATCACGAGCTGGCCCGCGTCGCCGGCGCCGACGACGATCACTTCCTTGCCGCGGGCCACCAGTCGCGACGCGGACGGCCGCTCGAAGATGCTCCGTGCCAGGAGACGCGAGCCGGCGACGAGCCCTAGGAGCAGCACGCCGTCCATCAGCGCGACGCCTCGCGGAAGCCGGCGCTCGAACGGATCGATGAAGTAGATCGCGTAGGCGGCGATCACCGAGGCGACGACGACGCCGAGCGCGGCGCGCCACATGTCCTTCGTGGACACGTAGCGCCACCAGCGGTTGTAGAAGCCGAAAGCAACGAAGACGGCGAGCTTGATGGCAACCACGATCGCGACAGTCGTCCAGAGGCCGTCCCGGAAGTTGGCTGGGACGTCGAAGTCGAACCGGAGCTGGAACGCGAGCCACCAGGCGAGCGCGATCAGCCCGGCGTCGGCCGCGAGCTGCCACAGCCGGTGGCGGTTGACCGGCAGCATCAGCTGACCGGAGCGCCGACGGCCGAACGGACGGTCTCGACCACGCGCTCCTGGATCTCCTGCGCGATCCCGGGCCACAGCGGCACCGAGAAGTTCTCCGCAGCGGCGCGTTCGGTCTCGGGCAGCGATCCAGGCTCGTAGCCGAGGAAGCTGAGGGCGGGCTGGAGGTGAAGCGGCGTGGCGTAGTAGGTCGCGGAGGCGATGTCGGCCGCGCTCAGCGTCTCGCGGATCCGGTCCCGCTCGGGCGACCGCGAGACGATCAGGTGGTAGACGTGGCCGGGCTCGTCCTCCGGCAGCTCGACCAGATCGCCGAGGCCGAGGTCGGCGTACCGGGCGGCGGCCTCGCGCCTGCCGCGCGTCCACTCATCGAGATGCTCGAGGAAGACGCGAAGGAACGCAGCCTGGAGCTCGTCGAGGCGCGAGTTGTAGCCGACGAAGTCGAACGTGGTCTTGTCGCGCGAGCCGTGGAAGGCGAGCATGCGGATCCTCTCGGCGAGGTCTTCGTCGTTGGCGGTCACCAACCCTCCGTCGCCGAGGCAGAAGAGGTTCTTCGT
>DATFOC010000060.1:0-13780 GCA_035265935.1 Gaiellaceae bacterium
CGGAGGGTGAGTGGCGCGGCTGCTTCGCCTCCGCCGGTCTGCAGGTCGACGAGGCGCGTCGCCTCGAGAAGCCGATCGAGGTCGAGCCCTGGCTCGCGCGGGCGGGCACGAGCGACGAGGACGTGCAGCGGGTCCGCGAGCTCCTCGGCGACAGGATTCAGGACGGCTGGATCACGCTCGATCGTCTGGTGATCAGAGGCCGCAAGTAAGTGCCCCTCCAGGCAACACACGCCGGCTTCTGGCCCGCGATCACGCGGCGCCCGAGCCAACCCTCGTCGTCGCCAATGCTTCCTAGCCTTGGCTCCTCCGAGTGTGCGCTCGGCTTGGTGCTCACGACCCAGAAGCGGGGCAGCGTCACCTGAAGGGCACTGATGGCGATCATCGTCGACAACGACACCAAGCTCGTCGTCCAGGGGCTGACCGGCCGGGAAGGCTCGTTCCACGGTGTCCGCAACCGCGACTACGGGACGAACGTCGTCGCCGGCGTCACGCCCGGGAAAGGCGGAAGTGAGGTCGAGGGCATCCCGGTGTTCGACACCGTGGCCGAGGCGGCGGGCGAGGCTGGCGCGAACACGGCGATGGTCTTCGTTCCGGCCCGCTTCGCGACCGACGCCGTCTACGAGGCGGTCGACGCGGGCATCGAGACCGTGATCTGCATCGCTGAGGGGCTCCCGGCCCACGAGATGCTGCGGGTCTACAACTACATCCGCCCGAAGGGCATCACGATGCTCGGGCCGAACTGCCCCGGCGCGCTGTCTCCGGGGAAGGCGAACGTCGGCATCATCCCGGCCGAGATCTTCCGCGAGGGCCGGATCGGCCTCGTCAGCCGGTCCGGGACGCTCACGTACCAGATCGGCCACGAGCTCACACAGCTCGGGCTCGGCAGCTCGACCATCGTCGGCATCGGCGGTGACCCCGTCGTCGGATCGGGCTTCATCGACGTGCTCTCCAAGTTCGAGGCGGACGACGAGACCGAGATCGTGGTCATCGTCGGCGAGATCGGCGGCGCCGAGGAGGAGAAGGCAGCCGAGTACATCCACGCCGAGATGACGAAGCCCGTCGTCGCCTACATCGCCGGCTTCACGGCGCCGCCCGGCAAGACGATGGGCCACGCCGGCGCGATCATCTCCGGCACCTCCGGCACGGCGCAGGCCAAGAAGGAAGCCCTCGAGGCCTGCGGCGTCCGCGTCGGCACGACGCCGACCGAGGTCGCTCAGCTCGCCGCGGACCTCGTCGGCGCACGTGCCTGACGGCGCCTCCGCTGACATCCGACGAGCCTCCTACCCTCGACACGTGGAGACGATCTCCCTCGCCCGTGGGGTCCCGGCGTCGGAATGCGTACCGGTCGAGGAGCTCGCCGAGTGCGCTCGGGCAGCCGTGCGGGCGGACGGCGCGACGATCCTTTCCTACGGCCCGGCAGGGGGCTATGCGCCGCTTCGCCGGTGGATCGCCGAGCAGCACGGGGTTTCCCAGGCTCGGGTCGTCCTCACCAACGGATCGCTCCAGGGCTTTGCGCTCCTCGCGCAGGCGGTGGCCGGGGGCGGCACGCGGGTGCTCGTCGAGGCGCCGACCTACGACAGGCCACTCAGAATCCTCGGCTCGCTGGGTGCCGAGGTCGCGCCCGTGCGGTGTGACGAGGACGGGCTCGACGTCGACGCGCTCGAGGCTGAGCTGCGGCGCGGGCCGCGTCCTGCGTTCCTCTACGTGATCCCGACGTTCCAGAATCCGACCGGCCGGACGCTTTCAGCCGAGCGCCGCGGTCGTCTCGTCGAGCTCGCGGCCGAGCACGACCTCCTCGTCGTCGAGGACGATCCGTACGGGCCGATCCGTTTCGAGGGCGAAGCGCCGCCGACTCTTTTCGAGCTGGACGGCGGGAAGCACGTCGCCTTCTCGGGCTCGTTCTCGAAGACCGTCGCACCCGGCATCCGCGTCGGCTACCTCGTCCTGCCGGAGCGGCTCGCGCGAGCGGTGGAGTCGGCGGCGGCCTCGACGTACATCACTCCGGCGCTGCTTCCGCAGGCGACCGTGCACGAGTTCCTCCGCCGCGGCCACCTGGAGCGGAACATCCAGCTGGTCTGCTCGCTCCTCGGCGTCAGGCGGGACGAACTGCTGGCCGCACTCGACGAGCACCTGGGTGGGACCGGTGCGCGCTGGAGCCGGCCCGAGGGCGGCTATTTCCTCTGGCTCGACCTGCCGGGCGGCGCGAACGCGCGGGCCGTCCTGCACGCCGCGCAGGCGATCGGCGTCTCGTTTATCGCAGGACCGGACTTCTATCCATGGGCCGGCGGCGGGCGGAGCTCGGCCCGGCTGGCCTACAGCTTCGCCTCGCCGGCGCAGCTACGGGAGGCTGTTAGGCGCCTGGCGGGGCTTGTCTCCGCGTCGCCTTCGGTAGAGCTGCGACAGCAGCACGCCGCCTAGGACGCCGAACCCAACCATCAGCACCATCGCCCAGATCAGCGAGACGGTCGCGGTGAAGAACACGAAGTCGATGTCGATCTGGTCGTCGTTCATCGAGATGAACGCGAGCAGGTAGAGGAACATCGCGATCAGTCCGACGAGGATCAGCCACAGGCGCGGCTGGAAGGTGTCGGTGCCGTCGCCCTGCGACCTGCGGAAACGCATGGGGCTCGAGTCTAGGACTTAGGCGGCGGAGGCGACTGCTTCGGAGGAACGCGGCACGAGCCGAGGCTGTTGCGGCGGCCGCAGTGTGCGGGGCCTTGCGGGCCGGAACGTTGGACAGGGGGAGTCCAGGGGGAGGGCGCAAAGTCCCGCCCTGCGGAAGTAGCAGTCGTCGCAACTCGCCTCGGCTCGTTTTGTCATCGCCGCGTTCGAACCTCCTCAAAGGTGCCGCTTCCTGGCGGGGGATCTTGGGACCTCGAGCGTCGCGTTGCAAGGGGGTGAAAGACGAAATGTCTGCAATTTCCGCACGGTCCGAAAACCGGCGGATACCGGGGATTTCTACGCCTTGGGCGGCAGGGTTGCCAGTGCGCGCAACGCCTGTTGAAAACTGTCCACAGGGACGATACGGAGGCCTTTGGCGTACCGGCGCGCCTCGCGGGCGTTATCCCCAGGCACGAGGAAGAGATCCATCCCCGAACGCCTCGCGCCGATCGTCTTCTGCTTGATTCCGCCGACGCGCGAGACCGAGCCGTCGAGGTAGATCTCTCCCGTCGCCGCCAGCTGGTAGCCGCGATCGATCCCCTCGCCGAGCTCCTCCATGACCTGCAGCGCGAACGCAAGCCCCGCCGAAGGGCCGCCCACCTGGCCGAGGTCGATCTCCACGTCCACAGGAGCCTCCGCGACCTGGAAGACGTCGGTGACCGAGACGCCGACGAAGGCACGGCTGCGCTGGCGCGGATCGCGGGCCGCACGGACGACAACCGTGCTTCGCTCGCCCTCCCTCTCGATGCGCATCCTGACGAGCTGGCCCGGCTTCTTTGCGGAGAGAGCACGTGTCACCTGCTGTGCGCGGCGGACCGGAGTCCCGTCGACGGCCCTGATCCAGTCGCAGCTCCGGAGCTTTCCGGCGGCCGGATAGCCTGGAAAGGTTCCTTCGACGGCGACCCCGAGCAGCGTCGTCGGGATTTGGTAGTCCAGCTCCCGGAGCGCGACTGCCGTCGCGTACTCCTGGCTCTTCTTCATGGCGGCCAGCTCGCAGCGGCGGCGCGACTGTTCGTCCTGCCCCTCCTCAAGCACGTTGGAGGCAGGCTCCAGCGTGGCCCCTTCGAACAATCCGGGAAACGCCTTCTCGAGCAGCGACGCCTTCCGGACGTCGACGGCCACGTAGTAGATCCCACCGCCGTTGGGGTCTGGCTTCTCGCCCTCGACCTCCACGCGGGGCTCGAGTGGCCGGGCCTCGTCCGGGAGGAAGATGTAGCGGTCCGAGGGAGCGAGGTAGAGGGCTGCCGCGGCGGCGAGCAGCACGATGCCGGCGCCGATCAGCCAGAACGGCCACGAGAGCCGTCGCAGACGCTTCAACACGATGTGCTTCGTCTTCGGGGCGCGCGCCGTCCAGCGCGATCCGGGGGCACAAGGCTCATTGTGTTGGAGCCGCTCAAAGCAGGCTGCGGATCAGGCCGCCGTCCACCTGGATCACCGAGCCGGTGACGTACGACGCGGCGTCGGACGCGAGGAAGCAGACGACGGAGGCGATCTCGTCGGGACGGCCGAGGCGGCGGAGCGGGATCGTCTTGAGATCCTCGTCGGTAGGCCCGTCCGGGTAGACCTCCTTGATCCGCTCGGTGTCGATTCGGCCGGGGGCGATCGTGTTGACGGTGATGCCCTCGGGCCCGAGCTCTCGCGCGACCGACTTGGCCCACCCGACGACTCCCGGGCGGACGGCGTTCGAGAGTGCGAGGTTGTCGGCGGGCTCCTTGACAGTGCTCGACTCGATGTTGATCACGCGGCCCGCTGGGCTTCGACGCAGATGAGGCAGGCAGAGATTCGTGAGTCGGACCGCCGAGACGAGGAGAAGCGCGACGGCGGCTTCGAGCGATTCGTCGCTCACCTCGAGCGCCGGCCCGCGGGGCGGCCCGCCGCTGTTGTTGATCAGCACGTCCACCCCGCCGAACGCCTCGACCGTCTGCTCGACGAGCCGTTCGCAGTCCTGCGGGTTCGTGACGTCGCCCTGCACGGCCAGCGCTCCGATTCGCTCTGCCTCGGCCTCGACGACATTCCGGCGCCGCGCGAACATGGCCACGTTCATCTCCTCTGCGGCGAAGGCCTCGGCGATGGCGAGGCCCATGCCCTGCGACGCCCCGCAGACGATTGCGGTGCGGCCTGTCAGTCCAAGATCCACAGGAGCACCAAGATCGCGATCGGCAGCACGGCGAGCAAGGCGCCGGCCACGATCGGCGAGAGTGCCGGCGGCCAGCGCGGCTCGTTGTTGCGGGCCAGGAACTGCCTGCCGCCCTTGCTTCCCCAGCAGTCCGCGCAGACGCCCTGAACGGTCTTGGAGTCACGGCCACAGTGGGGACAGCGCGACGACGGGGCGAACGCGAGCCGGATCGCGCTGGGCGAGGTTCGAGGCGCGCGCGGGGCGCGCCTGCGTCGCGAGTGCGCCAGTGAGCTCATTGCGGGGCTACGTCGTGAGGACCCCGACGACGTCTCGCACAGCCTCCGCCGAGGCCTGTAGCTGTCCCCGCTCGTCGTCGGACAGGTCGAGCTCGTAGATCTCCTCGATCCCCTCCGCGCCGAGCTTCACGGGCACGCCCATGTAGAGATCGTCGATGCCGTACTCGCCCTCCAGGTACGCGGTACACGGGAGGACGCGCTTCTCGTCTAGCATGATCGAGTTGACCATCTGCGCGGCCGCCCCGCCCGGTGCGTACCAGGCGGAGGTGCCGAGGAGCGAGACGAGTTCTCCGCCGCCCTTTGCGGTGCGCTCGACGAGCTTCTGGATCGTGTCGTCGGCGAGCAGCTTGCGGAGCGGGACGCCGCCGACGGTCGTGGCGGAGACGACAGAGACCATCTGGTCGCCGTGCCCACCGAGCACCATCGCGGTGACGTCCTTGATCGACGCTCCCGTCGCCCACGCGATCGACGCCGAAAACCGTGCCGTGTCGAGGATCCCCGCCATCCCGAACACGCGGTTCTTCGGCCAGCCGGAGACGCTCTTGGCGACGTGACACATGGCGTCGAGCGGGTTCGAGACGACGATCAGGATCGCGTCGGGTGACTGCCCCACCACCGACTGCGTCACCGACCCGACGATCTTCTCGTTGGTCGAGACCAGGTCGTCCCGGCTCATGTCTCCGGTACGCGGCACTCCTGCCGTGATCACAACGACGTCGGAGCCCGCGGTGATGTCGTATTCCGTCGAGCCCACGACGCGCGGTTCGTACCCGAGGACCGCGGCGGCCTGGTTGATGTCCAGCGCCTTGCCCTCGGCGAGGCCTTCCTTGATGTCGACGAGCGCGACGTCGCAGTAGTCCCCGCGCGCGAGCTCCTGCGCGCACGTTGCGCCGACGTTCCCCGCGCCGACGACCGTGACCTTCCTACGCAACGCGCACTCCGAGCTTCTCGATCATCGCGTCCGCGACCTCGCTCGTCCCGACCGCGGTCGGGTCGTCGCGCGTCGGCTTCATGTCGTACGTGACGCTCTTCCCCTCGCGGATCACCTCCGCGATCGCGCTCTCGACGCGATCTGCTGCCTCGTGCTCGTCGAGGTGCCTGAGCATCATCACGCCGGACAGCATCTGCGCCATCGGGTTCGCCTTGTTCTGGCCTGCGTATTTTGGCGCCGAGCCGTGCGTGGGCTCAAAGATCGCCGCCTTCTCGCCCAAGTTGCCGCCAGGCGCCATTCCGAGGCCGCCGATCATCCCGGCGGCGAGGTCGGAGACGATGTCGCCGTAGAGGTTCGGGCAGACGAGGACGTCGTACTCCTCGGGCCGCTGCACGAGTTGCATGCACATGTTGTCCACGATCCGGTCGTCGAACTCGATGTCGGTGTTCTCGGCGGCGACCTCCTGCGCGACGCGCAGGTACAGGCCGTCGGTGAACTTCATGATGTTGGCCTTGTGCACGGCCGTGACCTTGCGTCGGCCGTTGCGGCGCGCGTAGTCGAATGCGAACTGGACGATCCTGCGCGTACCGGTGACCGACAGCGGCTTGATGGAGATTCCCGCGTCGCGATGGCGGAGCTTGCCGCCGTGCTTCTCGATCCACGCGATCAGCTCTTCGGCCTCCTCGCCGCCCTGCTCGTACTCGATGCCGGCGTAGAGGTCCTCGGTGTTCTCGCGGATGAGGACGAGATCGACGTCGTCGAACCGGGACCGCACGCCTTCGTAGCTCTTACAGGGCCGCACCTGCCCGTAGAGGTCGAGCGCCTTCCGGAGGCCGACATTCACCGAGCGGAAGCCGCTGCCGACGGGGGTTGTGATCGGCCCCTTCAGCGCGACTCCCGTCTCGCGGATCGCATCGAGGACGTGATCGGGCAGCGGGTTCCCGTCGTTTCGGTCCATCACGTCCGTTCCGGCGAACTGGACGTCCCAGTCGAACTCGGCTCCACTCGCCTCCAGCACCCGGCGCGTAGCCTCCGTGAGCTCCGGCCCGATTCCGTCGCCGGGGATGAGGGTGACTCGGTGAGCCATGCGGCGGCGACTCTACCGATTCGTCACCGGGTCTTCGGGGTACGCTCTGCGCCGTATGAGCGACTTCAAGCCGGGCCTCGAGGGCGTCGTCGCCGTCGAGACGGAGATTGCCGAGCCCGATCGCGAAGGTGGGCAGCTCCGCTATCGCGGTGTCGACATCGAAGAGCTGGTCGGCCAGTACCCGTACGAGAACGTGTGGGGCCTGCTGGTCGACAACGACCTGGACTCGAAGATGCCGGAGCCAGAGCCCTACGAACCGGCCGCGCTCTCGGGCAACGCGCCGTCCGACCTCCAGGCCGAGACAGCCCGCCTCTCGAGCCACTGGGGCCTCGGCAAGCTGAACGAGATCTCGGACGACCAGGCCCGGACCGACCTCGCGCGCATCTCCGCGCAGATGATGGAGATCGTCGCGTGCTCCGCGGCGGTCGGCGACGGACGGGAGCCTGCGCCCGACGACGTCGTCGCGGAGGGGGAGACCGCAGCCGAGCGGTTCCTGTTGCGCTGGCGCGGCGAGACGAACCCGGATCACGTGAAGGCAATCGACACCTACTGGATCTGCACGGCCGAGCACGGCCTGAACGCCTCCACCTTCGCTGCCCGAGTCACGGCTTCCACCGGCGCCGACTGCGGCGCCGCCCTGTCGTCGGCGGTCGGAGCGCTCTCCGGGCCGCTCCACGGCGGCGCGCCGGCGTACGTGAAGCCGATGCTGGAGGAAGTGCAGGCGATGGGCGACCCGGAGCGCTGGGTACGGGAGGCACTGGACAAAGGCAAGCGGATCATGGGTTTCGGACACCGGATCTACCGCGCAGAGGACCCCCGCTCCCGCATCCTCAAGCGGACGGCCAAGGAACTCGGGGCGCCGCAGGTCGAGGTCGCGGAGCAGCTCGAGGAGGTCGCCCTCAAGGCGCTCCAGGAGAAGTCTCCCGACCGCGTGCTGGCCACGAACGTCGAGTACTACTCGGCGATTGTCCTCGACGTGGCAGATATCCCGCCGCCGCTCGCGCCGGCGATGTTCGCGTGCTCGCGCGTGGCTGGCTGGTCGGCGCACATCCTCGAGCAGAAGCGCACCGGCCGCCTGTTCCGGCCCTCGGCGAAGTACGTCGGCCCGGCTCCCCGCTCGCTCTCCACTGTCTGATCTCGCCTCAGCGGCTGCCGAGGCGGCCGAGCTGGCCGAGCGGGGCGAGGAGCAAGAGCTCGCGGCGCACCGGACGAAGTGGCAGGACGAGATCGAAGGCGCGGCCCGCAGTCCCGATTTCCGCGAGCGCGCGTTGGCGTACCGCGCGATCGGGCAGTTTCGCTACCGCCAGAAGCTCGAGCTCCTCCGGCGCGGCCTCCAGGACGAGAGCCCGGCGAGCCGCGGCTCCGCGCTCCTGTCGCTCGAGCTCCTCTCGCGGGACCACCCGGGCGACGTCAACGCCGACCGCTCGCTCCTTCACTCGCTGGCGGCAGCCGACCCGAACGCGACCGTCCGCCGCCTGGCGATCCTCGTGCTCAGGAACGGCTCACCCCACCGTGACACGATCGTGATGCTCGAGGGAATCGCGGACGACGACGAGCTCGATCGCGAGCTGCGAGAAGCGGCGAAGCGGGTTGCCGCGCAGCTGACGAAGAAGAGCCGGGCGCGCTAGGAGCGCGAGCAGCTGCAGACGCTCTGACCGGGCAGCGGCTTTCCGCATCCGGCGCAGTTCCGTGCCTGACGCTTCCACTCGAGCATCTTCTTTTCGATCCCCGCCCTCATCATCAGCACGCCCACGCCGGTGCTGGAGGCGAGGAGAAGAGCTGTTTCGGTGGTCATCTCGATCATTTCGTCCTTCGCTTTGCGTGGGGATGCGCCTGGAAATACAACTCCCGGCGCCGCCGATCGGTTACGTGGGTGTAGAGCTCCGTGGTAGCCAGATCGGCATGTCCGAGCATTTCCTGAACGCTCCTTAGATCTGCTCCTCCCTCAAGGAGGTGTGTTGCAAACGTGTGACGCAGCAGATGGGGATGCACGCGCTCGGGCTCGAGGCCCGCCTTGCCCGCCATTTTCCGCAGGATCAGGAACGCCCCGGCCCGCGTGAGGGGCCCGCCCTGGGCGTTCAGGAAGAGCGCTGAGCGGTGCCGGCGATCGAGGTGAGGGCGACCTCGCGCGAGGTAGCGGCGCAGCGCATCGACGGCCTCGCGGCCGACGGGGACGACGCGCTCCTTGCCGCCCTTGCCGATCGTCCGGACGAGCCGCTGGTCGAGGTCGATGCCGCCTTTGTCGAGACCGACCGCCTCGCTCACGCGGAGGCCGGCGCCGTAGAGGAGCTCCACGAGTGCGCGGTCGCGAAGGTTGCGCGGCGTCGTGCCCGCGGCAGCGTCGATCAGCCGCTCGGCCTCGGAGGGAGACAGCGCGCGAGGCAGGCGCCGCGTGCGGCGCGGCAGCTCGAGCTCCGCCGCAGGGTTGGCGTCGGTCGCGCCGATCAGGACGAGGTGGCGGAAGAAGGAGCGAAGCGACGCGATGCGCCGGGCGATCGTCGCCCCGGAGAGGCCCTGTGCGCGGAGCTCGGCGAGGTAGCGCTCGAGCTCCCGCGTCGTGACCGTCGACGGCGAATGGCCGAGCCAACTCGCGAGCGCCTCGAGGTCTCGGCGGTACGCCTCGACCGTACGCGGGGCGAGGCGCGCCGTCGAGAGGGCCAGGAATCCCTCGAGCTCAGGATCGCGGGTGGGCGCGGTCATAGACCTTCCGGAGGCGCTTCGCGTCGACGTGGCTGTACATCTGCGTCGTCGACAGCGAGCTGTGGCCGAGGAGCTCCTGGATCGTCCTCAGATCGGCGCCGCCCTCCAGCAAATGAGTTGCGAACGCATGGCGCAGGCGGTGCGGGTGGGGGAAGAGCTTGCGAAGCGTGCTCGTGTCGAGCCGTCGGCCGCGGGCGGAGATGAAGAGGGCGTCGTGGGCGCCGCGCGCCAGCTTCGGGCGCTCGCGGAGCCACAGGGCGACCCAGTAGGCGGCTTCCTCGCCGAGCGGGACGACGCGCTCCTTGCCGCCCTTGCCGCGGACGCGAAGCGCTTCCTGATCGAACTCGACGTCGGCGAGGTCGAGGTCGACCGCCTCCTGGCTGCGGAGCCCCGCCGAGTAGACGAGCTCGGCAAGTGCGCGGTTCCGGATCGCGAGCGGGTCGCCGGAAGCGAAGCGCTCGAACTCGGCCTCGATCTCCTCCTGCTTCGGCGCCTCCGGCAGCCGGCGCGGCCGCCGCGGCGCGAGCCGGGCGTCCGGGACCTTCGAGGCGCCAAGCGTGAAGCGGAGGAAGGCGCGGACGGCCGCGAGCTTCCGCGCGATCGTCGCGGGCGCGAGCTTGCTCGGCTCTCGGCCTCGGCGCGCCGCTCCGAGCTCGGCGGCGTAATCCGCGAGCAGGCGGGCGTCCACGTCCTCGACGGACGCCTTCCGCGCCCGCAGCCAGGTGCCGAACTCCGCCAGGTCGACGCCGTAGGCGCGCCGGGTCGAGTCGGACAGCGCGGGACTGGCCAAGAAACGGTCGATCGCCGCCTGAGTCTCCATCCAGGCAGGATTCGCGCCCATGAAGGTGGCGTCCTGCCTCGGAGCGATCCTCGCCCTCGGCGTGGCCTCCGCCGGCGGAGCCGTCCAGGCGGCCAAGGTGCCGGGCGGATTCCGGGTGGAGACCTACGTTCGCGGGCTCCAGAAGCCGACTGCGATGGCGTGGGGACCGCGAGGTGTCCTCTACCTCACGCAGGAGGGCGGCGAGGTCGTAAGCATCGACCCGCGGACCCGTCGTGTCCGCGTGGTGCTCCGCGGGTTCGAGACGCCGCTCGGGCTCGCTTGGCTCCGCGGGAACCTCTTCGTCTCCGCCAAGGGCACGCTGTGGCGGGTGAGCAGCGGGCAGCGGAGGGCGATCCTCCGAAACCTGCCGTTCGGCCGTCACCAGCAGGACAACGTCATCGTCCGGCGCGGCCGCCTGTATCTCGGCAGCGGGTCGACGTGCGATGTCTGCGTCGAAAAGAGCCGTCTGAGCGCCGCGATCCTCTCCGTCAACCCCGACGGGTCCGGCCTGCGGATCGTCGCGCGCGGCCTCCGCAACCCTTATGGGCTCGCCGTAGATCCCGCCACCGGGCGCCTGTACGCGTCCGTGAACGAGCGGGACGAGCTCGGGGATCGCGAGCCGGCCGAGACGATCGTTGAGCTTCGCGACGGCCGCGACTTCGGCTGGCCTCGCTGCTGGCCGAGCCACCGCGCGAAACGCCTCCGCGGAAGCTGCCGCGGCGTCACGGCTCCCGTCGCCTACCTGGAGCCACACTCTGCACCGGGCGGCATGGCGTTCTGGAAGGGCGCGCTCTATGTCGCGGAGTGGGGCGAGTACCTGAAACGCGACCACGGACGGAAGCTGACGCGCGTGCTCCTCCGTCCCGGCCGCCCGGCCTCGGTATCGACGTTCGCCACCGGCTTCTCCCACCCGCTCGCGGTCGCGGTCGACGCGCGGGGAGGACTGCTCGTAGCCGACCACGGTCGCGGCGTGATCTACCGGATCAGCGATAAGTGAGCTCAGGCTCTACCTCGTCGCAGCCGTCGCCTACATCGCGCTGGGTGTCGCCCTTCCGGACCCGCTCTACTCGTGGGTCGAAGGCACGGCCTTCCTCCTGCTCGTCGTCTGGATCCTGCCGTCGCTTGTCCGGAGGCTGCAGTGAGCTGGGCGGCCCACGACCTCGAGCCCTATGCGATCCAGCGCCACCTCGGCCGGCGCGTGGCATTCATCCCCCTGCTGATCGGCTCGTACTCGCCGGACATGTTCACGAAGTGGTTCGTATACGGGATCGACGTTCTCTGCATCGAGCTCAAGGCGGACAACCCGGTGCAGTTCCACCGTGGCTGGCCGGGCGTCGGCT
This sequence comes from Gaiellaceae bacterium, assembly GCA_035265935.1. GTDB lineage: Bacteria > Actinomycetota > Thermoleophilia > Gaiellales > Gaiellaceae > JACDAN01. Next base: position 11,952 of record DATFOC010000060.1, read on the forward strand.
TCACGCACTCGCTGGCATTTGGCCTTGCGGTGTCCCTAGCGATCCTGTTGCTCACGCGCAGCCACATCTGGGCATTCAGCTTCCTGTTCGGCAACTGGGCTCACGTCCTCACGGACGTGGGCGACACGATCGGGGCGATGCTGCTGTTCCCGTTCTCGACCGAGACGTTCGGGATCGGCGCCTGGGCGTACGCTGGACACACCGGCCGGCTGACCGACGCCGCCGCCTACTTCAGCGGGCTCGGGTTTGTCTGGGACGGCGTATGGGTGGTCTACGGCCTGCTTTCGTGGCGGATCCTCACGAAGGCCTACTTCCGCGCGACGATCGTGCCGGCCGATCCGACCTGGGTCTGGATGGGCCGCTGGCTGCCGGAGACGGCGCTGCTGGCCCTCTACCGGGCAAGCTTCTTCTACGGGGCGACGCGCTGGACGGCCTGGCTGATCTGGGCCCATGTCGTCAACGACTACCCGTTCGACCTGGTTGGGGCGGTCCAGACTGGGTCGACGCCGCTTACGACTGAGGCAGCTCCTCCGGAAGCATTGAGTACATGCCGAAGTCGACGCGGCGGTCGAACCGGGCGTTGTAGCGGCTCGAGCGGAGCACTCCCTCGCGGATGAAGCCGGCGTTCTCGGCCACCTTCTTCGACGCCGCGTTCTCCTCGTCGGCGCGGAGTTGGAGTCGCATGACGCCGTGGTCTTCCAGCAGCCACCGGGAGACGAGCTTCAGGGCCCGGGTGCACATGCCCTGTCTCCGCGCCTGCGCCGCGACCCAGTAGCCGACCTCGACTCCGTCCTCGGGCTCTGGAAGCCAGCGGGCGCCGATCGAGCCGATCGGTGGCCCGTCGGTCACGATCGCGAAATTCGACGTCGTGCCCCTAGCCCAGCCTTCCCGGGTGATGGCGATGTAGGCAAGGGCGTCGGACTCCGTATAGGGCTGCGGGATGATGTCAAGGAACTCGGCGATCGCTCGATCGTTGCAGGCGTCGACCAGCGCCTGGACGTCGCCTTCCTCGCCCCACGGCCGGAGCGTCACGAGACCGTCGGTCAGGGGCGGGTCCGGCGGCGAAACGTCCATTGTCATACGATATGCAGCCCGTTTGAGACCGGCCCAACGCTGGGAACTCAAGGAGAACCCATGGCGATCATCGAGGACCTGCGCGGACAAGTCGACCTGAGCGTGCACGGCATCGAGGCCGCCGGGACCGTTCACCACAACCCGACGGTCGCGCTCCTCTACACCCACGCGCTCAAGCGCGGGGATGGGACGCTCGCCGAGGGTGGATCACTCGTCGTCGACACCGGCGAGCACACGGGACGCTCGCCGAACGACAAGTTCGTCGTCCGGGAGCCGAGCACGGAGGACCGGATCTGGTGGGGGAAGGTGAACGCGGAGCTGCCCGAGCATGCGTTCGACGGCCTGCGCGACAAGGTGACCTCGTTCTTGTCGGATCAGGACCTCTACGTTGTGGACGCATTCGCCGGAGCCGACCCCGAACACCGGCTTGCGCTACGCGTGATCACCTACAGCCCCTGGCACGCGCTCTTTGCGAGGACGCTATTCATCGACCCGACCGAGGAGAAGCTGGCGGAGCACGAACCGGAGGCGGTCGTCCTCCATGCGCCGGCCGTCGAGGCCGACCCGGCCGAGGACGAAACGCGCAGCGAGACCTTCGTCGTCCTCCATCCGGACCGTCTGGAGGTGCTGATCGGCGGCACGTTCTACGCCGGCGAGATCAAGAAGTCGATCTTCACGCTCATGAACGACCGCCTCCCGCTCGATGGCGTCCTGCCGATGCACTGCTCGGCGAACGTCGACGACGACGGCCGGGT
>DATFOC010000061.1:0-17503 GCA_035265935.1 Gaiellaceae bacterium
AGGGTGCACACCACGCGAAAGGGAGAAGTACCCGGCGGCGAGCAGCACGGCGCCTGCGACCATGAGGAAGCCGGCGTAGCTGAGGGTGAGCTTGAGGCGAACGCTCAGACCGGGGGCTCTATCCATGGTCTCCGCCCTCACGCTCGATGTCTGGTGGCGTGTCGATGCGGTAGCCGACGCCGGGCACGGTGGCGATGATCCAGGGTTCGCCGAGCCGTTTGCGCAGTGCCGAGACGGTGATGCGGACGGCGTTGGTGAACGGATCGGCGTTCTCGTCCCATGCTCGCGCCAGGAGCTCTTCGGCGCTGACGACGCCGCCTTCGGCGGCGACGAGGACTTCCAGCACTGCGAACTGTTTGCGGGTGAGCGCGACGTAGCGGCCGTCGCGGTAGACCTCGCGGCGGAACGGGTCCAGCCGCAGGCGTGCGATCTCTCGCACGGGCGGCCTGTTGTGGGGGCGCCTGCGGTCGAGGGCTCTGAGACGGAGCACGAGTTCTCGGAGCTCGAACGGCTTCGTGAGGTAGTCGTCGGCGCCGAGCTCGAACCCGGTGGCCTTGTCGTCGAGACGGTCGGCAGCGGTGAGCATGAGGATCGGCGTGCCGCTGCCGGAGGCGACGATGCGTTCGGCGATCTCGTCACCCGTAGGTCCCGGAACGTCTCGGTCGAGGACGGCGATGTCGTACGTGTTGACGCTCAGCAGCTCCTGAGCGGTGTCGCCGTCAGCTGCGATGTCGGCCGCGATCGCTTCCAGGCGTAGGCCATCGCGGATGGCTTCCGCCATATAGGGCTCGTCCTCGACGATCAAGACACGCATGCTCCGATGCTAGAGCCGGCACGTATCGCCGGCATATCGAAAACCGGATACGTGCCGGCAACACCACGCTGCCTTGAATGGCGGCATGTCCTACGGCAAACGAGCACGAACAACGACCCGTCGGATTCGGATTCGCAGGATCCGCGTCGCTGGCCTGGTAGTCGTCATCGCGGCGATCGCCGCAGCCCTCGGCTACCAGTTGCCGGCCTCCTCGTCCTCGACGGCCGCAGCACCCATCGACGTCCTTCGCGGTGAGCACCGTGGTCTTCGGAGTGAGCACCGTGGTGCGCTTGGCGAGGCTGACGGTGCCGTTACCGACGGCACGACGGTCTTTGATGACGAGATTCCGGGCGTAGCCAATCTCGACCCAGCTCTCCTCGGTGCCCTGCGCCACGCTGCAACGGATGCCGCAGAGGACGGGGTTGAGTTCTACGTCGATAGTGGCTGGCGTTCCCCGGAGTACCAGAATCGGCTTCTTCGTGAGGCGGTGTCCGAGTACGGATCCGAAAAGGAAGCCGCCCGATGGGTGGCCACCCCCGACACATCTGCTCACGTGTCGGGGGACGCGGTCGACATTGAGCAGTTCGACGCCACGGCGTGGCTGTCCGAGCACGGCGCCGAGTACGGGCTATGCCAGGTCTACGGCAACGAACCCTGGCACTACGAACTGCGCCCCAAAGCCATCTATCGCGGCTGCCCGCCCATGTACGCCGACCCCACGCACGATCCAAGGATGCAAGGGTGACCAGCACGCTCGGCAGAGAACGGTGTCAACGCAATCGTTTGCGACGGATGTCTCGGCGAAGGCAGGTCCGGCCCAGCGCCCGATCAGCTTGGGGCGCGAAAATTGCGCTATTCCGCCGGTGCTCTGGACACCGCAGCTCCATAAACGGCTCCATGCCCACCGCACGCTGGAGATTGTGCAGGGTTCTTCGACGGAAAAAGCGGAACAGTCCCGATTTACGGGACTTTTGCAGAGCCCTCTGACGGACTCGAACCGTCGACCCCCTCCTTACCATTTTGGGGTCACGGCAACTGGTCGCAAGCCACGGCAACGGTTTTGGCTTGTCTGAGCCGTTTTGGGCATCGTCGCATTTGCCACCGGTTGCGGCCGGTTGCGACCGCTCGGCTCCATAGCCGCTCCATTCTCGATGGACGTCGCCTTTCCGCTGGCTGACTGCAGTTCGCTTCTACGCGGCGTCCAATGCGAGGCGCGCCGTCAGCACAAGCAGGTTGAGAAGAGGACGGTCACGTCGCCGCTCTCGATCAGAGTCCTCCCTCCACTCCTCGTTGGTACCCGGTCCAGCGCCGGGAGCCCGGCTGCGATCTCGATGCTCACCGGAAGGCGCGGAAGAACGTCCGCATGTCGTCGACGAGCAGGTCTGGCGCCTCCATGGCAGCAAAATGGCCGCCCCGCTCGAACTCGGACCAGTGCTCGATTCGCTCCTCGGGGTCGAGCAACCGTCGGACGAGCAGGTCGGCCGCGAAGGCCGCCCATCCCTGTGGCGTCTCCGCTTGGGGCAAGCCACTCGCTCGAGTTGGCGGCCTCGTAGAGGAAGTTGGCGGCGGAGGCGCCCGTGCGAGTGAACCAATAGATGCTCACGTTCGTCAGCAGCTGATCGCGGTCGACCGCATCCTCGGGGAGCTCGGCGCCGGGGTCGGTCCACTCCCTGAACTTCTCGACGATCCACGCAAGCTGCGCGACGGGCGAATCCGTGAGGCTGAACGCGATCGTCTGCGGGCGGGTCGACTGCAGCTGCAGGTAGCCCTCGCCCTCGGCCGAGTATCGAACGAGGTACTCGATACGTTCGCGCTCATGCTCCGAGAGCTCCTCTGACGCGGCGAAGGCCTCGAGGTTTACGCCGATGTGCTCGCCGATGAGTGCGATCGCCAACGGATCGGTGTTGACGTGGGTGGCAACGACCCTCTCGGGATCGAGCGCTCCCAGCATGCCGGTGATCCCGCGCCGATGTCTCCGCCCTGGGCGACGCAGCGCTCGTAGCCGAGGCGGTGCATGAGCTCGACCCAGGCCCTCGCGGTGCGGGCGGCCTCCCACCCCGTTCCCGTGAGCGGTGCCGAGAACCCGAAACCGGGGAGGGACGGGACGACCAGGTGGAACGCATCGGCAGGTTCGCCGCCGTGGGCACGGGGATTGCTCAACGGATCGATCAGGTCGACGAAGTCGGCGATCGAGACGGGGTAGCCGTGGGTGACGATCAACGGCAGCGCGTCGGGCTCCGAAGACCGCACGTGCAGGAAGTGGATCGGCTGACCGTCGATCGTCGTCACGAACTTCGGGAACCCGTTGAGCCTGCGCTCCTGCTCGCGCCAGTCGAACTCGTCGCGCCAGTAGGCCACGAGCCCTTCGAGATACTCCTGTGGGACGCCGCGCTCCCAGCCTGAGCCCGTCAGTGCGTTCGCGTCGACGGTGGTTCTGACCGTTGACCTGGTCAGGGGGCGGCTGTCACCGAGGACGCCGGTAGCCTGCTCGCGACTGGCGCGCTGGTGTGGGCCGGCAAACAACCTCGTGTTCGGGCTCCTGTACTGGATGTTCGACGGCGGCGGACCACTCGCGCGGTCCCGAGGGGAGCGTCCGTATCAGGACCTTCTGTTTCCCCAGCAGTCGGATCCTGACCTTGCTCCACCCGGCTGGCGGCCGATGTTCGTGGACTACTTCTACCTCGGCTTCACGAACGAGATGGGATTCAGCCCCACCGACGTCATGCCGTTGTCAGCGTGGGCGAAGTTGACGATGCTCGTGCAAGCGACGATCTCGCTCGTCATCGTCGGCCTGGTCATCGCTCGCGCCGTGAGCCTCTTCACGTAGCGCCGCTTCCGAAGCGTCATGCGGTGGTGTCCGCTGTCTCCTCTGCGCGGTGGTCGCGAATGCGCACGGCTGTGATCCGGTTCGCTCGCACCGACTCCACACGGAGGGAATAGCCGTCCACATGGGCGATGTCGCCGATCGTGGCCAGCCTCCCCAACTCGCCGAACACGAGTCCGCCGATCGACGTGTAGTCGGGCGACGGATGCAGCTCCACGCCGTAATCGGTGAGATCGTCGATCGGGACGTCGCCGCGTGCGTACCAGTCGCCGTTCGCCAGTTGCCGCACCGGGCTCGTGACGGGGTCCGTCTCGTCGGCGATCTCGCCGACAATCTCCTCGACGATGTCCTCGACCGTGACGATTCCGGCCGGGCTCCCGTACTCGTCGGCGACAACCGCGAGGGTCGTTCGGTCGCGCTGGAGATCGGCGAGGAGGTCGTCGAGGGGCTTCGTCTCGGGCACGATCAGCGCGGGTTTTGCGACGCGCGCGACCTCGCCGCCCCCCTCGCCGGAGAGCACGAGCTTGGTGAGCGAGTTCGTGTGGGCGACGCCCAGGATTCGGTCGTGGCCGTCGGTGTTCACGACCACGATCCGGGTATGACCCGAATCGAGGCACCGGTCGAGTGCGGTTCGGACCGGCTCGCGGCTCTCGATCGTGACGACCGCATGGAACGGGGTCATGACCTGTCGGGACTGGTGCTCGTGCAGCTCGAAGACGCCGGAGAGCATCGCCGCCTCGCGCGGGTCGAGCTGTCCTCCGACCGCGCTCTCGGCGATGAGCACGCGTACGTCTTCGCCCCCTTCCTTCAGTTCCGCGCGCGGGTTCGTTCCGACAAGCCTCAGGAGTCCGTTCGACACCGAGTTGAGGACCCACGTGAGGGGGTGCGATACGAGGTAGAAGACGTGCAGCGGACCGGCCACCCAGCGAGCGGCAGTCTCCGGGTGCACGATCGACCAGATTTTCGGCACCTGCTCGCCGACCGTGATATGCGCGAAGGTGACGATCATGTACGCGATCGTGATCGAGACGGCGACGGCGACCGCGTGGCTCATGAACTCGCCGAGCGTCGGCTCGAGCAGGCGCGCGATCGCGGGCTCGCCGAGAAACCCGATCCCGAGGGAGGCCATCGTGATCCCGAGCTGGCACGCGGCGAGATAGGAGTCGATGCTGTCGATCTGGTGGAGCGCCCGCCGGGCGCCGCGCGTCCCCGAGCTCGCGAGCGAGTCGAGCCGGGAGCGTCGCGCTCGCACGAGCGCGAACTCCGCGCCGACGAAGAAGCCGTTGACCGCAACGAGCGCGGCCACCGCCGCCAAGAGGAGTGCAGTCACGTGTTCAGTGAGCGCGCGAGCGTGCGCGTCCGTGCACCTGCATGTGGGGCATACGGTAGCGCCACGCGCGTCCCGCGGCCTCGTACTCCATGGAGAGTCCGTAGAGAAGGGCGAAGACCATCATCGGCGCCCAGAACTCGATCGAGCCGGACGCCTCGGCTCCAAAGACGAGCTCGGCGCCTACGCCGTGCTGCCAGACGAGCGTCATCACGCCCCAGGCGGCGAAGACGGAGAGCAGGTTGAGCGCGATCGCCTTCAGCGGCAGCAGGAGCGAGCGAAAGGCGCTCGACCGAGCGGATCCAGCTCGGCACGGTCACGCCGCTCGCTCGGCGCCGCCCGGTCAAAGTGGCCGGGAGAGCGCGGCGCTCGACCGTCTCAGCGGCGGCCGGTTGACTTTCGGGGTCGGCCTGGGAAATGACCGGGCCGTACCATCAACCTCAAGCACCCAGACCAGCTCTCCGAGCTCGTCTCCGAGATCGGCGGCGCACCTATGCCAGTGTTTCTCGTGGTTGTCGTTCGCCTTGGGACGAACCTTGCAGAGAGACGACCGGTTCGGCGAGGGGGGACCCTCTAGGCGGCAGGGGCGAGCGTTGGCTCGGCTGCGCGTGCGCGGAACAGAGTGACGCTCGCAACGATGATCCACACGAGCGACAGGATGAGTGCGAGAACACCGATGAATGGCACGAAGAGGCAGATGCCAAGGACGAGCGCAGCCCACCCCAGCCACCCATGGACTCGCTCGCGACCAAGAAGCGAACCTGCGGCACCGAGCATCATCGTCCCGGTTGCCGGCAACAGCGCGTAGACGACGTAGCTAGCAATCACGTTGAGTGCCTGCATGACCTCGGGTGCTATCTGGCTTTCGGTGCCGCTGTCGGCGAGTGCCAGCTGAGTGGTGATCACTACCCCGAGCATGGCGCTCATGATTGCGGCGCCTGCGAGGAGCAAGCGGCGCCAGACCACACGTGAGTCTTGCCCTTCGGGTCGCTGCAGCCCGGCAAGGCTGCTCGCGAAGAGGGGGAGGAAGGGCATGGCGAAGGCGAAGAACCAAATCCCAGTCCTGGCTCTGTTCTCATTATCGCGGTAGAACGAAACGACCTCGTCAGCGGGCGCGTCGGGAGAAGGCGAGCTGCCAGATACGGCGAGGCCGATCACGATGAGAACGACGAAAGCGATCCCGCTAAGCGGCAGAAAGGCACGTACGCGCAAGAGGTCCTCCTCAGGACGGATGCGAGTAGTGAGTTCAACGTCTAGGACTTCGACCCTCCCGCTCCCGGTTAGGAGTGAGCATCTCTGTCAGGCACTACTGGCATGCGTTGCTCGCCTGCCCAAGCGTGCTCTTACTTGAGTTCCCGAATAACCACCTCTCGCTGAGAGGGGTGGTCATCGTCGCGGCGCGGCTGTGATTCCTGGATCTCGCAGTCAATCCAGGAGGTCACGTGATGATTCAGCAGGGCCAGGTGTTCAAGCTGAAGGCGACTGGCAGGGACGGTAAGCCGTTGTGGGCGTACCGCTATCGGGTCGCCGGGCGCGGTTCGACGAGACTGCAGGTAGGCGGGTTCAGCACCAGGGCTGAGGCGAGGAGGGCACTTCAGAGCAGGCTTGCCCGGCTCTTGCCCGGCGGCCGTTCGGCGACGCTGACGCTCGACGAGTGGGTCGAGGAGTACCTGGGCACGCATCCGGGAGAGCGCGTCACGGTGGCGAAGCTCCGCTGGCTGCTCGGGAAGGCGACCGCCGCGCTGGGTGAGGTGCGCCTTGTTGAGCTCTCGCCAGAGCAGGTCTGCGCGTGGCGGCTCACCGTTCCGGAAGGGCAACCGCTTTGAAGCGACCCAGGCTCTCCGCAGGTGCTGAATCGGGCGGTTGTGTGGAAGCTGATCGATGACAATCCCCGCCAAGCGCGTGCCGAATCCCGGCCGGCGCTGCCGGGAGCAGCGACCGTTCGAGTCCTGGCAGCAGATCCGGTCACTTGCCCAGCGGCTCGGCCCGACCCTCGGGCCGATGGTCGTGTTCGCCGCTGCAACCGGGCTTCGACCCTCCGAGCTGTTCGCGCTCGAACACGGCGACATCGATCCTGCGGCCGGTGTCGTCCACATCCGCGGGCGTATGCGAACAGGCGCGTCAAGCACACCAAGACGCGGCTGAACAGGCGCGCGGTTCCGCTGCAGGCGATCGCGATCGAGGCGCTCGACAAACTCCAGTCGCGGCAAGACGGCCTGCTGCTCTTCCCGAACGCGCGCGGCGGCTACCTCGACTTCCGCAACTTCAACCGCCGCCACTGGAAGCCCGTCCAGAAAGCAGTCGGGATCGAGCCGCTGCGCGACCTCTACGACCTGCGCCACACTTGCGCCACCTTCGCGCTTCGTGCCGGTGTTCGCTCTGTCACGGTTCATGGGTACGAGCATCGCGATGATCGATCTCCACTACGGCCATCTCGCGGTTGACAGCCACGAGCACGCCGTGTCGCTCCTCGATGCGCTTGCGCTCGAGCGGGCGGTGGACGCTGGGTGGACGTAGACCCGGAGGACCGTCGAATCGCGCAGCGATTCGGTTTCCAGGCTTCGCCGAAGGCGTTCGCGGCGGGTGGTGGACGCTCGGTGGACGTCGAGGTCAGAAGCCGTGACGACCAGCGCTGGTCAGGAAAGCTGATTAACAGGAACTTCTGAAAGCCCTCTGACGGACTCGAACCGTCGACCCCCTCTCGATGAAGAAAGGCCGCGGGTCAAGCGGTGGTTGCTGCATCGCCCAGTCAGGGCGGGCGCTGTCGGTGGTCGTGGCGAGCTGGGCTCATCTCTCTATCGCCTCCTCGAAGGGGGACAAGGCCGATTGGAGTTCGCTCCGGTGGCGCAGCTCCTTAAGGACCGTCAGGCGGCCAGGGGTCGGTGGCGCCTTTGGGAGCGAAGGGTTGTTCGCGGTGAGCATGTGCCAGATCGCTTCGGCGAGGCGGCGGGCGAGGTCGACCTGGGCGACCTTGGCGCCCCGCTGCTTGCCGATGCGCGCTTTCGTGTCCGTGTAGCGCTGGCGGTAGGCCGGATGCGTGCAGGCGTGGGTGGCGGCCTCGACCAACGCCCAACGGAGGTAGCGCGGTCCCTGCTTGGCAAGCGGGCCGCGCAGGTCGCGCTCGCCGGATTGGTAGACGCGCGGGCAAAGGCCGCTGTAGCCGACGAGCTTGCGCGAACTGGGGAAGCGGCCGATGTCGCCGAGCTCGGCGGCGATCGTGTAGGCGAGCACCCAGCTGATCCCTGGGACGGTGCAGAGCAGCGGCACGTAGCGGTGGTCGGCGCCGAGCCGGCGCAGCTCGCGGTCGCACTCGCCGAGCTCACGGTCGAGCTCGTCGATCAGGCGCAGACTGGCTTCGATCGTGCTCTGCCAGGGCTCGGGCAGTGCGAGCCGGGCGAGCAGCTGGCGGCCGCGTACACCGAAGAGGTCGGAGACCGGGCAGGGCTTGCCGTGCGTGAGCAGCACCGCGTGCACCCGCTGCTTCAAGCTGGAGCGGTGCGGACGAGGTGCAGCCGCCAACGTGCCCGCTCGAGCTCGGCGCGCACGCGCGGGTCGGGCAGCCAGATCGCCGGCACCAGATCGCGACGCGCCAGCTCGGCGAGCACCCAAGCGTCGATCCGGTCGGTCTTGCAGCCAGCGGCGCAAGTCCTTTTACCTTCTGCGCGTCGGCGATCTCGACCTGCCAGCCCGCGAGCGCGAGCCGGTCGTGCACGAAGCGGGCCCGTTCATCGACTCGATCGCGGCGCGAATCGGCGCCCGTACCGAGCGAGAGGTTCGGTCAGTCCATCGAGGCCGTCTGCATCAGGCGGGGCAGCACCAACCTCGAGCGTCATACCCTCACTGTCGAGCAAGTGGAAGTCGAGACGCTTGCGACTCAGATCCAAACCGGCGTACAACATCGAAGTGGGCCTCCTCTGCGATAGCTCCCAGTGACAAGCCGGAGCGTGTCACCGGGGAGGCCCTTCTTCATGGCATTCCTTGCCATTCGAGCTGCGGGCGGAGAATCGCACTCTCAGAGCGCTTTTCCCTGCAATCTAGCTAGATCAGAGAAAAGCCCCGTGTGCGGGGCTTTTGCAGAGCCCTCTGACGGACTCGAACCGTCGACCCCCTCCTTACGATGAACGTGAGGAGGGGGTCGATCCATCCAAGATTCCGCGTAACGGTGGGAGCTTCGACCTTGGCGCGGGTAGTCGCGAGTCGCCACGTTTGGCACCGTCGTGCGACCTTGGTGCGACCTCGACGTCCTCGGGCCTCGTTAGCCGAGATCGCCGCCGAGTGTGATGCGGCCGGCGCGGATCGCGGCGACGACTCCGCCGTCGATGAGCAGGTCGGCGCCGGTGATGAAGGCGCCGTCGTCGCCGAGCAGGAGTGCGCTGACGGTCGCGAGTTCGTCGGCGGTGCCTGCGCGGTGGGCGGCTGAGTTCTGGATCATCGATTGGTAGCCGGCGGCGCCTGGCCCTGACATCTCCTCGAGTGCGAGTGGGGTGATGATGATCCCGGGGCTGACGGAATTGAGGCGGGCGCCTCGGTCGCCCCAGTTGACGCTCTCGGCCTGGACTCGAAGCTGGTTCGCTCGTTTCGAGATCGCGTATGCGGCGCCGGAGTTAGGGAGCTCGTTCAGGAACTGCAGGTTGCGCAGTTCATCGGCCGGGGTGTTGGCGAGGGCGTCGTTCTGCTCCGGCGGGAGCGGCGGGATCATGTGTCGGCCATGCTCGAGATGACGAGCCCGGCGCCGCCTGCGGCGACGACGCGGCCGAGCTCTTCGAGCACGAGTGCGGTGCCGACGAGGTCGACGGCGATGATCGCCTCGGGAGAGGCTTGCACGGGTGAGAGGCCGGCGGTGTGCACGACGTTGACGACCGCGCCCAGCTCGGCGGCCGTCTCTGCGACGGCGCGGACTGCCTCGCGCGAGGAGACGTCGACCGGGCGCGTCTCGACGACGTGGCCGGCTGACGTGAGCGCGTTCGCGGCTGCGGCGAGCGTCTGTTCGTTGCGGTCGGCGAGCAGGACCGTCCGGCCGGTTCCTTGCCGGCGGCCGATCGCTTGGCCGATGCCGCCGGCGCCGATGACGACGACGACCTCTCTGAGCGTAGTCATGTTCGTGTCTCCTCGACCTAGCGGTCGATCATCGCCTGTTGCCGGGGCTGGTAGCGGTCGCCCTGCGCGTCGGGCAGCGCCTCTTCGATCTCGCGCAGGTCGTCGACGGTCAGCTCGACGTTGGCGGCGCCGGCGTTCTCCTCGAGCCGGTGCAGCTTCGTGGTGCCGGGGATCGGCACGATCCACGGCTTCTGCGCGAGGACCCAGGCGAGCGCGATCTGAGCCGGTGTCGCGTTCTTGCGCGCGGCGATCGTCTTCACCAGGTCGACGAAGGCGAAGTTCGCCCGCCGCGCGTCCGGATCGGCGAACCGCGGCACGGTGTTCCGGAAGTCGCCTTCGGCGAACTCGGTCTTCTCGTCGATCATTCCGGTGAGGAAGCCCTTGCCGAGGGGGCTGAAGGGGACGAAGCCGATCGCGAGCTCCTCGAGGGTAGGGAGGATCTGCTCCTCGGGATCGCGCCACCCTGCTCGATCAGCTCCTTGACGGTGCCTGCGACGTCCTCGATCGGCACGTCCGGGTCGACGCGGTGCTGGTAGAGCAGGTCGATGTAGTCGGTGCGCAGCCGTTTCAGCGAGTCGTCGACGCTGGAGCGGATCGTCTCGGGGCGGCTGTCGAGGCCGCTGGCGCGGCCGCCGCCGAAGAGGTCGAAGCCGAACTTGGTTGCGATCACCACCTCGTTGCGAAGCGGCTCGAGCGCTTCGCCGACAAGCTCCTCGTTCGCGAACGGGCCGTAGACCTGAGCGGTGTCGAAGAAGGTGACGCCGCGCTCGACGGCGGCGCGGACGAGCGCGATCCCGTCCTGCTTGGGCGGGAAAGGGGGAACGCCTGGCTCAGGCCCATGCAGCCGAGCCCGATCGCCGAGACCTCCAGGCCCTGTCCGAGTGTGCGTGTTTCCATCAGGTGTCCTCCTTGGGGATCAGCTTGAGCGTGGCCGCGCGCGCCTGCGGCGCGACGATCGAGGGCACGATCGACGGGTAGCGGCGGCCGTACTTCGCCTGGTACGCGGCGTCGACCGCGTCCGCCGCGTCGTCGGTCTCGACGAGCTCGACGGCCTTCTCGACGGCGCCGACGCCGATATGTGCCTCGTGGCGGGTCTGCGCGCCGCGGAACCACGATGAGCTCCGCCCGTTCACGGAGCGGACGTAGATGTCGTCGTCGACGCGGACGACCCACATCGTCACTGGCTTGTGTGGCGAGCCGTCGTGCCCGAGGGATTGGAGATCGAGCTCCTCCGCGTCGCCGATTGCGGCGAGTTCTTCCTGCTTCCAGCCGGCTACCACGGCTTCACCAGCACTTTGATCGACTCGCGGTCGTTCATCGCGCGGTAGCCCTCCGGCACGCCGTCGAGGTCGACCGTCCGGTCGAAGACGCGGCCCGGCTCGATGCGGCCGTCGAGGATGTCGGGCAGCAGCTCGTCGATGTACGCGCGCACCGGCGCGGGGCCGCCGCCGATCGTGAGGTTCTTGTAGAACGAGGGTTGCGCGCCGGGCATCAGCTCGTGCTGTGGGACGCCGACGCGTCCGACCGCGCCGCCGGGCCGTGCGATCTCGATCGCGGTCTCCATCGACTGGTCCAGTCCGACGCACTCGAGCACCGCGTCGACGCCGTAGCCGTCGGTCATCTGCAGGACGCGCTCGACAGCCTCTCGGCCGCGCTCGCTGACGACACCGGTGGCTCCGAAGTCGCGCCCGAGCTGCGTGCGCACCTCGTGGCGGCCCATGAGGATGATCTGTTCGGCACCGAGCCGGTTGGCAGCGATCACACCGCAGAGGCCGACGGCGCCGTCGCCGACAACCGCGACACTCTTCCCGGGGCCGACCTTGGCGACCACGGCTGCGTGATGGCCGGTCCCCAGCACGTCGGAGAGCGTGAGCAGCGACGGCATCAGCGCGTCGTCTTCGGCGACGGGCAGGACGTAGAGCGTTCCGTCGGCCTGCGGGATGCGCACCGCTTCCGACTGGGCGCCTGGCACCTCGGTGTTTCCGAAGAAGCCGCCATGGACGCATTCGGTCTGCAGCCCGTGTTCGCAGAACATGCAGGTGCCGTCCGAGAAAGCGAAAGGCATGACGACGACATCACCAACCTTCACGGTGCGCACCTCGCGGCCGACGTCCTCGACGACGCCGATCGCCTCGTGACCCATGACCCGCGCGCCGTCGCTTTCCTTCAGCGACTGGTAGGGCCACAGGTCGGAGCCGCAGATGCAGGCGCGCGTGACACGAATGACGGCGTCGGTCGGCTCCTCGATCCTCGGGTCGGGGACGTTCTCGATCCGAACGTCGCCCGCGGCGTACATGACTGCCCCGCGCATTACTCGCTCACCCCCGTTACGGCCGGCGCCTGGGCATACTCGTCGTCGCTGACCTGCCGGCCCCAGCTGACAGGGCTGCCGCTCTCGTCGGCGAGTTGCATGGCGATGTGGGTCATGAACCGCGTTGGTGCGGCGCCGTGCCAGTGGTTCTCGCCGGGCTCGAAGAAGACGCGGTCGCCGGGGCGGATTAGCTCGATCGGGCCGCCTTCGCGCTGGCAGAGGCCGACGCCCTCGGTGACCCAGATGGTCTGCCCGCGCGGGTGGGTGTGCCACGCCGTGCGCGCACCCGGCGTGAAGTGCACGGCCGCAGCGCCCAAGGGTGGGGCCGCGGCGATCGTGTCGATGTAGACGATGCCGGTGAACCAGTTGGCGGGGCCGCGGCCAGTCTCGATGCTGTTGCGTGTGAGCTCCATGACCACCTTTCAGTCGTGGATCCGCGCCGTCCCAAGCCGGCTGACCTGGTTCGGGTCGTGGTGGTCAAAGAAGAGGCTGGCGCCGGTGTCGAGCGCCGCGATGCGCGCTATCTCGTCGGCGGCCAGCTCGAAGTCGAAGACGTCAAAGTTCTCGCGCATCCGCTCCGGCCGCACCGACTTCGAGATCACGACCACCTCCCGCTGGATCAGCCAGCGCAGCACGACCTGCGCCACGGACTTGGCGTGCGCGGTGCCGATCGCCGACAGCGTCGGGTCGGTGAAGAGGTTGTTGCGCCCTTCCGCGAACGGCCCCCACGATTCGATCTGGACGCCGCGCTCGCGCATCAGCTGCTGGTCGTCGCCGCGCTGGAAGAACGGATGGCACTCGACCTGGTTGACCGCCGGCGTGATCTCGTTGTGGTCGATCAGGTCGACGAGCCGGTCGGGGTAGAAGTTCGAGAGGCCGATCGCCCGCACGAGCCCCTCGCGGCTCAGCTGCTCCATCGCACGCCAGGCGCCGTAGACGTGGCCGAACGGCTGGTGGATCAGGTACAGGTCGAGGTAGTCGAGGCCGAGCCTCTCAAGCGAGGTCTCGAACGCGCGGCGAGCGCTCTCCTCGCCCGCGTCCTGCACCCAAAGCTTCGTCGTCAGGAACAACTCGTCGCGTCGGACACCGCTCGCCTCGATCGCGCGGCCAACTGCTTCCTCGTTCTGGTAGGCCGCGGCGGTGTCGAGCGAGCGGTAGCCGACCTCAAGCGCCGCGCTGACCACCGCCTCGGTCTGCTCGGCAGGGACCTGGAAGACACCGAAGCCGAGGACCGGCATCTCGACGCCGTTCTTCAGTGTCACAGTGGGTGTGGTCGTCGTCTTCATCTGGTTCTCCGTTCTCGTCGATCTGAGGTGGGTTCCTCCGGGGCGTGGGCTGACACCTCGCGTGGGCTGGTGCGACGCGACCGCCGGCTCGAGCGGCTGCTCCGCCGGGCGCCGGGTCCCGTAGTGGCTGGTGTGGTCCAAGCTGTCTCCAATCTCATAAATGGACATCCGACGTCCGTTTCGAGATGAACTGTAGCACAGAAGCGGACAGGAAGCGTCCGTTTCGGTGCTAGTCTTCAGCCATGACGACTGCCGACCTGCCGAAGCGCAAGGACGCTGCCCGCAACCGGCAGCGGATCCTCGACGCTGCAAAGGAACTCTTCGCCGAGCGCGGCCTAGGCGTGACCCTGCATGACATCGCCGCACGGGCGGGGGTGGGCGTCGGGACGATCTACCGGCACTTCCCGGAGAAGAAGCCGCTGATCGACGCCGTCTTCGAGGAACACCTGGCCGAGCTGACCGCGCTCTTCGAGCAGGCGCTCGCCGACTCCGACCCCTGGCAGAGCATTTTCTGGGTGCACGAACAGTTCCTCGTACACCAGGCGCGCAACCGCGGCCTGAAGGAACTGCTGCTCGGAACCACACCCGAGGCGCCCGACCGCGCCCGCCAGCTGCGCGCCCAACTCCACCCGCTCGCGGAACGACTGATCGAGCGCGGCAAGGCCGCAGGTGTGGTCCGCCGCGACTGCGCCACGCAGGACTTCGGCCTGCTTCAGACGATGGTCGGCGCCGTCATCGATGCAGCCGAAGACGTCGACCCCGACCTCTGGCGCCGCTACTTCGTCATCGCCTTGCAGGGGCTACGCCCCAAGGACGCTCCGCTCGAGCCACTACCGGTTCCTGCGCTTCCGCCCGAGCGGATGGAAGACCTGCTCGTCGGCACCTGGAAGCGCCGGCGCACCTGAGGAAGGGCAATCAGACGAACCGCGTGCGACCTCCGTGCGACCTGCGGACGCAAAATGAAATCCTTGCGACGCACGTCGCGGCCGAAAGCTCCTGCAAATGACGCTGTTTTAGATTGGCGACTGACCCTCTCCATACCTAGTCGCCAGAACAGCAAACTATAAAACGCGATTTGCAGGGCTTTTAGAGCCCTCTGACGGACTCGAACCGTCGACCCCCTCCTTACCATGCAACGTCTCAGGCAACCCGTGGCAGCCAGCCGCAACGGAATTCGCTTATTTCCGCGGCTTTCGCGCCGATCGCTTTTGCCACTGATTGCCACCAGTTGCAACCAGGGGGCTCCATTAAGGCTCCATCGTTCGTTGTCTACATTGGCTACGCCGCGGCGAAGAGCACGGTGGAGGACGTGGCGCGCGTCCGCGGCCGGGTCGATCACGTCTCGAGCTTGAACGGGTCGCGCGTGTGATCCGAGAGCTCGATCATCGTGTTCTTCACGCGCGTGTAGTACGTGAGCGCCTCGAGCCTGCGTTCGCGACCGTAGCCGCTCTGCTTCGTCCCACCAAACGGCGCCTGCGCTGCGCTCGCCCGATACGTATTGACCCAGATGTTGCCGCAGCGCAGCTCGCGCGCGAGCAGATGAGCGCGGCTCAGCGACCGCGTCCAGATACCGGCGGCGAGTCCGAAGCGGGTGTCGTTCGCGATGCGCACGGCCTCCGCGTCATCCGAGAACGGGATCACGCCGAGGACCGGTCCGAAGATCTCTTCCTGCGCCAGCGCCATGTCGTTGCGAACGCCGGTGAACACTGTCGGCGGAACGAAGCAAGGGGGTCCAGCGGGGGTGCCGTCACCACCGACCACCAGCTGGGCCCCGTCGGCCAGCGCACGCTCGATGTGCGCGAGCACGGATCGCATCTGCCCCTCGTGGGCGATTGGGCCCATCTCCGTCGCCTCGTCCTGCGGATCCCCCAGACGAATCGCCCTCGCCCGCTCGGCGACGCCCCGGACGACGTCCTCGTAGCGCGACTCGTGCACGAGCAGCCTCGAGCCGGCGACACATTTTGCCCGGCCGCGGCGAAGATGCCGGCGACCGCGCCCGGAATCGCCTTGGCCAAGTCCGCGTCCTCGAAGATGATGTTGGCCGACTTGCCGCCGAGCTCGAGGGTGACGGGCGTGATCGTCATCGCTGCCGCCTCCGCTATCCGCGAGCCAACGGCGACGCTCCCCGTGAAGCTGATGTTGTCCACCAGTGGATGCATCGTGAGTGCCTGACCGGTCTCGGCCGCGCCGCAGACGACGTTGAAGACGCCGGGCGGAAAGCCGGCCTCGTCGACGAGCGATGCGAACTCCAGCGTGCTCACCGACGTATGCTCGGAGGGCTTCACGACGACGGTATTGCCCGCGGCGAGCGCCGGCGCCAGCTTGTTGGCGAGCAGCTGGAGTGGCGAGTTCCACGCCGTGATGAGGGCGCAGACGCCGAGCGGTTCGAGCGTCGTGTAGTCGAACAGGCTCTCGCGGTCGAGGGGCTTGGTCTCGCCGGCGAGCTTGTCGGCGGCTCCGGCGAAAAAGCGGTAACAACGCGCTGCGAAGAGCAGCTGGTTCCTCGTCTCGCGGATGATCTTGCCGTTGTCCTGCGTCTCGATGCGCGCGAGGCGGTCGTGCTCGCGCGTGAGCACGTCGGCAAGCTTGTAGAGGAGCTCGCCGCGGTGCGCGCCGCTGACTCGGCGCCAGCTTTCCCACGCGGCGGCCGCGGCGTTGACGGCGGCGTCGACGTCGCCGGGCGACGCCGAGGACACCTCGGCGAAGGGCTTGCCGAGGAAGGGGTTCACGGCTTGGAAGACCGGTCCCGAGCCGTTCGCACTGCGCTTGGGATTGCTGACGAGCTGAACGAGCCGCTGGTTCTTGTCCTTGGGTTCCCCGCCTACTACCGGCGCTTCGGGTTTCAGCGTGCGTCAGCGTTCGGAATCGCTCCGCCGGATGGAATACCTGACGATGCCTGGATGACGGTCACGCTGTCGTCTTACTCACCCGCGCTGCGCGGGAAGGTCATCTGGCCGCCCGCGTTCTCAGGCGTAACGTAGCGCTCCCGACCGAGCGCAACCCGGGAGTCCTCGTGAGGTTGCCGATCGGGGGCGCTACAGGGCGCGCGGGACGACAAGCGCCACGCGCGCCCTGTGTTGGTTCGCCTAGAGCGGCTCTCCGGTCTCGAGCAGCGTCTTCAGCGATGAGAGGACACCCATCCATCCCGTCCCGTAGACGCCCACGGCCGTCTTCGGCGCCCCCTCGAGCTGGTCGTGCGTGACCGTCAGGAGCGCCGTCCCATCGTCGCGTGCTTCGATCTCCCACGTGACTCGGCTCGGCTCCTCCACCGCCATCTCGGGGTCGTACAGGGACGTCCACGTGTGCGAGAGGCGTCTCGGCGGATCGGCCTCGAGCACCTCCCCCTGCGTCGCGAGCTGATCCGTGTCGCCCATCGTCTGCCGGTAGTGGCCGCCCGGGCGCAGGTCGAAGTCGGAGCGCACGCCGTGGAAGTAGCGCTCAGTGAATTCCGGCTTCGTGATCGCGTCCCAGATCTGCTCAGGGGTCGCCTTGATGAACACCTGGTAGACCTGGACAGTCAGATTTTGCATCTCGGTCGTCGTCATCCTGTCTCCTCCAGCTTGGTCTTGAGGTCTGCGAGCGCCGATACTTGGCGCTCCGTGTACTTGTCGATCCACCGGTCGTGGATCAGCCGGATGGGGACCGGGTTCAGGAAATGCAGTTTCTCCCGGCCTTGCCGGCGCGTGACTACGAGCCCTGCGTCCTCGAGGACTCGCAGGTGCTTCATGACGCCGAAGCGCGTCATCTCCAGCTCAGACTCAAGCTCGGTCAGCGTGCGGCCGTCACCCTGAAAGAGCAGGTCGAGCAGGAAGCGACGCGTCGGGTCACCGAGCGCCTTAAACAC
>DATFOC010000062.1:0-56554 GCA_035265935.1 Gaiellaceae bacterium
ATCGTCATCGCCTCCGTCCGGTCGTGCGTGACGTAGATCGTCGTCACGCCGAGGTCGCGCTGCAGCGTCGAGATCTCCGCGCGCATCTGCACGCGGAGCTTCGCGTCGAGGTTCGACAGCGGCTCGTCCATCAGGAACGCCGACGGCTGGCGGACGATCGCCCGGCCCATCGCCACCCGCTGACGCTGACCGCCCGAGAGCACGCCGGGCTTGCGGTCGAGGTACGGCTCGAGCTCCAGGATCGACGCCGCCTTGCGCACCCGCGAATCGATCTCGCCCTTGGGGACACGGGCCAGCTTGAGCGCGAAGCCGATGTTGTCGAAGACCGTCATGTGCGGGTACAGCGCGTAGTTCTGGAAGACCATCGCGATGTCGCGGTTCTTCGGCGGGAGATCGTTCACGACCCGGCCGCCGATCCGCACCTCGCCTTCGGTCACCGGCTCGAGCCCCGCGACCATGCGGAGGGCCGTCGTCTTTCCACACCCCGAAGGACCAACGAGCACCGTGAATTCGCCGTCGCCGATGGTCAGGTCGAGCTCCTTCACGGCCTTCGTGCCGTCGGGATAGACCTTCGTCAGCCGCTCGAGCTTGATCTCAGCTATCGCGCGCCTCCACCATGCGAACAGCTGGGAACGATACTCCCGTCACGTCGTCCCATCACCGTTTACGATCCTGGCCGAGGTGGCAACCGTCGCAGCCGGCTCCCAGGGCCGGCGCTGGCAGGACGTCTTCGAGGAGCGCCGCTTCCTCGGCCCGCTCCTGATTGCTCCTGCCGTCCTCTTCATCGTCCTGCTGGTCGGAGCCCCGCTCGTCCTCGCCGTGTACCTCAGCCTCACCGATGCGACCGCGGGATCGCTGACCGGCGACTTCGTCGGCTTCCAGAATTACACGGAGGCGTGGCAGAGCGAGAACTTCCGCCGCGCGCTGCGGAACACGATCATCTTCACACTCGTCTCGCAGGCGATCGTCCTCGTCGGAGCCGGCGTCCTCGCGCACGCGCTCATCCGCGACTTCCCGGGCAAGTGGTTCCTCCGGTTTCTCGTGATCCTCCCGTGGGCCACCCCTGTGGCGCTGAGCACCGTGGCCTTCCTCTGGATCCTTCACCCGCTCTACGGCGTCGTGAACTGGACGCTGATCCACGACATCGTGCCGGGCTCGCCGGCGTTCTTCCCCTACGAAGCGCTCAACTGGGCGTTCGCCCGCGACTTCTGGCCGGGATGGATCCAGATCTCCCCGATCGAGCCGATCGACCCGCCGCAGTGGCTCGGCGAGCCGAACCTCGCGATGGCGGCGATCATCTTCGCGCACGCCTGGCGAATCCTTCCCTTTGCCACCGTGATCTTCATCGCGGGCCTCGCATCGATGCCTCCGGAGATCGACGACGCTGCGAGAGTGGACGGCGCCACCGGGCTGAAGAAGTTCTGGTACGTCACGCTGCCCCTGCAACTGCCCATCGCGCTGGTCGCCCTGCTTTTCGGAATCGTCTTCACGGCGACCGACATGACGGTCGTGTACATCCTCACGCACGGCGGGCCGTTCAACAGCACTCACATGTTGACGACCTGGGCATTCGATACCGGGATCAACAGCGCAGCACTCGGTCAAGGCGCAGCGATCTCCCTCTACCTGCTTCCGGCGCTCGCGCTCGTCGCCATCCTGATGCTGAGCTTCGCGCGCCGAGTCGAGGTGACATGAGAGCCACGCGGCGCGAGACCCTCGTCAGCTGGCTGATCGTCACGCCGTTCGCGATCGTCCTCGCGTTCCCCTTCTACTGGATGCTCATGACCGCTCTGCGAGCGGACAACGACCTCTACGACATCGAGCAGGTTCCGTTCAAGTTCAATGCCGACTCGCCGACGCTAAGCAACTTCAGGTTCCTCTTCGAGCAGACGGATTACCGGGAGTGGCTCCAGAACACCGCGCTGGTCGGCGGAGCAGTCGTGCTGATCACGCTCGTGCTCGCTCTCCCGGCGGCCTATGCCCTCGCCCGACTCCTGGGCGGTTGGGGGCAGACCATCGGCGTCGGGATCTTCCTGATCTACCTCGTGCCGCCCACCTTGCTCTTCCTGCCGCTCTCGCGCCTCGTCGCCGAGCTGAATCTCCACGACCGGCTGTGGTCGCTCATCCTCGTCTACCCGTCGTTCACCGTTCCGTTTTCGATCTGGCTGCTCATGGGCTTCTTCAAGACGATCCCGCCAGAGCTCGAGGACGCGGCTCTCGTGGACGGAGCCTCACGGCTTACGTCTCTCGTCCGGGTGGTCTTCCCGCTGTCCGTGCCCGGAATCCTCACAGTGGTCATCTTCACGTTCTCGCTCGTGGTGAACGAGTTCGTCTACGCGATCACGTTCATCTCGAGCACCGAACAGAAGACGATCTCGGCGGGCGTCCCGACGGAGCTGATCCGCGGCGACGTCTTCTACTGGGGAGCGCTGATGGCGGCCACGCTGATCCCCGCGATTCCCCTGGCACTCCTCTACAACGTCTTCCTCAACCGCTTCATCGCCGGCTTCACCGGCGGCGCCTTTCGATGAGCCAGAGAAAGGAGAGCAATCGAGCGAAACCCTAGGAGCGGACTCGGAGGAAAACCACGAAGAGAGGTGATCTGAGTGAAGGACCGGCGGGAGCGAGTCGACATCACGAAGGTCGACGACGAGCTCACGAGACGCGAGCTCCTGCGGCGAGCCGCGCTGGGAACCATCGTCCTCGTCTACGGGTCGGCCGGGGCGAAGACAGCCGTCGCCGGGGTGCCGAAGTTCCGGCACAGGGAGCTCGCCGGAACGCTCCGCATCATCCAGTGGAGCCACTTCGTACCCGCCTACGACAAGTGGTTCGACAACGTCTACGTCAAGCGCTGGGGCCAGGCGAACGACACCGAGGTCCGTGTCGACCACGTGAACCTGGCCGAGCTGCCCTCCAGGGCCGCCGCAGAGGTGGCCTCTCAAAGCGGCCACGACCTGTTCCAGTTCCTCTCGCCGCCGGCGGCGTACGAGGATCGCGTGATCGCGCTCAACGACATCGTTCAGCAGGTCGAGCGGAAGGTCGGGAAGATCGGCCGCGTCGGCCGCAAGAGCACCTACAACCCGCGAACCAAGAAGTACTTCGGCTTCGCCGACAACTACGTCCCCGATCCCGTCCACTACCGCGCCGATCTCTGGGGCGAGGTTGGCCTCAGGCCGACGACGTGGGACAACATCAGCCGAGCCGCTCCGCGGCTGAAGGCCATGGGCAACCCCATTGGGATCGGGATGTCCAACGAGCTCGACTCGAACATGGCCCTCATCGCTCTGCTGCAGTGCTTCGGCGCGTACATCCAGAACGCCGACGCCCGCGTCACGATCAAGAGCAAGGGCACCCGCGACGCACTCAATTTCATGCGGGACCTCTATCGGCGCGGGATGACGAGCGAGGTGTTCGCGTGGACGGCTTCGTCCAACAACGATGCGTTCCTCGCAGGCCGGCTGTCGCTCGCAATGAACGCGATCTCGATCGCCCGGAGCGCAGAGCAGCGGAATCTCCGCTTCAACCGTGATATCCGGCTCCTGCCGATTCCGGACGGACCCGGCCCGCGCATGGGCCTCGAGCATGTCATGGGCGTGTACGTGATCTGGAAGTTCGCGCAGAACAAGCGGGCTGCGAGGAAGTTCCTCCTCGACATCGGCACGAAGTACACGGGGCACTTCCTCAACAGCTACTTCTACAACTTCCCGGCGTTCCCGGGCTCCGTGAAGAACATCCCGGTCCGGCTACGCAGGAACACGAGCTATCCGAACGAGGTACCCGGGAGGTACCCGATCCTCGACCGGATCTCGAAGAACTGGACGACGAACGTTGGCCACCCCGGCTACTCGAACGCCGCGATCGACGAGGTGTTCAACAAGTTCATCGTCCCGCAGATGTTCGCCCGGGTCGCTCGCGGCGACATGACCGCGGACGAAGCGATGCGGGCGGCGCATCGAGAGATGACGCCGATCTTCAACAAGTGGCGGGCGCGCAAGAAGATCTAGCGACCGTCGGGATCTAAGAGCACAGGGCCGCCGCAAGGCGGCTCTGTCGTTGGAGGGTTTCGCGGACGCCGCTCGTTACCAGGGTGCGATGCTCTTTCCCAGGCAAGGACGCAGGGAGCGCCCGTATCAATGAGATACGGGTGCGACTGAGGACGCAGTCCTGGGGCGAGAAGCGCGGCCTGGCGACACAGCCGGTGTTCCGCCAAACCCTCCCTAGTTCTCTTCTTCGCCGACGGCGAACTGATCCGGAGAGACGTCGTCGAGGAACTTCTTGAACTCGTCGACGATCTCTTCCTCGTTCACGTCCTCGCCCTCGAACTCGATCGCCGACTCCTCGATCACCCGCTCGGCTGCGAAGATCGGGGCGTCGGAGCGAACGGCGATTGCGATCGCGTCCGACGGTCGGGAGTCGATCTCGATCTCGGAGCCGTTCTGTTGCACGGTGATGCTCGCGTAGAAGGTGTTCTCGCGCAGCTCGGTGACCGTGATGCGCACGACCTCGCAATCGAGCTGGTCGAGGACGTCTGTGAGCAGATCGTGGGTCATGGGGCGAGGCGTCGAAGCGCCCTGGAGCTTCATCAGGATCGCGGCCGCCTCGGGGTGGCCGATCCAGATCGGCAGGAACCTGTTCCCGTCGGCCGTCTTCAGCAACACGATCGGCTGCTTGCCGACCAGGTCGAAGCTGACGCCGTAGATGACCATCTCGTGCATGGGCGACCCGATCTGATGTTAGCGCCGGGCCCCGGCGCCAAACCTCATGCAAGGAAAACTGTGCGCTACCATCGCCGCGCGCGGGCGATTAGCTCAGTTGGTTAGAGCGCCGCTCTGATAAGGCGGAGGTCCGTGGTTCGAATCCACGATCGCCCATCGCTTCGCGATGTGGCGCGAGCAAAGCTCGTGCCACCGTGGAAGAGGCCTGGGGGAACCGGAAGGTTTCCCCAGCTGGAAGCAGGCGCCGTCTAGTGGGCGACGGCGGTCTTGCGCAGGTAATCCGCGACCGCGAGCAGGAAAGCGGTGTCGCCCGCCAGCTCCGCAAACGTGCCCTTCGTCTGCTCGTCCAGCTCGTCGTCCCGCGCCAGCTCGGTGAGGAACGGCTCGAGCCGGCCCTCCTGCGAGAGGGCGGCCATGCGAAGGAACAGCGCGCGGGCATCCTCGTCCTGCGAGATCGTCTCGAGCCATTCGATGTCGTGAGGCGAGAGTCCGAGCATCAAGGGGACAACGAACGTCCCCGCTCTGTGGTTACGGCCTAGCCTCCGACCGCGCTCTCCAAGGCTTCGACGAGCTCCGCGAGCTCGACCTCGTCGGCGAAGGCAATCTCGAGCCGCCCGCTCCGGACCCGAACGGAGCGGCCCGTCAGGCGCTCTCCTGCTATCCGTGCACGGTCGGCAAGGACTGGATCGACGGGCGCGCGAGCAGCTCTCCGGGGCCTGCGCCGGGCGCCGGCCCACCGGGCGGCGCGCTCGGCTTCCCGCACGGACAGCCCGCGCCGGACGATCTCTCGTGCCAGGCGGCGGCGATCCTCGTGATCCGGGACGGCGAGGACCGCTCGTGCATGGCCTTCGCTGAGCTCGCCCCGCTCGAGCATCGCGAGCACGTCTTCGGGGAGGTCCAGCAGGCGCATCCGGTTCGAGACCGACGGCTTCGACCGCCCGACCTGGTCGGCGATCTCGCCGAGACCGAGCTCGAACTCGTCGACGAGCAGCGCGTAGGCCCGCGCCTCCTCGACGGGCGAGAGCTGCTCGCGCGCCACGTTCTCGACGAGACCGAGCAGCAGCGCCTCGCGGTCGCCGCTCTCTCGGACGACCGCCGGAATGGTCTCCAGCCCCGCCTCCCGCGCGGCGCGCCAGCGACGCTCGCCGGCGATGAGCTGGTAGCCGCCTTCGCGACGCGACCGGACGACCACCGGCTGGACGACTCCCTGGGCCCTGATCGACTCGGCGAGGCCCGCCGTCGTCTCGTGGTCGAACCGGCGGCGCGGCTGACGCGGATTCGCGTGAACGAGGCCGATTGGAAGGTTCGCGAGCTCGGCGGTCGGCTGGCCACCGATCAGCACCTCGAGCCCGCGACCGAGGCCCCTGCGTGGGCTAGGCGCGTTCGACAAGCTCCATCGCCGCCTTCCAGTAGGCGTCGGCGCCCGGGGAGGTGCGGTCGTATGCGATCACCGGCAGACCGTGGCTCGGGGCCTCGGCGATCCGAACCGATCGCGGAACCCGGGTCTTGAAGAGCAGCGGTCCGAAATGGCGTTCCAGCTCCGATCCGACGTCGGCGGCGAGATTCGTCCGGCCGTCGACCATCGTGAGGAGCAGGCCGGCGATCGTCAGCCTGGGGTTGAGCCGCGCGCGGACGGCCTCGATCGAGCCGAGGATCTGTGCGACGCCCTCGAGCGCGTAGTACTCGGCCTGGACGGGGACGAGCACCCGGTCGGCCGCGGCGAGGGCGTTGACGGTCAGCGGGCCGAGCGAGGGCGGACAGTCGAGGAAGACGAAGCGATAGCGGTCGGCGACGCCCGCGAGCGACTCGGCCAGGAAGCGCTCGCCGTTGCCGCGCTGCGCCAGCTCGGCCGCGGCTCCGGCCAGGTCCGTGCGGGCCGGGATGAGCTCGAGGTTCGCGAACTTCGTGCTCGACGCGAGGTCGAGCGCCTGTGCACCGTCGAGGAGGTCGTAGCTGGACGTCCCATTCGCCCGTTCACCCAGGCCCGACGTGGCGTTCGCCTGCGGATCGAGGTCGATGAGGAGGGTTCGCTCGCCGGCCTCTGCGAGGCATGCGGCGAGGTTGACAGCGGTCGTCGTCTTGCCGACACCGCCCTTCTGGTTCGCGAGCGCGTAGATCGCCACCGAAGGATCAACGCTACTCAGGCCAACGGACGTTTCCTGGCCATTCCAAGCCGGCGCGGGAACCCGTCGGGCGTCGCCAGGCGCTTGGGGATGACCACGAGGCCGTCGCGCTCTTCGGGCGAGCCTCCGCCGACGGCGTCGGCGACCCTCGCGACCGCTCCGAGGTCGGCCGACGGCCCCACCCAGAGCACCGCCGCTCCCCCTTGGCGCACAAGCGGCAGGAGCCATTCTGTCGCCACCGGAGGGGGCGCCAGCGCCTTGGCAACCGCCACGCCGTAGACGTCGGTGTCGTGCCCCTCCGCCCGGCCCCACACGACCTCGAGGTTCGGCAACCGGTCGCGCCAGCCGGCGAGGAAGTCCACCTTGCGCCGCTCGGCTTCCAGCAAGGTGACCTTGCGGTCTGGAAGGGCAGCCGCGAGCGGAATTCCCGGTGCGCCGCCGCCGGAGCCCACATCGACGATCGGCCCTTCGAGCCCCCGCACGACGTTCACTCCACGCAGGCTGTCCACGAGCAGCATTTGCCGAGCCTGGTCGGGATCGCGGATCGAGGTCAGGCCGGCGGTCTCGAGGACCGCGCGAAGCCAGTTCTCAAGGAGCTCGCCCGCGCCGGCGGGCAGGTGGAAAGGGTCTGGGGAAACCGGGAGGTTTCCCCGACTAGTCGGCACCAGCGGGGAAGACGACGACGAAGCGATTCGGCTCCGTCCCTTCGCTGGTCGTCTCGACTCCCGAGGCGTCCTTCAGCTCGAGATGGACGATCTTGCGCTCGACGGCCGTCATCGGCTCGAGCTCGACGCGATCGCCGCGCCGGAGGGCGTCATCGGCTGCGCGCCGCGCGATCGCGCTGAGCGACGCTTCGCGCCGAGCCCGGTAGCCGGCTGCGTCCACGATCGCCGGCGTTCCCGGGATCCGCCGCGCCAGGATTGCGTTCACCAGGTACTGGACGGCGTCGATCGTCTGACCGTGGCGCCCAATCAGCAAGCCGAGGTCCCGCCCGGAACAGGTCGCCACGACTGCGTCCTCCCGCTCGTGCATGTCCACCCGGCACTGGACGCCCATGCCGGCCGTGATGTGCGTGACCAGCTCGCGCACGAGGGAGGCGAGCTCGCTCTCGTCCGCGGGCGGCTCGTCGGCAGGGCCCACGGCCCCGTCCTCGGCAACCGTCGCGACCACACGGGCCGGCGTGTAGCCGACGCCGAGCAGCCCGCGCTCGCCCTCTGCCACCACCTGGAACTCGACCGCGCCCTTGTCGAGCCCGGGATTCATCCGCTCGAGCTCGCGCAACGCTGCCCACTTGGCCTCGCCGACGGTCTCGCCCGTCGCCTCGACGCTCAAGCCTTCGGTCACCGGCGCGCACCTTTCTTCTTCTTTCGCTTGACCTTACGGGGCTGTCCCGCCGGCTTCGGCGCCGGCTCCGCGCCGTCCGGCTCGACAGGGGCGGCCCCATCCGCCTGCTCGGTCTTTGGAGGAGTCCGCGACGAGCGCTTGAGGGGCTCGGGCATTGTTTTCTGGCGAAGCCCACGGGTCACGATTCCCTGACCGACGGTCCAGAGGTTCGTCGTCATCCAGTAGATGAGCAGACCAACCGGGAACACGGTGCCGCCGGGCGGGTCGAGGATGAAGAACGCGAAGACGAACGGGAGGATCAGGAAGATCACGCGCTGGCCCTTGCTCTGCGTCGGCATGAACCAGGTCGAAGCAACCTGGCTGGCCACGTAGACGGCAAGCAGCACGTAGCCGGACCAGTCCGAGGTGATGTTCGCCGTGATGTCCGGGACGAAGCCGAGCCAACCAAGGTCGGACTCGGGATAAAGCGGATAGATCTCGTCGTCGAAGTCGCGCAACACGAAGTAGAGCGCGAAGAAGATCGGAATCTGCGGAATGATTGGCAGGCACGAGGAGGCCGGATTGATCTGGTTCTCCTTGTAGAACTTCATGAGCTCCTCGTTCTGCTTCCGGCGGTCGTTCTTGTAGCGCTTCTGAATCGCCTTCATCTCCGGCAGGTGCTCCTGCATCCGCTGCATCGAATGGATCTGCCGGACCGTCAGCGGGACGAGCAGCATCCGGACGGTGATCGTGAGCGCGACGATCGACCACGCCCAGGTGAGGCCAAAGGTCGTGTGGAGCCCCTCGAGCGCCCAGGTGAGGACGTCCTCGATCGGCGAGAGGATGCTGAGAAAGGCGATCATCGAAACAGCTTCTGGTCCTCGGCCTTGTCCAGCCCGCCGTGGCTCCAGGGGTTACAGCGGAGAAGCCGCCAGGCGGCGAGGATCGTCCCGCGCACGAGTCCGTACTGACGCAGGGCGTCGATGGCGTACTGCGAGCAGGACGGGTGGTACTTGCACGTCGCAGGGAAGAGCGCACCCAGCGAGTAGCGGTAGGCGTACACGCCTGCGATCCCGACGTACCTCACGCGCGTGCCTTGCCGAGAACTTCCTCGAGACGCTCGCGCATCCACTCGGCGCCGCGGCTCTCCTCGGCCTCGCCGAGGGGCGCCCGCACGAGCAGGACGTAGTCCGTGCCGGGCGGCACGTCGGCGATGAGCTCACGCCAGCCCTCGCGGAGACGGCGCTTGATCCGGTTGCGGGTCACCGCGCTCCCGATCTTCTTGGGGATCGCGATCCCGAGGCGCACGTCACCGCCCTCGTCATCCTCTCGATCGAACCGGTAGAGGACGAGGTAGCGGGTCGAGACGGAACGGCCGTGCCGGTAGACGGTGTCGAAGTCGCGCGAGCGGGAGAGGCGGTGGCGGCGTTGCACGGCTGCGGGGCGGCGCCCGCTACGCGGAGAGGCGCTTCCGGCCGCGCGCGCGCCGCCGTTTCAGGATGGCGCGGCCGGCCTTCGAAGACATCCGCTGCCGGAAGCCATGCCGACGCTTCCGTCGACGCACGTTGGGCTGATAGGTCCGTTTCACGATTCCAGTGAGAGGATGAAATTGGGGGTCGCCCGGTGGGCGCCGGGCAGTATAGAGAGACAATCTCGTATCAGTTTTTCCACAGCCTGAACGGGCAACACGCCCGGTGGAAACGCCCTGCGAGTCACGCGTTTTCCCCAGTGAATACAGCGCGAGTTCGGACGCTTTCCACATCTGTGGAGTGGGCTGGGGACGAATTGAAAAGCCCTGCAAATTCACCCGTTTTTGGACACTCGGCGGGTCAGGTGAGGCCTTTGAACCCGCTTCTCCACAGTGCTATGCTCGCCACTTCCGGCAGCGCGGAGGAGGACGACCAACCGGCGTGGAAGGACAGCAGTTGCTAACTGCAGAGGGTCTGTGGACCGAGGTTTCGGAGCGTCTGCGAGCCGCCCTCAATGACAAGACCTATCGCACCTGGTTCTCCGAGGCTGAGGGCCTCGACCTATCGGACGAGTCGTTCACGCTCACGGTCCCGAACGACTTCACGCGAGAGTGGATCGAAAGCCACTTCCTCGGCCTCATCAACGCCGCCGTCCGCGACGCAACGGGACAGGAGCGCCGCATCGACCTCTCGGTCCGCCACGTCGAGAGTGACGGAGTGAGCCCCGAGCCCCAACTCGAGGTCGACGAACAACCCCGCGTCGAGGGTCTGAACGAGAGGTACAACTTCGACTCGTTCGTCATCGGCTCGTCGAACCGGTTCGCCCACGCGGCTGCGCTCGCGGTGGCGGAGGCGCCGGCCCAGGCGTACAACCCGTTGTTCATCTACGGAAGCACCGGGCTCGGCAAGACGCACCTCCTCCAGGCGATCGGCCACTACATCGGCGAGCACTCGCGCGATCTCTCCGTTTGCTACGTGACGAGCGAGCGCTTCATGAACGACTTCATCAACTCGCTTCGTGACAAGCGCATCGAGGGCTTCAAGCAGCGCTACCGGACGTTCGGCGTTCTCCTGATCGACGACATCCAGTTCCTCGAGCACAAGGAGCGCATCCAGGAGGAGTTCTTCCACACGTTCAACACGCTCTACGAGGCCGGCAAGCAGATCGTGATCTCGTCCGACCGACCACCGCGCCAGATCGCGACTCTCGAGCAGCGGCTGCGCTCACGCTTCGAGTGGGGCCTGATGACGGACATCCAGCCGCCGGACCTCGAGACACGGATCGCAATTCTCCAGAAGAAGGTGCGGACAGACGGGATCCAGGTGGCGGATCCGCAGCTCCTCACGTTCATCGCGGGACGCGTGTCCACGAACATTCGCGAGCTCGAGGGGGCATTGACCCGCGTCGTCGCGTTCTCCTCTTTGACCGGGCGGCCGATGACCGTCGATCTCGCCCAGGACGTCCTGCGTGACGTCTTTCCGCAGGGTGAGCCGGCTCAGGTCTCGATCGAGCGGATCCAGGACGAAGTCTCCGAGCGCTTTGGACTCTCAAAGGAAGAGCTCATCGGCGACCGGCGCTCGCAGAACATCGTCTACCCGCGACAGGTCGCCATGTACCTGTCACGCGAGCTCACTGATTCGTCGCTGCCCCGCATCGGCAGGCACTTCGGCGGCCGCGACCACACGACGGTCATCCACGCGACGTCCAAGATCGCACGCCTGATTCGCGAGGATCGCTCTGTGTACAACCTGGTGCAAGAGTTGACCGCGCGCGTCAAGCAGGCCGGGTAGAACTGTGGACGTCTTGCACGTCTCGAGCGAGTCCTGTTCAAAGCGCGCCGTTACCCCCAGCCGGCGTCCCCAGGCGAAGCCCGCTCTCCAGGCGGAATCGCGCCGTCTTCCCCGGGATCCACACGCCCTATGACTACTACTACCTTTTCTTTTTAGATGGTTGAAGCAGAGATTGTGGTTACCGGCACTTCGCTGAAGGTCTCCGTTCCGCGCGAGGAGCTCACTCGCCAACTCGGTGTCGTCGCGCGCGCCGCCTCCACGCGCACGACGGTGCAAGTGCTCGCCGGCCTGCTGCTGCGTGCGAGCGAGGGTCGGCTGGAGCTCGCGGCGACCGACATGGAGATCTCGCTTCGGTCCTCGCTCGAGGGGAGCGTCGAGTCGGAGGGCGCTGTG
The DNA here is from genome assembly GCA_035265935.1 of Gaiellaceae bacterium. GTDB lineage: Bacteria > Actinomycetota > Thermoleophilia > Gaiellales > Gaiellaceae > JACDAN01. Next base: position 11,815 of record DATFOC010000062.1, read on the forward strand.
GTCGTGCCCAGCAAGCTCCTGGCTGATCTCGTACGCCTGCTCCCGGCGGACGAGGTCTCGATCGAGCATCGCTCAGGCGAAGGCATCGTCGAGGTCGTGAGCGGCGCGGCGACGTATCGGCTCCACACCTACAACGCAGAAGATTTTCCACGTCTGCCTGATGCATCCACTGTCGAGCTCATGTCGGTCGACGCGGATGCAGTGCTCGAGACAGCCGGCCGCGTCAGCCGCGCGGCCTCCCGCGACGAGTCGCGGCCCGTACTGACAGGGATCCTCGTCCGGTTCGAGGGCGAGAAGCTCATCATGGCCGCGACGGACTCGTACCGGCTCGCCGTCAAGGAGACTGCGATGGGCTCCGGCGGGCCCGACCTCGACGCGATCGTGCCGGCACGGGCGCTCGGGGAGTTGACGCGGGTCGCCCAGAGCGGCGGAGGCCTCGAGATCGGCGTGCTCGAGAACCAGGTGATCTTCACGACCGACGGCATCCTGCTGACTTCGCGCCGAATCGAGGGCCAGTTCCCCAACTACCGGCAGCTGCTCCCCGAGACCTTCGAGCACGAGCTCGCGCTGCCGCGAGAGGAGTTGCTGGAGGTCGTCCGCCGCGTGTCGGTGATGGCGCAGCGGAACGCACCGATCCGTTTGCGTTTCGCCGAGGGCGAGTTGACGGTCTCCGCCCAGACGCAGGATGTCGGCGAGGCCCGCGAGACGATGCCGGCGCCCTACGCCGCCGAGCCGCTCGAGATCGGCTTCAATCCGGACTTTCTCCGCGACGGAGTCGAGTCGGTGGAGGGTGACGAGGTCCGCCTGAAGCTGATCAGCTCGCTTCGCCCGGCTGTGATTCAGGGCGAGGGCGACGACTTCTCGTACTTGATCATGCCGATCCGCCTCGCCGGCTAGGCCGGGCTGATCGTCGAGACGCTCTCGCTCCGCGACTACCGCTCGTACGCGCGGCTCGAGCTCGATCTCCGACCGGGCCTCGTCCTGGCGGTCGGCGCGAACGGCGCCGGCAAGACGAATCTCCTCGAGAGCCTCCATCTGGCAACGCAGGGCTTCTCACCTAGGACGCGCGCAGACCTCCAGCTGATCCGCTTCGGCGCGGACGCGTCGCGAGTCGCTCTCGCCGGAAACCGCGGAGGCTCAGCGGTCGAGGTCGAGGTCACCCTGAGGAGCGGCGAGGCGAAGCGCGCGCGCCTGAACGGCGCCGCGCTCAGAGCCGCCGAGGAGCTTCGCAATCGGCTTCCGACGCTCGTCTTCACGCCTGACCGGCTCTCGGTCGTGAAGGCCGGCCCTGCCGTCCGCCGCGCCTATTTCGACCGGGTGTTGGGCCGGCTCTTCCCGAGCAGAGCCTCGGCGCCGACCGATTACGCAGCAGCGCTGGCGCAGCGCAACGGCGCCTTGAGGCGGGTGGCGGCGGGGTTCTCCACCAACGAGGCACTCGATCCCTGGACAGCCCGGATCGCCGAGCTGGGCCGGCTCCTCGTCTCAGCGCGAGCCGAGCTCGTGCGACTGCTCTCGCCGGCCTTCGGTGCTGCGGCCGCCGAGCTCCGGCTGGACTCTGCCGAGTTGCGGTACGAGGAGGATCCCACGTCGGCCGAGGAGCTCGACGCCCGGCTCGAGCAGGATCTCGCTCGCGGCTTCACCGGGGCCGGGCCGCACCTCCACGACGTGGCGATCGTGGCCGGGGAGCGCGACCTGCGGAGCTTTGGCTCCCAGGGTGAGCAGCGACTCGCGGTGCTCTCCCTACTGCTGGCCGAGGCAGACCTGCTCGCCGAGCGGGGGCCTGCTCCTCCGCTCCTGCTGCTGGACGACGTGCTCTCCGAGCTCGATCCCGAACGGCGCGCGATTCTCGCCGCTCGCGTGCGGACAGCCGGCGGCCAGGCTCTTCTCACCGCCACCTCCTCGGCGGCTTTGCCGGACGCGCCCGACCAGCTCATCCGCGTGACGCCGGGGTCGGCGGTGGCGGCGTGAAGCCCGAGCGTATCGGCCAGGATGTGCGCCGCGAGCTCGACAGGTTCGGCCCGGCGGGAGCGATCGGGGACGTCGTGGACGTGTGGCCCGCCGCGGTCGGAGACTCGATCTCGCGCAACGCGTGGCCGGCCCGCATCGCCCGGGACGGCACGCTGCATATCTCGACGAGCTCCTCTGCCTGGGCATTCGAGCTGGGGCTGCTCGAGGCAGACCTCCGTGAGCGCCTCTCAGAGCGACTCGGCGATCGCGCTCCAAAGCAGCTCAGGTTCGCGCCGGGAGCGCTCCCGGAGCCGGCCGGACCCGCCCCCGGATACGCCGCGCGAGGGTCTCCGAACGTGACCGAGCAGCACCGGCAAGCGGGCGAAGAGGTCGCCGCGGCGATCGCGGACGAAAATTTACGCAAACTTGTTGCGAAAGCTGCCGCAGCCAGCCTCGCCAGACCGCCGGACGACCGCTCTGTCTGATAGACTCTCACCAGCCCTGAAAGTGGTATTTTGCAGGGCTTTTTCTAATGGCTGAAGCAGCGTACACGGCGAAGGACATCACGGTCCTCGAAGGCCTCGAGCCGGTCCGGCTCCGACCCGGGATGTACATCGGGTCGACCGGGTCCAGAGGCCTGCATCACCTCGTTTACGAAGTGGTGGACAACTCCGTCGACGAGGCCCTTGCGGGGCGCGCGGATCGCATTGAAGTCACGCTGCATCCCGACAACTCGGTCACCGTCTCTGACAACGGATCCGGAATCCCGGTGGACGCCATGGCCGATACAGGCCTGCCAGCGGTCACCGTCGTCCTGACGAAGCTCCACGCCGGCGGGAAGTTCGGCGGTGAGGGCTACAAGGTCTCCGGGGGCCTGCACGGCGTCGGTGTCTCGGTCGTGAACGCCTTGTCCGAGTGGCTCAAGGTCGAAGTGCGACGTGACGGCAAGATCTCGCGCCAGGAGTTCTGCCGCGGCGAGCCGACGACTGAGCTGGCCGTCGTCGGCAAGACCCAGGGCAAGAAGGACACGGGAACGACGATCACCTTCCTCCCGGACCTCGAGATCTTCGATGAGGACGAGTTCGAGTGGTCGATGGACACGCTTGTCCAGCGTCTCCGCGAGACGGCGTTCCTGACCCGCGGCCTCCGAATCGTCATCACCGACGAGCGCGAGGGGGAGGTGCGGCACGAGTTCCACTACGAGGGCGGCATCAGGGACTTCGTCGAGCACGTGAACAGCGCCAAGGAGCCGATCCACAAGCGGATCGTCTTCTTCGAAGGCGAAATGGAAAACGGCACCGTCGAGGTCGCGATGCAATGGAACGGCTCGTACGTGGAGTCGGTGTTCTCCTTCGCGAACAACATCAACACGACCGAGGGCGGCGCCCATCTCTCCGGCTTCAAGGCTGCGCTGACTGGGACGCTGAACAAGTACGCCCGCGACAAGGGGCTCCTGAAGGAGAAAGAGGAGAACCTCGAGGGCGAGGACGTCCGTGAGGGGCTCGCCGCCGTCATCTCCGTCAAGCTCCGCGACCCACAGTTCGAGGGGCAGACGAAGACCAAGCTCGGAAACCCGTGGGTTCGCGGCCTCGTCGAGCAGACGGTCAACCAGCGCCTGGCCGAGTTCCTGGAGGAGAACCCGACCGATGCCAAGCAGATCGTCACGAAAGCGGTTGCCGCGCGAAACGCGCGTCAGGCGGCGCGCAAGGCGCGCCAGCTGAGCCGGAAGAGCGCGCTCGAGAGCTCGTCACTGCCGGGAAAGCTCGCCGACTGCCAGACCAGCGATCCCGAGGACGCCGAGCTCTTCCTCGTCGAAGGCAACTCCGCCGGCGGGTCAGCCGTCGAGGCCCGGAACCGCGTCAACCAGGCGATCCTTCCGCTCCGCGGCAAGGTCATCAACTCCGAGAAGAACCGGATCAACAAGGTGCTGTCCAATCAGGAGATCCAGGCGATGATCACTGCGATCGGGACCGGGATCGGCGACGAGTTCGACATCGAGAAGCTCCGCTACCACCGGGTGATCGTGATGACGGATGCCGACGTCGACGGCGCCCACATCCGAACGCTGATCCTGACTTTCCTCTACCGGCAGATGCCCGAGCTTGTCGAGGGCAACCACGTCTATATCGCTGCCGCGCCGCTGTACCGCGTAAAGATCGGAAACCAGGAGATCTACGTCGAGAAGGAGTCCCAGTTCGAGGACCTGCTCGTGCGTGAGCGCGTGAAGGACATGGAGGTCGCCGATCGCGCCGGCACGACGTTCAAGCTCACCGAAACCCGGTACAAGCGCTTCACGACAGCGCTGGCCGAGTTCGAGGGGTGGGCCTCACGGCTGCGCGCCGACTACGGCGCGGCGACGGTCAACTTCCTGATCGAGCATCGTTTGATCGAAGCCGGCGATGCGGGTGCCGACCTCGAGCGGGCGCTCAAGGGTCTCGACACCGACGGCTATGAGCTCGACCTCGTCGAGAGGACGGCTGACCTTTTCCGGGTCAAGCTGATCGAGCGCGAGACGAGCGCCGCCAGCCACGTCACGGTGCCGGCTGAGCTCCTGGCTTCACCGCACTATGCGAGCCTCGCAAGGTCGTACGCACGGCTCGTGGAGCTGGTCGGCCCGCCACCCTTCCGGATCACGCTCGGCCGCAAGTGGCGCGGGGCCGACACCTTCGAAGGCCTGCGCGCGCAGACGCTCGACCTCGCCAAGGACGGGATCGAGGTCGGACGCTTCAAGGGCCTCGGCGAGATGGACGCCGAGGATCTCTGGGAGACGACGATGAACCCCGCCAACCGCATGCTGATCCGCGTCGAGGTGGAGGACGCGGCTGCCGCGGACCTGGCTTTCTCGATGCTGATGGGCGACCAGGTCGAGCCGCGCCGGCTCTTCATCGAGCAGAACGCAAGGGACGTTCGCTTCCTCGATGTTTGAGATGGCCCTCACCTCCACGATCTGTCGAGATGATGACCATGTCTGATTTCGAGCCGCTCGGCGCAGGCCGCATCGAGTCGCGGGACCTGGAGCAGGAGCTCCGGTCGAGCTTCCTCGACTACGCGATGAGCGTGATCGTCTCGCGCGCCCTGCCGGACGTGCGCGACGGGCTCAAGCCGGTGCACCGGCGCGTCCTCTACGGGATGCACGAGGCCGGCATGCAGCCGAACCGGCCGTTCAAGAAGTCCGCGCGCATCGTCGGCGACGTCATGGGGTCGTACCACCCGCACGGCGACACGGCGATCTACGACACGCTTGTCCGGCTCGCGCAGCCGTTCTCGATGCGCTACCCACTCGTACAAGGCCAGGGCAACTTCGGGAACATCGACGACTACCCGGCTGCCGCGATGCGCTACACGGAGTCGCGGCTCTCGCGGATCGCGACTGAGCTGCTGCGGGACATCGACGCCGACACCGTGGACTTCCAGCCGAACTACGACGAGTCTCGCCGTGAACCGTCGGTGCTGCCGGCGCGGTTCCCGAACCTGCTCGTCAACGGCTCCGCCGGCATCGCCGTGGGGATGGCGACGAACATCGCACCGCACAACCTCGGCGAGGTGATCGACGCCGTCGTCGCGCTGATCGACGACCCCGATCTTGACGTCGACCGTCTGACGCGGCACATCAAAGGCCCCGACTTCCCGACCGGAGCGATCGTCGTCGGGCGCGAGGGCATTCGCGAGGCCTACCGGTCGGGCCGCGGCCGGATCGTCATGCGCGCGCGGGCCCATTTCGAGGAGCTTCGTGGCGGCAAGTCCGCGATCATCGTCACAGAGCTGCCCTACGGCGTGAAGAAGGGCGGCGACACCGGCGTGATCAAGAAGATCGCCGACCTCGTCAACGACAAGGTGCTGACCGAGGTCTCCGACCTCGCCGATCACTCGGATCGCACCGGGATGCGGATCCAGATCGAGCTCAAGCGCGACGCCATCCCGCAGGTGGCGCTGAACAAGCTCTTCAAGCACACGCCTCTGCAGACGACGTTTGGCTTCAACGCCGTCGCGCTCGTGGACGGCGTCCCACGGACGCTCTCGCTGCGCGACATGCTCCAGCACTACCTCGACTTTCAGCGCGAGGTCATCACGCGCCGGTCGAAGTTCGAGCTGCGCAAGGCCGAGGCTCGCGCCCATGTCCTCCAGGGCTATCTGGTCGCGCTCGACAATCTCGACGCGGTCATCGCGCTGATCCGCGCCTCGGCAGATCCGGACGAGGCTCGCGAGGGCCTGCAGCGCGAATTCGAGCTCTCGGAGATCCAGGCGCAGGCCATCCTCGACCTCCGGCTCCAGCGTCTAACCGGGCTCGAGCGCAAGCGGATCGAGAACGAGTTCGCCGATCTCCAGGAGCGCATCGCCGAGTTGCGCGCGATCCTGGGGGAGGAGGCCCGCGTCGACGCGATCATCCGCGAGGAGCTACTCGAGATCCGATCGATCTACGCGAAGAACGACGACCGCCGGACGGAGATCGTCGCCGCAGAGGATGAGCTCGAGCTCGAGGACCTGATCGCGGAGGAGGACATGGTCATCGCGATCACGCGCTCCGGCTATATCAAGCGGCTCCCCGTTTCGACCTATCGCGAGCAGCGGCGCGGCGGAATCGGCGTCATGGGCATGGACCTGAAGGACGAGGACTACATCGAGCATCTCTTCGTGGCCTCGACCCACGACTACCTGCTGTTCTTCACATCCGTCGGCAAGGTCTATCGGTTGAAGGTGCACGAGCTGCCGCTCGGGAGCCGGCAGTCGAAGGGGCGGGCGATCCCGAACTTCCTGCCGTACACGCAGACCGAGACGACTCGAGCGGTCATCGCGACGCGCGACTTCAATGAGGCCAAGTTCCTCACCCTCGCCACGAAGAACGGTGTCGTGAAGAAGAGCAAGTTCGAGGACTTCAACACGCCGCTCAAGGCCGACGGGATCATCGCGATCAATCTTCGCGACGACGACGAGCTGGTCGGCGTCGTGCACACGGACGGCGACGACGACATCCTGATGGTCTCCCGCAAGGGCCAGGCGATCCGCTTCCACGAGAACGAAGCGCGCCCGATGGGCCGAGCGACGGGAGGCGTGCGCGGCATGAATCTGCGCAAGGACGACGCAGTCATCGAGATCGCCCGGGCCGAGAACGACTCCGATCTCCTAGTCGTGACCGAGAACGGCTACGGCAAGCGGACTCGCGTGGACGAGTACCCGGTCAAGGGCCGCGGCGGGCTCGGCGTGAAGTCCGTCCAGCTGACGGAGGCAAAGGGGCAGCTCGCCGGCGCACGGGTCGTCCGGGACGGCTACCAGGTGATGCTCATCTCCACCGGCGGAACCGTGATCAGGATGCCGGTCGAGGACGTGAAGCGGCTCGGCCGCTCGACACAGGGCGTGATCGTGATGCGGCTCCGTGAACAGGAGCGGGTCTCCGCACTGGCCCCGGTTGTGGAGTCGGATGCGCCCGAAGACATCGCCGAGACGGTGCCCAAGGCGCCCGCCGGAGAGCCCGTCCTCGAGTAAATTCCCCCGATTGCGTCAATTTGAGCTCGCATTGCGCAGATTTCCCTAGGCAAGCTTGTGGTTGCGCGTTACATTGCTCCAGGGGTCACATAATTCGAACAGGGGTGCCATATGCCTCCAAGCACACAAGCTGACCTTCTCGAGCCAATCAACCTGGCTGAGCATCTCGACAAGGTCGAGCTCTATCTCGGACAGGTCTGCCAGATCGCGGGCATCTCGAAGATGCAGCTCGATTACTGGACGAACAAGGCGCAGATCCCGACCAAGGGGCGCAAGCAGCGGATCTACGACATGGACGCCGTCGAGATCGTGATGCTGATCAAGCAGGCGAAGGACAAGGGCCTGAACCTTGGGGCCGCAATCGAGGCGGCGCGCCGCTTTCGCGAGCGCGAGCGCCCCGAGGCAATCGCCGCCGCCGTCTCTAGCGTCTGAGCCCTTCAGCCGCCAGCTCGGGCGGCAGGACGTTCACGTAGAGCCCGGCGCCGAGCTCGATTCCCGCGAGCGCGGTCAGGCGCGGCACGAAGTGCATGTGCTTCGGCTCTCGCGCATGGAGCCAGGCGTTCCAGGCGAACGGGCCTTCGAGCTCTCGAAGCTGCGCGACGAGCCCGCGGAGCGCGCCGAGCCCGTCGGCGAGGGTGCCGCCCGCGATGAGGCTCTCGTAGGGCGCCGCCCCCGCCTCGTGAACGACTGCTGCTGCGCCGCCGTGCTCGACCACGCGGAGCTCGTCCCGCGCGAGCAGCTCGTCCAACCGGGCGCTGTTCTCGCCGGAGACGGCCGGCGGCTCCTCTCGCATCCAGACGAGCTGTGAGTGGCTGTGCGGAAGGCTGGCGCCGGCCAGCCCGCCCTCGTTGATCAGTGCGTGGACGTACACGAAGCCTCCGTCGAGCGCGGCCGCGATGCGCTGTTGCCACGCCTCGGCGACGAGCGCGACCTGCTGGTCCGAGAGGTGGGCGAAGGAGCGAACGTGCTCGGGCGTGTGGATCACGACCTCCTGACGCTCGAACGCCGGGTAGAGGTTGGGCACCACTCGTACCCGCCACGGGTCTCCGACACGGAGCGTCTCCGGGGGCGTCCGGTCTTCCCGGCCGGCGTCGAAGGGGCAGTGGTCGAGCTCTTCGGACGTGGCCTCGACGGGGGGCGGAAGCCACGCGCCTGGACGACCACCGCGGCCGGGCGCCATCACGACCCGGCGCCCGGTCAGAGGGTCGTCGCGGATCTCGGTCAGCTGCTGGAGTCGCGGCGCTCGAGGTCGAGCAGAGGCCTGACGAGGTCGATCGGCAGCGGCAGGATCAGCGTCGAAGAGCGCTCGGAGCTGATCTCGAGCATCGTCTGGAGGTAGCGCAGCTGGATCGAGATCGGGTTCTCGGCCAGGACCTTCGCCGCATCCTTAAGGCGCTCCGACGCCTGGAACTCGCCCTCGGCTGCGATCACCTTGGCGCGCCGCTCGCGCTCGGCCTCGGCCTGGCGGGCCATGGCGCGCTGCATCCCGGACGGGATCTCGACGTCCTTCACCTCGACGATCGAGACCTTGACGCCCCAAGGTGATGTCGCCTCGTCGATGATCCGCTGCAGGATCTCGTTGATCTTGTCTCGCTCGGACAGGAGCTCGTCCAGCATGTGCTGGCCGAGGACGCTCCTGAGAGTGGTCTGCGCGATCTGCGACGTTGCGACCATGAAGTTCTCGACCTGCACGATCGCCTTCTCGGGATCGATGATCCGGAAGTAGGCGACGGCGTTCACCCGGACCGGGACGTTGTCCTTCGTGATCACCTCCTGCGGCGGCACGTTGAGCGTGACCGTCCGCAGGTCGACCCGGACCATCTTGTCGATGATCGGGATCAGCAGGAAGAGGCCCGGCCCTTTCGGTGGTGACTTCAGGCGGCCGAGACGGAAGATCACGCCTCGCTCGTATTCCCGCGCCACCCGGATCGCAGCCGAGAGCAGCAGGATGAGGAGGACGGCGACAACCGCAAGGACGATTAGCGCAGCCACGGCCAGATCCTATGCGGGCGCGACGGTGAGCGTCAGCGCGTCGTCGAGGCCCTCGACGCGCACCTGCCGGCCCGGAGCAATCGGATCTCCGGCGGTCTTCGCGCGCCAGAGCTCGCCGTGGACGAAGACGAGGCCGACCGGATCGAGCTCCTGGCGCACGATCCCGACCTGCCCGATCAGCTCCTCCTGGCCGGTCACGACCTCCGCACGGCGGACCTGGACGAGCTTCGCGACGACGAGCCCGACCATCAGCGCCATGGTCGCGGCGACTCCGAGCGCGACCTTGAGCGAGACCTGGTAGCTCTCGCCCGCCGGGTCGAAGAGCATGAGCGAGCCGATCACGAACGCGACTGCGCCGGCGAGCGCGAGCGCGCCGTGGCTCACGACGAACATCTCTGCGACGAAGAACCCGGCAGCAAGGAGCAAGAGCAGCACCCCCGCCCAGCTGACCGGAAGTATCTGGAGCCCGAAGAGGCCGATGATCAGCGAGATCGCCCCGACGGTGCCGGGAAGGATCAACCCGGGGCTCCAGAGCTCGATCGTGATCCCGAGGACCCCGATCGACATCAGGATCACGATCAGGTTCGGGTCGATCAGGGTGTCGAGGATTTGCTTCCAGAAAGACATCTCGACGTCGTCGATCTTGGCGCCTGCGGTCTCGAGCAGCAGCATCTTCGGCTGGGTCTCCATGCCGTCGACCTGGTTCAGGAGCTTCGGCAGGTCGGGCGCGATCACGTCGATCACGTTCATCTCGAGCGCCTCGCGGGCGCTGAGGTTTGCGCCTCGACGCACCGCCGCGTCGACCCACTTCACGTTCCGCCCATGCTCGCGGGCCAGACCGCGCAGGGAGGCGGCCGCGTCGTTGACGACCTTGTTGCGGAGGTCCTCCTGGATGTCCTCGCCTCCGACGCTGACCGGCGTCGACGAGCCGATGTTCGTTTGCGGAGCCATGGCGAGCAGGTCGGCGGCCTGGCTGATCCAGACGCCGGCGGAAGCCGCCCGCGCGCCTTCCGGCGAGACGTAGACGATCACCGGGACCTTCGACGCGAGCTCGGCCTCGTAGATGTCCTTCATCGCGCTGGCCAGTCCACCTGGCGTGTCCAGGAGGATCACGACCGCGTTGTAGGTTTCCTCGTTCGCGCGCTCGATCTGGTCGATGACGTAGTCGGCGGTGACCGGATTAACGTCGTTGTCGAACTCGACCGCGAGAACGCGAGGCTGCGAGGGCGCGGCGAAGGCGGCCGCAGGAACGAGCACCGCTACCGCCAATGCGACCAAAACTCCCCGCAGAAAGCGGCTTTTCACGGTGTAAAGATGCTATCAAGAGCCCTTGTCAGCCCAATGCGACGCTGCCACCCTGGGTGGCGTCGCCCATGAAGGTCATTGCCGCCGCTCTGCTCGCTCTCGCGTTCCCGGCCACGGCCTGGGGCGGGGCGAGCCTGGTCACACGCGAGGTCCCGCTCTCCGGGCAGCGCACGCTCGCCGCAGCCGCCGCGCCGGAGCGCTTCAACCTCGTCGGGCTCCACTGGAAGGGCCCCGGCCGGGTGGACCTCCGCGTGCGCAGAACGTCCGGGTGGAGCTCCTGGCGGGCGGTCGAGGCCGAGGCGGAGGACCGTCCGGACCGCGGGTCAAGGGAAGCGAGCCGCCTGCGCGGCTGGCGGCTCGGCGCGCTCCAGTGGACGGGGGAGGCACGGCGGCTCCAGGTCCGCGTGCACGGCCTGGTCAGCCGCGTGCGTGTCCATTACGTCTGGAGCCCCGAGGAGCCGCTGGGCCGATCGCTCCAGATGGCCGGCAGCCCGGCGATCCTCACCCGCCAGGCCTGGGGCGCGGACGAGCGGATCCGCCGTCACAGTCCGAGGTTCGCCAGTGCGCTGACGACAGCAGTCGTCCATCACACCGCCGGCGGGGAGGCGTCGACGCCTGCCCGGTCGGCGGCCGTCGTGCGCGGGATCTACCTGTACCACGTGCGCGGAAACGGCTGGGACGACGTCGGCTACAACTTCCTCGTCGACCGGTTCGGCCAGGTGTTCGAGGGCCGGTACGGGGGCGTCGAACGCAATGTGATCGGCGCGCACTCGCAGGGGTTCAACACCGGCACCGTCGGGATCTCGGTGATCGGGAACTACGCGCGGCGCCCTCCGACCCCGGCTGCGCGGTCGGCCCTCGTGCGACTCCTCGCGTGGAGGATGGACGTGGCGCACGTCGACCCGCTCTCCAGCGCGCCTGTCGTCTCCGGCGGAAACCCGAAGTATCGCAAGGGCGTGCCGCTCTTCCTGAGAGCGATCTCCGGCCACCGCGACACAGGCTTCACGACCTGTCCCGGGCGGCTCTACGGCGACCTCCGTGGAATCGCCGCGTCGGTGGCAGGCCTGGGCCTGCCAAAGCTCTACACGGCCGAAGTCGAGGGCCGGTTGGGCCAGTTCGTCAGCTTCTCCGCCAGGCTTTCGACGGCACTTCCGTGGACGGTGACGATTACGGACACCACTGGAAGGCAGGTCGCGCAGGGCTCGGGCTTCGGGACGAACGTCCAGTGGACGTGGGACGCCCGCTTTGCCACGCTGCCCGGCTACCGGTGGCGTATCGGCGCCGGCGTCGGTGTTCGGCCTGCGTCCGGGACGCTCGGCGCCGCCGGCCGCCCGGCCGTGATCCAGGACGTCTCCGCCGATCCGGCAGGCTTCACCCCCAACGGTGATGGAAAGACCGACACGACCGCGATCACCTACGAGCTCGGCGGCGCGGCGGCCGTCCGGATCGATCTCCAGACCGAGCAGGGAAGCCCGCTCGCGACGCTGCAGACGGCGACGAGGGCGGCCGGCCGCCACGTCTTCGCCTGGAACGGCGGCGGCTATCCCGACGGGCGCTACCGGATCGTGGTCGCTGCGCGGGCGGGGAGTCGGGAGGTCACGGCGACGACCAACGTCGTTCTGAGCCGGACACTCTCGGGCTTCGGGATCCTGCCCGCCGCCATCTCGCCGAACGGGGACGGCCGCGCGGACTCCCTGGCGGCGTCCTTCAATCTCGCGGCCCCCGCGCTTGCGAACCTGTCGATTCGGCGCGGCAGGGCCGGCGTGGTTTCCGTCTTCGACTCGCTCCTGCCGATCGGGCTCCACACGATCACGTGGCCCGGCGGCGTCCGCGACGGCGCCTACTCCGTGACGCTGACCGTGACGGACTCGGCCGGCCCCGTCACGCAGCTCCTGCCGGTCCGCGTCGACCGTGTCCCGCCGCGGCTGAAGGTCGTGAACAAGCGGCCCTTGCGGGTCTCGCTCTCGGAGCCGGCCCGCGTCACCTTCGTCGCGGACGGCGTCATGAGCACGGTGTTCAGGAGGAAGGCAGGCGTCTTCACCGTTGTGCTCGGCCGGCCGTTTGCGCGCCTCGACGCCTTTGCCGAGGATGCTGCAGCTAACGTCGGGCCTCGGCTCCGCCTGCGCTGATCCACACGTCGTACTGCCGCTCGAGCTCGACCAGGATCGCAGCGAGGAGGCGTGCGCGGTCGACGGGCTCGCCGAGCTCCACGAGCAGAGATGTCGACTCGCGGTCGACGTCTGTCGGTAGCTGTTCGGCCGCGACGTTGACGTTGATTCCCACGCCGAGCACCACCCGGTCTTCGCGGGCCTCGGCCAGGATTCCGGCCAGCTTCCTCCCATGGACGAGCAGATCGTTGGGCAGCTTGATCTCAGGCATGAGCCCAGTTGCGTGCCGGACTCCGTCCGCCGCCGCCGCGCCCGCGACGATCGTCAGGGCGGAGAGGCGTTGCGTCTCGACGGGCGGACGCAGGTTCACCGAGAAGAGCAGGCTCGTGCCGGGCGCGGCAAGCCACGGACGGCCGAGGCGACCTCGTCCCGTCGTCTGCTCATCGGCGACGACAACGGCCCCTTCCGGCGCGTCTGACGGCAGCTCGCGCTGGGTCGACTCGCATTGCTCGAGATAGCGGTACGGACGGCCGAAACGGCCCTGGAGGAGCGGCTCGACGTGCTCCGGGAGCAGAGAGTCCCGACCGGCGCCCCCATCACTAGACTCATCTCGCACGTGCCCTCCCTGACGAAGCAAGAAATCGAGGCGATCCTGCCTCACCGCGACCCGTTCCTGCTCCTCGACGAGGTCGTCGACCTGCGTCCCGGCGAGAAGGTGGTCGCGCGCAAGCAGGTGCGGCCGGACGAGTGGTACCTCTCCGGCCATTTTCCCGGCCGGCCGATCATGCCCGGCGTCCTCATCGTCGAGGCGATGGCGCAGGCCGGCGCGGTTGCAGTGCTCTCGGAGGAGGAGAACCGGGGCAAGCTCGCACTCTTTGCAGGGATCGACGGCGTCCGGTTCAAGCGGGTCGTCGAGCCGGGTGACGAGCTGGAGCTGACCTGCGAGCTCGAGCGCGTGCGTGGCCCGATCGGCCGGGGGAAGGCGACGGCCACGGTGGACGGATCGCTGGCCGCACGCGGAACGCTGACCTTCGCAGTCGAGCAATGATCGGGCGCTCGAACGGCGCACCGGTGTCGATCACCGGTCTCGGCACCTATGCGCCCGAGCGGGTGCTCACGAATGACGAGCTCGCGGGGCTGGTCGATACCTCGGACGAGTGGATCATCGAGCGCACCGGCATCAAGGAGCGCCGCATCGCCGCACCCGAGCAGGCGATGACGGATCTTGCTCTGCCAGCCGCGCGGATGGCACTCGAACGGGCCGGCGTCGCGCCGGATGAGATCGACCTGATCATCGTCGCGACAGTGACGCCGGACATGATGTTCCCGACGACGGGTTCGCTCCTCGCCGATCTGCTGCCGGCACCCAAGGCTGCTGCGTACGATCTCCTCGCGGGGTGCACGGGCTTTGTCTATGCCCTTGCGCAGGCGCATGCGATGGTCTCGGCCGGCCTCTCGAAGAAGGCGCTCGTGGTCGGCGGCGACGTGCTCTCGCGGATTCTCGACTGGACCGACCGCTCCACGCTCGTTCTCTTTGGTGACGGAGCCGGCGCCGTGGTGCTCGAGCGGGTCGACGAGGGCGGGTTCGAAGGGTTCGAGCTCGGGGCAGACGGCGGCGGCGGCGAACATCTCTGGCTCCCGGGCAGCGGCTCGCGCACGTTCGAGGATGCCGACAGGCTGGTGAAGATGAACGGCCGCGAAGTCTTCAAGTTCGCGACGCGCGTAATGGTGTCGTCGGCGGAGGCCTTGCTCGATGAGGTCGGCCGCACGATCGACGACGTCGACGTCTACGTGCCGCACCAGGCGAACACGAGAATCATCGATTATGCGACGAAGAAGCTGGGAATCGCCGAAGATCGCGTGATCGTGAACGTTGACAGGTACGGGAACACGTCCTCCGGGTCGATTCCGCTTGCGCTTGGCGAGGCGGAAGCGGACGGGCGGCTCCGGAAAGGCTCGCTCGTCCTCATGACGGGGATGGGCGCCGGGTTGACGTGGGGTTCGACCCTGATGGAGTGGACGGCGAACGGGAGGACGACATGACGAAGGTAGCGTTTTGCTTCCCTGGGCAGGGGTCGCTGGAGGAAGGGATGGGCCGCGAGATCGCGCTGGCCGTCCCGGAGGCGATGGAGGTCTATCGCGTCGGCAGCGACGCGTCCGGTCTCGACCTTCGGAAGCTCTGCTTCGAGTCGCCGCTCGACGAGCTCGTCAAGACGGAAGTGCAACAACCGGCGCTCGTCGCCACGAGCCTGGCTTTTCTGGCCGCGCTGCGCGCCGGGGGAATCGCGCCCGACTATGTCGTCGGCCACTCGGTGGGCGAGTTCGCCGCGATCGCGGCGGCCAACTCGATCGACACGTCCGAGGCGATTGGCCTCGTTCGCGAGCGAGGTCTCGCGATGGCGGAGGCCGCTCGCGAGAGCGACGGGACGATGGCCGCGATCCTCGGGCTCGACGACGAGGTGGTGGAGGAGCTGTGCGCCGAGATCGAGGGCGTGTGGCCCGCGAACTACAACTGTCCCGGCCAGATCGTCGTCTCGGGCGAGGAGAGCGCGGTCGAGAAGCTGATCCACAAGGCCACCGCGCTCGGCGCCCGGCGCGCCGTGAAGCTGAAGGTTTCTGGCGCCTTCCACAGCCCGCTTGTCGAGAAAGCGGCGGAGATGCTCAAGCCGGCGGTTGAGCGCGTCCGCTTCACCGATCCGGTGGCGCCGTTCATGTCCACGGTGACCGCGAAGATCGAGCCCGCGCAGCGGATGGCGGGGCTGCTCGTGAACCAGGTGACGGCGCCCGTGAGGTTCACGCAGGCTGCGCAGGGCCTTGTCAAGGAGGGCGTGAAGACGTTTGTCGAGGTGGGGCCCGGCAACGTCCTGTCCGGTTTACTGAAGCGAATCGACAAGACCGTGAAGGCCGTGTCTGTCAACAGCGTGGCGGGCCTGAAGAAGGTCGAAGAGTCCATCTAAGCCATGCCGGATTTCTGCTCGCTCGAAGGCCGGACGGCGCTCGTCACTGGCGGCTCGCGCGGGATCGGCAAGGCGATCGCTGCCGAGCTGGCCGGTGCCGGCGCAACGGTCGTCGTCGGCTACCGGTCCGGCGCCGAGGAGGCTGAGGGCGCGGCGTCGGAGATCGGCGCCCGCGCCGTGCAAGCGGACGTGTCCGAGGCTGAGGACGCCAAGCGCCTCGTCGAGGAGGCTGGCGACGTCGACATCCTCGTGAACAACGCTGGCGTCACGCGCGACGGGCTCCTTGCGCGGATGCAGGACGAGGACTGGCGCGTTGTCCTGGACACGAACCTCGGCGGGACCTTCAATACCTGCCGTGCGGCGTCCCGCGGCATGATGCGGCGGCGCAGCGGCGCGATCGTCAACGTCTCCAGCATCGTCGGCCTGCACGGGAACCCGGGGCAGACGAACTACTCCGCGTCCAAGGCTGGGATCATCGGCTTCACGAAGGCGCTCGCGCGGGAGCTCGGCAGCCGCGGTGTGCGGGCGAATGTCGTGGCGCCGGGCTACATCACGACCCGGCTCACGACCGAGCTGCCCGAGGAGCTTCAGAACGCCATGCTGGCGAACACGCCGTTGGGACGCTTCGGCGATCCCGAGGATGTCGCCGGCGCGGTGCGGTTCCTCTGCTCGGACGCGGCCTCGTTCGTCACCGGTGAGGTGCTCTTGGTCGACGGCGGATTGGGTATGTGAGCGCAATGAGCATGAACGGACGCAGACGAGTCGTGATCACGGGCCTTGGTGCGGTCAGCCCGCTCGGCAACGACGCGGAGACGACGTGGGAGAACCTCGTCGCCGGCAAGTCCGGCGCCGCCGAGATCGTGCAGTTCGACGCGAGCGAGTATCCGGTCCACTTCGCCTGCGAGCTGAAGGGCTTCGACGCCGCGGATTTCATCGAGAAGAAGCAGGCGCGGCGCATGGACCGCTTCGCGCAGATGATCGTCGCGGCCGCGATCCAGGCACGGGACGATTCCGGGATCGACATCGAGGCCGAGGCGGACCGGATCGGCGGCTCGATCGCCACAGGGATCGGCGGTCTCAAGGCGTTCCAGGACTGCTACGACACGCTGCTCGAGCGCGGCCCCGACCGGGTCAACCCGTTTTCCATCCCCCAGATCATCCCCAACATGGGCGCCGGCTGGGTCTCGATGTACCTGGGGACGCGCGGCCCGCTCTCGTCGCAGTGCACGGCCTGCGCAGCCTCGAACATGGCGATCGGGGAGGCGGCGGACGCAATCCGGCTGGGGCGGGCGGACGCGATGCTCGCAGGGGGGACCGAGGCAGGGATCACACGCGTGGGGATCGCCGGGTTCAGCGCTATGCGCGCGCTCTCGCGGCGCAACGACGCGCCGGAGGAGGCGAGCCGGCCGTTCGACTCCGCACGGGACGGGTTCGTGATGGGCGAGGCCGCCGGGGTCGTCGTCCTCGAGGAGCTCGAGCACGCGAAGGGGCGCGGGGCGAAGGTCTACGGGGAGCTGCTCGGCTACGGGCTCTCGTCCGACGCCAGGCACGTCACCGAGCCGGATCCGACCGGGGACAATCCGGCGCGGGCGATGCGGATGGCGATGGCGGACGCCGGAGTTAACGCCGATGAGATCGACTACATCAACGCCCACGGAACCTCGACTCCGCTTGGCGACGCAAGCGAGACGCGGGTGATCAAGATCGCGCTCGGCGAGGAAAACGCGCGGACGACACCGGTGTCGTCGACGAAGGGTGCGACGGGCCACTGCCTCGGCGCCGCGGGCGCCGTCGAGGCGATCTTCACGACGCTCGCAGTCGAGCGGAACACGCTCCCGCCGACGATCAACTACGACGAGCCGGACCCGGAATGCGACCTCGACTACATCCCGAACGAGGCGCGCGAGGCCGACGTGAAGGTCGCGATCTCGAACTCGTTCGGCTTCGGCGGGCACAACGCCTGCATCGTCATCCGGGAGTTCACCGGCTAGCTACGCTCGCGCCCTGTGGAGCGCTGGGCGACCTTCGATTGCTACGGCACCCTGATTGACTGGAACGGCGGCATTCGCACGGTGCTTGCCGACGTCTTCGGCGAGGATCGAGCCGACCGGCTCCTGCACCGGTATCACGAGGTCGAGGTCGACCTCGAGGCGGACGGACAGCTCGCCTACCGGGAAGTGCTGACGCGCGCGCTCGAGCGGCTCGCGGATGAGGAAGGCGCCGGCCTCGACGACCCGAGCGCGCTAGCCGAGTCGCTCCCGGCCTGGCAACCGTTCCCGGAGGTGCGCGGCTCGCTCGGGGAGGCTCGCGCTCGCGGCTGGCGACTCGCGATCCTCTCGAACACGGATCCCGACTACATCGCCGCGTCCAAGGAGCTGATCGGCGTCCCGTTCGACGAGACGGTCGTCGCCTCCGAAATCGGCTCCTACAAGCCGGCCCACGGGCACTGGGAGGAGTTCTTCCACCGGACCGGCGCGGATCGCACGGGCCATGTCCACGTCGCGGCGAGCCTCTTCCACGACATTGCACCCGCAAACGAGCTCGGGCTGCGAAGCGTCTGGATCAACCGGCTCGACGAACCCTCGGAGCGTGCGAACCCCGACCATGAGTTGCCCGACCTGGACGGCCTCGCCGACGTGCTCGACCAACTGGTGCCTGCGTGAATCTCCGCGCGCCCACGCTTGACGACGTCCCAGACATCACACGGCTCTTCAACCGCGGAAGCGCAGAGCTCTTCGACGAGGCCGACGAGAGCGAGGACGACGTCGGCCGGTTCATGACGAGTGTCGAGCTCGATCTGGAAGAGGACATCCGGGTCGCCGAGGCGGATGGCGAGATCGTCGGCTACGCCGACATCTACGCGCATCCGCACCCGACCTACTGGGTCGACGTGCGAGTCGCGCCGAGCGACGAGAGCCACCTTCGCGCTCAGCTTCTCGACTGGAGCCTCGGACGAGTCCGCGAAAAGGGCGGTGAGCGGGTCATGGGATTCGCTTGGGCCCAGGACGAGAGGATGCGTCGGGCACTCG
Organism: Gaiellaceae bacterium; assembly: GCA_035265935.1. GTDB lineage: Bacteria > Actinomycetota > Thermoleophilia > Gaiellales > Gaiellaceae > JACDAN01. Next base: position 30,634 of record DATFOC010000062.1, read on the forward strand.
GCGACGCCGCCTTCGAGCGGACGCGCGGGAGCTACCGCATGGGAATCGAGTTCGAAGGCGAGCTCGAGAAGCCGCGCCCGCCGGACGGCGTGCGAATCCGGCCGATGAGGCCGGAGGACGCGCAGGTCGCGCACGAGACGCACGAGGAGACGTTCCAGGACATGTGGGGCTACGCGCCGACATCGTTCGAGGACTGGCAACATTGGTTCCTCGGCGATGACCACGACTGGTCGCTCTTCTTCCTCGCCGAGGCAGACGGAGAGCCGGCAGGCGTCGCGCTCTGCCGTCCTCGCCCGACCGAGCCCCAAATCGGCTCGATCCGGGTCGTCGGCGTGCGGCGCCCCTGGCGGCGCAAGGGCGTCGGGCGCGCGCTCATGCTCCATGCTTTCGCTGAGTTTCGCTTGCGCGGAATGCGGGGCGCCTCGCTGGGCGTCGACGCCGAGAGCCTGACCGGCGCGCAGCGCCTCTACGCCAGCGTCGGCATGCACGTCGATCGAGAATCGGACATCTTCGAGCGCGCTCTCTCGTAGGTACCGTCTCAGGCGTCTTGTCGCGGTTGCGCGCCAAGTGCCCCGAGTGCCGGGCGTTCACGGCGGTCGCGCTCGGTCCCGAGTACGAGTGCCACGCGTGCGGGCGGACGTTCGCTGCCGGCCTCGTGCGCGTTCCGCGCGCCTGGGGTCGGGGCGGGGAGTCGATGGCTGCGGCGGCGTGGCTTCCGCTTCCCTATCCCGAGGCGGCAGTGATCGAGGAGGATTCGCGCGCCGCGCAAAGCCTGGCGCTCGCTCTCGAGCTGCCCGAGCGGCCGCTGGTGCTCGGTGGCTGCTGTTGCTCTCACGTCGGCGCCGTCGAGGCCCTCACGGCTCGTCACGGCCGTATCGCCGTCGTCTGGCTCGACGCGCACGGCGACCTCAACACGGTCGAGAGCTCGCCGTCCGGGAACGAGTGGGGAATGCCGTTGCGCATGCTCCTCGACTCCGGCGCCGTACAGGCCGAGGACGTCGTACTTGTCGGCGCGCGCAATCTCGATCCGCCCGAGGAGGAGTTCATCGCCGCGGCTGGCGTAGGGACCGGATCCGAGGCTGTCGTCTCCGCGCTCGACGCAACCGTCGGCACCTACGTCGCCGTCGACTTCGACGCGTTCGGAGAAGACGAGGTCGCACCGTTCATGCCCGAGCCGGGCGGACTCTCGCTCGCGGAGGCCGAAAAGCTGCTCGGCGGCGTGCACAGGAGGAAGGACCTGCTCGGCGCGGGCTTCTCGGGCCTCGTCCCCGACGAGCGGAACCTGGAGCCCGCGCGCCGCCTGACCGCCGCGCTCGGCCTGTGACGGTGGACTACTAGACTCGGCCCGTGGCCGAGCGGATCGACATCTCGATCGAGCACCGGAACCTTCCGGAGCCATCCAAGAATGACAAGCCTCATCCGAACACGTGTCCCGAGTGCGGCTCGCACTATCGCGACGACGAGCTCGCCGGGAACCTCTGGGTCTGCCCGCACTGCAACCACCATTTCCGCGTCCGCGCCAAGGACCGCATCGCGCAGCTCGCCGACGAGGGAACGTTCAAGGAAGAAGCCGCCGACCTCCGCTCCGAGGACCCGCTGACCTTCTTCGACATGCGGCCGTACACGGAGCGGCTGGTCGAGGCCGAGCAGGAGACGGGCCAGGGCGATGCCATGGTGATTGGCTCAGCCGCGATCGAGCGCATCCGCTGCGAGCTCGCGGTCATGGACTTCGCGTTCATGGGCGGCTCGATGGGCAGCGTCGTCGGGGAGAAGTTCGCGCGCGCGTGCGAGAGCGCGGCAGAGCAGGGCGTCCCGCTCGTGAGCGTCACCTCGTCGGGAGGCGCGCGGATGCAGGAGGGGATCCTGTCGCTCATGCAGCTCCCGAAGACCGTGTGCGCGGTTGAGGACCTGAAGGACTCGGGGAGCGCCATGATCAGCGTGATGGCGCATCCGACCACGGCGGGCGTCCTCGCGAGCTTCGCCTCGCTCGGTGACGTGATCGTCGCGGAGCCCGGCGCGCTCCTTGCGTTCACGGGCCCGCGCGTCGTCCAGCAGACGACGCGCGAGAAGCTCCCCGAGGATTTCGGGCTCGCCGAGTCCAACGTCCGTTTCGGCCACCTCGACGCGATCATCGGCCGGAGGGACCTCCGTCCCTACGTCGGCCGGGTCCTCCGACTCTTCTCTAAATGACTGCCCCCTCACGAACATTCCGTGTCCGTCGCGCCGCTGCAAAGCGGCGCTGGGGGGTGTCCTCAGTCGCGCCCGTAGCCTCCGGCTACGAACGCTCCCTGCGTCCTACCCCAGCTTGCTTTTCACGGGCGACGAACGCGGCCTGTTCGAGAGGTGACCGTCCGAATGGCGCGTGAGGCCGAGCTTCACCTGCGCGGTCGCCTGAGCCGGCTGAAGACCCTCGGGCTGCTCCGCGGCGCGAGCATCTCCGGCGAGCTCTCGCGCCTGCAGCGCCAGCTGGAGAAAACCTCGGAGCCAACGGACGAGGAGATCTGGCAGCACGTCGAGCTCGCCCGTCATGACGAGCGGCCGTACACGCTCGACTACGTCGAGCGGATCTTCGAGGACTTCATCGAACTCCACGGCGATCGCTCGCGCGCAGAGGACCCCGCGATGGTTGTCGGCCTGGGTCGCCTGAACGGGCGCACGGTCGCGTTGCTCGGCCAGCAGAAGGGCCGCGATACGAAGGAGCGGATCCGGCGGAACTACGGGATGGCCTATCCCGAGGGCTACCGCAAGGCCATGCGGACCATGGACCTGGCCGAGCGGCACCGATTTCCGATCATCTCGCTCGTGGACACCCCCGGTGCCTTCCCCGGCGTCGCGGCGGAGCAGCACGGGCAGGGCGGCGCCATTGCACGCTCACAGTCCTTAATGAGCCGTCTGACGGTGCCGATTGTCGCCTGCGTCATCGGCGAGGGCGGCTCGGGCGGCGCGATCGCGATCGCGCTCGCCGACAGGGTGCTGATGCAGGAGAACGCGATGTACTCCGTGATCTCCCCGGAGGGCTGCGCCGCGATCCTCTGGCGGGACGGCGGGGAGAAGGTCAAGGCGGCGTCAGCACTCAAGCCGGACGCCGTCCACACGCTCGAGCTAAGGGTGATCGACGCGATCGTGCCCGAGCCGGAAGGCGGCGCCCACACGAACTGGGACGAGGCGGCCCGGCTCCTCGGCGAGGCGCTCCAGAGCTCGCTCGAGGACCTGTCGAGCATCCCCGGGGAGGATCTTCGGCGCCGTCGCCGCGACCGCTTTCGCACGTTGGGCGTCTTTGCGTCGTCCACAACTTCCACAGATTCCACAGGGTTGTCCACGGAGACTTCACCTACTCGTAAGTAGGAAACAGCAGGTTTTTCGAGGCAAGGGGCTGGGGGTACACCGGAAAGCATGAGACCGATCTGGAGCGGCGTGATCTCGTTTGGGCTGGTCAGCGTGCCGGTGCGCATGTACTCCGCGACCGAGTCCAAGGAGCTTCGCTTCCACTTCCTCGACCGGCGTGACATGAGCCCGGTCGGCTACGAAAAAGTGAGCAAGGAGTCGGGCAAGACGGTGCCGCCGGACGAGATCGTCCGCGGCTTCGAGATCCAGAAGGGGCAGTACGTGCCGATCGAGGACGAGGACCTTGACCGGGTCGACATCGAGCTGACCCACTCGATCGACATCTGCGACTTCGTCGACCTCGAGGAGATCGACCCAATCTACTTCCGCAAGGCCTACTACCTGCTCCCCCAGGAGGGGGCCGAGAAGCCGTACCGGCTGCTCGTCCGTGCCCTCGAAGAGACTGGCAAGGTCGGGATCGCCAAGGTCGTGATCCGGAACAAGCAGCATCTGGCAGCCTTGCGCTCCCATGACGGGCGGCTGATCCTCGAGACGATGTACTACGCCGACGAGATCCGGGAGCCCGAGTCCGTGGATGGCAACACGAGGCTCCAGAAGGCCGAGGTCGACATGGCGAAGTCCCTCGTCGAGAATCTCAGCGAGCCGTTCAACCCGGAGAAGTACGACGACACGTACCGCAAAGAGCTGCTCGACCTCATCAAGGCGAAGGCCAAGGGCAAGGAGCTGCCGGAGCCCAAGGACGAGGAGGAAGGTGAGGTCATCGACCTGATGGCGGCGCTCCGGGAGTCGGTCGAACAGACCAGGCGGAAGCAACGGAAGCCGACCAAGAGGAAGGCGAAGAAGGCAAGCTAAGAGCGTGGCGCGCCCTCGCCTGGCCGAATACGAGAAGAAGAGGAACCCCCGGAAGACGCCGGAGCCCTTCGGTGGGAAGACGCGCGGGAAGGAGCCGATCTTCGTCGTGCAGCGCCACGACGCCCGCCGGCTGCACTACGACTTCCGGCTCGAGCGCGACGGTGCACTCGCGAGCTGGGCCGTGCCGAAGGGCATCCCCCTGGAGCCCGGGCAGCGCGCGCTGGCGGTGCACGTCGAGGACCACCCGCTCGAGTATGCGACGTTCGAGGGTGTGATCCCGAAGGGCGAATACGGCGCGGGCCCAGTCGAGATCTGGGACAACGGCACATACGAGCTCGTGGAGGAGAAGCGCGACGGCGGGCTGACTGTCCGGCTGCACGGAAAGCGGCTCGAGGGGACCTGGACGCTCGTGCCGGCCAAGCTCGACGGCAATCCCAAAAACTGGCTCATCCTCCGCAAGCGCGAGGACGGCGTTGCGCCGCCGCGTGAGCGGCGCCGCTACAAGCCGATGCTCGCGACGCTCGCGGCCGAGGCTCCGCGGGGCGGCGATTGGCTCCACGAGGTGAAGTGGGACGGTTACCGCGCGATCGCCGATGTCCGCGGCGCGGAGACGACGCTCACGAGCCGCAATGACAACGACCTCACGGCACGCTTCGAGTCTGTCGCGAAGGAGATCTCGAGGGCGGTCAAGACGCCCGACTGCGTGCTCGACGGCGAGGTGTGCGCGCTGGACGAGCAGGGCCGGGCGACTTTCTCCGCGATGCAGCAGGGCAAGGACGGGACGCGGTACATCTACGTCGTCTTCGATCTGCTCGAGGTCGACGGGCAGCCCGTCGCGGATCTCCCGCTGACCGAGCGGCGCGAGCGCCTGTTGAAGCTGCTCGACCGCCGGAATCAGAACGTGCAGTTCTCGGAGTCGTTCGACGACGGAGACGCGCTCTTCCGGGCCGCCCAGGCCCAGCAGTTCGAGGGGATCGTCTCCAAGCGGCGGGACTCGCGGTACGAGGCGGGGAGGAGGACCAGGAACTGGCTGAAGGTCAAGACGCACGGCCGGCAGGAGTTCGTCGTCGCCGGGTACTCGCGGGGCCAGGGCCGGCGCGAGGGCCGCTTCGGCTCGTTGATCCTCGGCTACTGGAAAGGGGACGAGCTCGTGTACGCCGGCAACGTCGGCACCGGGTTCACCGATGGGGAGATCGACAAACTGTTGCGCAAGCTTCGACCGCTCGAGTGCAAGGAGCCGCCGTTCGAGACGGTGCCGAAGATGCCCAAGATCCGAAAGGACGCGATCATCTGGGTCGAGCCCCAGCTCGTCGCCGAGGTCGAGTTCGTCGAGTGGACGCACGACGGCAGACTTCGGGCGCCCGCCTACAAGGGGCTGCGGGAGGACAAGCCGACGACCGAGGTGCGGCGAGAGGAGCCGGAGCCGATGGAGACCGAGATCCGGAAGGGCAAGCGCACGCTCAAGCTGTCCAATCTCGGCAAGCCGTTCTGGCCTGACGAGGGGATCACGAAGGGCGACCTGCTCTCGTACTACCGCGACGTCGCCGAGGTGGTCGTCCCGCACCTCAAGGACAGGCCGTTCACGATGAAGCGCTACCCCGACGGCGCCTTCGGCAAGTTCTTCTTCCAGAAGGACGCGCCGAAGCACATGCCCGACTGGATCAGGAGCGTGGAGATCACGGTCACCACGCGGGACAAGCCTCGGGAGCGCCGCAAGATCAGCGCGCCGTTCGTGAACGACGAGCTCGCCCTGCTCTGGATGGTGAACATGGGCTGCATCGACCTGAACACGTGGTACTCCCGGGTCGACAAGCCTGAGCGGCCCGACTTCGTCCTCTTCGACCTCGATCCGTCCGACGACGTCGGCTTCAAGGAGACCGTACAGGTCGCCCTCCTCGTCAAGCAGGCGCTCGACACCGTTGGGCTCGAGAGCTACCCGAAGACGAGCGGGTCGGACGGGATCCACGTCCTCGTCCCGATCGCCCGGCGGCACACGTACGACCAGACGCGGGAGTTCGCGGAGGTCATCGCGTCGGCGCTTGCCCGCGCCCACTACGGGCTCGTCACGACCGAGTGGTCGAGGCGGAAGCGCCGCGGCGTCCTCATCGACTCGAACCAGAACGGTGAAGGGAAGACGATCGCCTCGGTGTACTCCGTGCGACCGCGGGAGGGGGCGCCGGTCTCGACGCCGCTGCGTTGGGACGAGGTGAACGAGAAGCTCGACCCGGCGAGCTTCACGATGGAGGTCGTACTGGATCGGATCCGGAAGTACGGCGACCTCTTCGAGCCGGTCCTCCACGGCCGCCAGTCATTGACTGCCGCGCTGAAGTCGGTACGCGAGAGCCGGGGCCACTCGAACTAGTAACCGGGTGTTACTCGGGTGTAGGCGGCGCAAGCGCGGCTTTCTCCTCGCCGGATGGAGGCAGGCAGGTGACCCTGGCTCCACCGAGGAGCGCGTAGCTGCGGATCTCGACTCGGGGCCCGGTGCGCACTGGCATCGCCCCGCCCTCGCCGTAGACGTCGTTGCCGCCGATCAGGGCGAGGCCACCGACCTCCACGTCGATGCCGGCCGGGACGATCGCCGTCACGACCCCGATGAGCGATATCGAGGTGATCCGCACGTCGTCCCCGACCGAGGCCTGCCGGAAGTCGAAGTCGGGGGCGCCCAGGAAACTGAAGGCGAAGATCCGCCGTGGCGCTGCCCAGCGGCCGCGGCGCTGCACCGAGCCGAGCAGCGTCACGAGCCAGGAACGGCGCTTTCGTGGAACCGGCTCGCTGGGCCGCTCCGGCAGCTCTCGGAGGGTTGCCGCAAGCTCCCGGTCGCTTGCCGAGGAGAAAACCTCGTCGAGCCTCTCGACGTATTCCTCGAGCGTCAGGCGGCCTTCGACCGTGTGCTCGCGAAGCACGCTGGCCACGCGCTCGCGGTCGGCATCACCGACACGGAGGTCGTAGGATCGGGCCGGGAGTGGTCGGCGAGCGGCGACCTCGAGCCGGTAGAGACGCTCGCCGCCGACGCCTTTCAAGTCGACCTCGCCGTGCTCGACCAGAGCGATGTCGGGGGGCAGCGCGTCGATTGCAATGTGTCGCGCCGTCGCCGAGACGAGAGTCTCACCGCCACGGGCGACCGAGCAGATTCGCGATGCACGGTGCACGGCCACCCCGACGAAACGGTCACCGATAGCGGAAGCCTCGCCGGTATGGATCCCGATCCGCAGCCGATAGGGCATGGAATCGAGCGCGCGCTGCGCAGCTTCTGCGGCGCGGATTGCGTCGCTCGGCCGCCCGAAGACGAAGAAGCAGCCGTCACCTTGGCGATCGACAAGACGACCGCCCCACTGCTCCGCCGGCCGCTGGAGCGCCTCAGCCTGGTCGTCGAGGAGGTCCGCAAACTGCTGCTCGCCCACTTCTGCGAGCAGGCCGGTGGAATCCTCCACGTCGCTGAACAGGAAGGTGAGAGCGCCTTCCATCAACACGAGTCTAGGACTCCCTCCTCGGGGGTCCCCAGGTGCGGGCTCTAGCCTGTCAGGAAGAACTTCGTCAGGCGGCCGACCGTGTCGAAGCCGAGCTTGCCGTAGAGCTCCTTGGGCCAGTCGTCTCCGTCTGCGACGAGGAAAACGAGGTCGGCGCCCTCGGCTCGGGCCTCACTTGCCGCACGCAGGACGACGGCGGTCGCGTAGCCGTTGCCGCGGTGCGCCTTCTTGGTGGCCACGTCCTCGACCTGGCCGACGCCCTGAGCGACGTAGAGGTCGCTCCAGCTCACGATCTCCCCGTCGACCCGGACACCGAAGAAGCGCGTCGTAGCCCGTTCGGACAGGAGCAGCTTGGCGTCCATCAGCTGCTGCGCCACTTCGGCGGATCCCCACGGATACTGGAGGATCTCTCCGGTGCGGCCCGGTCGGAGGTCGGCCTCGCCCACCTCCTCGACGATCGACAGGTCGGCGCTCTTCTCCGGGTCGCGGAGCTGCGCCATCCAGATGTGACGGCGGACGTTCCAGCCGAGCTCCGCGAACTGCGGCTCGAGCCTCTCGCCCAAGCCCGCGTCGAAGCACATCACCGCTCGGTGTTTGAGCCCCGCGCCGCCGAGGATCCGCTCCGCCTCGTCCGCGAGCTCCTTGGCGCCGACGCCGAGCGGCAGCCGCTCGACGAGGAGGTAGTTGGAGTCGTGTCGCAGCGGCAGCGACGGCTCGAGGACGCCCACGCCGAACGGCGACTCGACAGTCCGCGAGCCGGCCATCTCGACTTCTCGCTCGAAGAGGCGTATGCGGCCGAGGACATCAGCCATCTTCCACCCTGCCTGGATGGCCGAGCGTGCCCAGCTGCGCGAACTCGCGCCGGAAGAAGCCCGCCAGTACCTGCACACGGCGGCGTCCAGCGTCTTGGGCCGTCGCCTCCCCGAGCAGCAGCTCGGAGTGGCGGCACATCTGCCGGAGCATGTAGTTCTCGGGGCTGACGATCGTCGCTCCGTGCTTGCCGAGGGAGCGCTCGAGGTAAGAGTCGGCGAACCCGCCGCCTAGGATGAGGGTGCCGCCTCGGGCTTCGTGATCCGCCACGGCGCCGTTCTACACGAGGCGGCTCAGGCGAGCTGGGCTCGGCGCCGCTCGAGGAAGCGCCGCTCGGCCGCGTTCGTCGCGAGCTCCAGTGCCCGCTCGTACGCCTCGGCCGCTTCCTCGCGCCGTTCGAGCCGCCGGAGCAGGTCGGCTCGGGCGGCGTGGAGCAGGTGGTAGTCGCTCAGCCCCTCGATCCGGTCGATGAGGTCGAGCCCGCGGTCGGCGCCCTCCACCATCGCCACCGCCACGGCCCGGTTCAGCTCGACGATGGGGGAGGGCGAGATCCGCGCCAGCCGTTCGTAGAGCGCAGCGACGGCCGGCCAGTCGGTCTCGCCCTCCGCATGAACGGCCGCGACAGCCGCCTGGAGCTGGTACGGGCCGACGCGTCGCAGGCTCGCAGCGCGCTCGAGCATGCGGCGTCCCTCCTCGATCCGGCTCTCGTCCCAGAGCGAGCGATCCTGATCCTCGAGGAGCACGAGGTCGTCACCGGCAGTCCGGGCTTCCCGGCGCGAGTCGTGGAAGAGCATGAGCGCAAGCAGCCCGAGCGCTTCGGCTTCGTCCGGCATCAGCACCGCGAGCAGCTTGACGAGCCGAATTGCCTCGTCGCAGAGCTCGCGCCGGACCAGAGCGTCGCCCGACGTCGCCTCGTACCCCTCGTTGAAGACGAGGTAGAGCACGGCCAGGACCGATTCGAGCCGGTCGGGGAGGACCTCGTCGGGAGGCACGCGGAACGGGATGCCCGCCTCGCGGATCTTGCGCTTGGCGCGGACGAGCCGCTGCGCCATCGTCGTCTCCGGGGTGAGGAAGGCCCGCGCGATCTCGCCCGTCGCGAGGCCGCCGACCTCGCGGAGCGTCAGCGCGACGCGCGCCTCCGGCGCCAGCGCCGGGTGACAGCAGGTGAAGACGAGCGCGAGCCGCTCGTCGGGGATCGTGCTCATGTCCTCGTCCTCGCCGGGGAGCTCCTCGAGCCGCGCGAGGAGCTCGGTCTTGCGTTCGAGCGTCTGCTCGCGCCTGATCCGGTCGATCGCCCGGTTCCGCGCGGTCGTGACGATCCAGGCGCCTGGATTACGCGGCGTGCCGTCCGCCGGCCAGCGCTCGAGAGCCGTCGTGAAGGCGTCCTGCACGGCGTCCTCGGCGAGGTCGAAGTCGCCGAGGACGCTGATGAGGATCGAGACCGCACGTCCCCACTCCTCGCGGAAGACGGCCCCGATGTCGGCTATGAACGCTCCACGACCGGGCGCACTTCGATCGACCCGTACTCGGACGCCGGGATCTTCGCGGCGTAGGCGATCGCGGTGTCGAGATCCGGGAGCTTCGTGTCGAAGAAGCCGCCGATCTGTTCCTTCGTCTCGGCGAAGGGGCCGTCCGTGATCAGCACCTCGCCGTCACGCACACGCACCGTCTTCGCGGTCCGGATGTCGTCGAGCTCCTTGCCGCGCATCTCCGGGTCCGCAGCACCGAGCTCTTCGAAGAACGCATACCACTTCGGCAGCGACTCCTCGCTCGCCTTCGCGGCCTCTTCCTCGGACATCTCGAACCAGCGCTCCTGGTCGCTGTAGATCAGCATCGCGTAGCGCATCTCAGCTCTCCTCTCGCACGACGACGGGCCGAACCTCGATCGCGCCGTGCTCCGCGGCGGGGATCTCCGCGGCCAGCTTGCAGGCGTCGTCGATCGAGTTGGCCTCGAGGATGAAGAAGCCGCCGAGCGCCTCCTTGACCTCGGCGTAGGGCCCGTCCGTGACCATCGAGTCGCCGTTCCGGACGCGAACGGTCGTGGCGGTGTTCGTCTCCTGGAGCTCGGCGCCGCCGACGACCTCGGGCCGGTCCGAGAACTCCATATAGCGCTTGTACACGGCCTGGCGCTCGTCGTCGCTCAGCTCGTTCCAGCCGTCATCACTCCCGTGGATCAAAGCCAGAAACTCCATGCGTCTCCTTTCTCAGGCTGCCCGGAGCCTTGCCAACATCGTCTCATGGACGAGCAGCAGGTCGGGCTTCCCGAAGGGATCGTGGTGGCGGAGCTCGTCGGTGATCGCCCGCCGCTTCGCCGTCTCGCGTTCGACCAGGTTCCTCCGAAGGCGCCTCACAGCCTCCTCCTTTCGTCGCTTGCACAGGAACGACGAACGTCGGGGGGCTAAATCGACAGCATCCGTTGGAGTAGTTGCAGCGCGCCGCCCTTGTCGAGCGGCTCGTTCAGGTTCCCGCACTTGGGCGACTGGACGCACGACGGGCAGCCGTGGTCGCAAGGGCAGCCCTCGAGCAAGCGCGCCGTGTCGGCGACCCAGCCCTCGAAGACGTCGAAGCCGCGCTCGTTGATCCCCACGCCGCCGGCGTGGCCGTCGTAGACGAAGATCGTCGGCCGGCCGGTCTGGAAGTGGAGGTTCGTCGAGAGCCCGCCGATGTCCCAGCGGTCGCACATCGCCCAGAGCGGCAGGATCGCGATCATCGCGTGCTCGGCGGCGTGGAGGGCGCCGAGCAGCCGCGTGATGTCCGTCAACCCCTCGAGCATCTCCTCTTCGGGAACGAACCAGATCGCCTCGGTCTCGAACTCGGTCTCCGGGAGGTCCAGCGGGAGGGTCTCGATCGTCTCGTTGTCGCCGATCCGCTTCCGCTGGTACGCGACGACCTGCTCGGTGACGACGACGCGGCCGAAGGTGAGGTCGAGGCCGAGCCGGCGCTCTTCGCGGAGCGGCTCCACGATCGCTGTCATCGTGTCCTTCTTCGCCTGGGTGTACTCGTCGCCTATGTAGGGCTCGACGAGTGCGGTGCGATTCTCCAGGTCGAGCTCGGCTACTCGGTACGACTCGCCCAGATGGAGGTAGACGGCGCCCTGGTGGACGGTCGAGTAGGCGCGCTCCTGTTCGACGAGACCCAGGAGGGACCCGGTCGAGAGGTCGACGACCGTGAAGGAGTCCGGCGTTGCGGAGCGGAGGCCGAAGCGGCCTGCCGGGTAGTCCCGTCCGGCCCAGACGAAGCTGTTGTCCTTTCGGCGGAGATCCGGAAGCTGCGCCGCTCGCTCGAGCGCCTCCGGGCCGAGTGTCTCGGTGTCCTTCTCGTCGAGCGGGGCCTCGAAGGCGGCCGAGCGGACATGTCCGTCGAGGACGCGCGGGTTCGCGTGGTCGAGGATCGCCGCCTCGACCCGCCGGTCGAGCAGCGACTCCGGGTCGCGCATGAAGAACTGGTCGAGTGCGTCCTCCGTGGCGACCATCGCGGCGAGCCCGTGCCCACGGCGCCCGGCGCGGCCCCACTGCTGCCTGAGGCTCGCGACGGTTCGCGGGAAGCCGACGCAGATGACGGCATCGAGGAGGCCGACGTCGATCCCGAGCTCGAGCGCGTTCGTCGCGCTGACCCCGAGCAGGTCTCCCTCGACGAGCCTGCGCTCGATCTCCCGCCGCTGCGCTGGGGTGTAGCCGGCGCGGTACGGGGACAGGCGCGTGGCGTCGCCGAGGCGCTGGGCGGTGAAGCGATGGACGAGCTCCGCGGACTTGCGGCTCTTTGCGAAACAGAGCGTCCGCACTCCTCGCTCGACGAGTGAGGCCATGAGCCGGGCAGCCTCGCCGAGGGCACTCGCGCGGAGCCCGAGCTCCTCGTCCGTGAGCGGCGGGTTCCAGAGGAGGATCGTCCGCTCCGCCTTCGGTGCGCCGTCGTGCTCGATCGTCGTCGCCTCGACGCCGAGGAGTCGCGGGGCGAGCTCACCGGGATTCGCGATCGTCGCCGAGGCGAGCAGGAACTGCGGGTCGGCGCCGTAGATCCGCGCAAGGCGGCGCAGGCGGCGCAGGACGTTCCCGACGTGTGATCCGAAGACCCCGCGGTACACGTGCGCCTCGTCGACGACCACGTAGCGGAGGTTGTGGAGAACGTCGCCCCAGCGGTCGTGGTGAGGCAGGACGCCGACGTGGAGCATGTCCGGGTTGGTGAGGATCAGGTTCGACCACTTGCGGATCTGCCAGCGTCGGCTGGACTCCGTGTCCCCGTCGTAGATGGCGGGCTTGATCGCGGGCGGCTTCAGCTCGGTGAGGCTGCGGATCTGATCCTGGGCGAGCGCCTTCGTCGGGTAGAGGTAGAGCGCGCGGGTTTTCGGTTGGTGTGCAAGCGCGTCGAGCACGGGCAGGTTGAACGCAAGCGTCTTGCCGCTGGCCGTTCCGGTCGCGACGACGAGATGCTCGCCGCGTTGCGCCGCGTCCCAGGCGTCGGCCTGGTGGGTGAAGAGCTGCTCGATGCCGCGGGCGGCGAGAGCAGCAGTGACCTTGGGATGGAGGCCTTCGGGGATCTGCGCGAAGCGCGGCGGGCGAGCTGGCTCCTCGCCGACATAGGAGACCTCTTCGCCCTCGAGCAGGTCGCTCCAGGGGTCGGCGGCAACGCTCATCGGTGGGCCACGAGAGCGACGAGGTAGGGGTACTCGTCCTCTCCGTCCTCCTCGAAATGCTCGACGCGGAGACCGGCTGAGGTGAAGGCGGAGATGAACTCACCGAGCGGGAGGTGCGAGGCGCCGACACGCGCCCGAAGGCCGTCAGGGTTGAAGACACCGGGCTCGGAATCGTCGTACCGTCGCGCGGGCCGGTAGCCGGGGTGAAGCTCAGGTACGCCTCTGGCGAAGCGGAACAGCGCGTGCGGCCCCACGAAGCAAGGGTGCCCGCCTGCGTAGACGAACGGCCCGTCCGGTCTAAGGACCCGTGTGATCTCGCGCACTGCTGCGGCGAAGTCGTCGATGTCCGTGTGGGTCCAGGTCGAGACCGCTGCGTCGAAGCTCGCGTCCTCGAAGGGAAGCATGGAGGCATCGGCTTGGACGACGTCGAGGCCGCGGTCGCGGGCGCGGCGCAGCATGTCTTCCGAGGCATCCACGCCGGTGACGTCCCATCCCCGGTCGCCGAAGGCGGCCGTGTGTGCGCCGGTGCCGCACCCGAGGTCGAGGAGCCTGCCCGGTCCGGGACCGAGTAAGCGGAGCGCCGCGGTGCGCCCGTGATCGTGCAGGTCGCCGAGGAACTCCGTGTCGTACCAATCTGCGATCCCGTCGTATCGAGCCATCGCTCGATGCTAGTCCGGTGCCTGGAACCTCCAGCCCGCGCTCGGTGTAGAGGATCGACTATGTGGATCCGGGCCGGGGCCATCCTCGCTGCACTTGCCGTTGTCGCGGGCGCCTCGGCAGCGACGAGGCAGAGCCCCAAGATCTTGCTGACCTCGCCTCGCTCAGGCCTCACGGCCGGTCGGCCATGGACGGCGGTGGTGCGCGTGCGCGGCGCGCGACCGGCTCGCGTAGCGCTGACGGCGACGCTCGGACGCCGGCGCGTGGCGGCGTCGGCTCGAAGATGGCGCCGCGACCGGTACCGGGCCCGTCTTACCTTCCCCGCTCCGGGCCGCTGGCGGCTTGCCGCCCAGATCGGCTGGAGGCGCGTCCGGCTTGGCACCGTCTCGGTACGGGCGGCAATTCGCCCGCCCGTCGTGCTCGTGGCTCCCACCGAGGCGGTCCTCGAGCCGAACGGATCGATCCTCGTCGCCGAGAGCGGGCAGTCGCGCCTCGCCCGAATCGATCCGACCACAGGCCGTGACACGCTCGTCACTCGGATCGTCCAGCCGTACGGCGTCGTGCTGACGCCGTCGGGGGTCCTCTACTCCACGTCCGAGAGCAGGGTCGTCCGGGTCGAGAGCGGTGGGTCGACGACCACAATCACCGACGCCGGTGAGGATGTCGGGCCGCTCGCGCTCGACTCGTCGGGAAATCTCTACTTCAGCACCGTCTCTCGGATCTTCCGCATCGAAAATGGCACGGGCGCGGTGACTCACTATGCAGGCACCGGGATTCGAGGAGGCGGGGGCGATGGCGGGCCCGCGCTCGCGGCGGAGCTGGACGCTCCGCATGGTCTCGCTGTCGGGCCCGATGGAGCGCTCTACGTCGCCGACACGGGGAATCACCGCGTCCGTCGCATCGATCCGGCCACTCGCGTGATCACCGCGTTCGCGGCGGCAACGGGCCCGGCCGGTCTGGCGTTCGGCCCGACTGGTGTTCTCTACGTCGCCGAGCGGGACGGTCAGCGCGTGTCCCGGATCGACCCGACCGGGGCGAAGACCGTGGTGGCGGGCACGGGTGTGAGAGGTGGGAGCGGTGACGGTGGTCCCGCGGCCGCGGCGCAGGTCGACGAGCCGTTCGACGTCGTGCCGGCACCCAATGGCGAGCTGTTCATCGTCGAGAGCGGCGGGGCGGGGGGCATCCGCAATATCGACGCTTCGGGAGTCATTCGCACGATCCGCCGCCGCTAGACTTCTCTCACCGGGGTGCCGCAAGGGCGGCTGAGATCACACCCGTCGAACCTGAACCGGGTCATGCCGGCGGAGGGAGTTCTTCATAGTTCCTCGAGTACTGACGATTGCGGGGTCGGACTCCGGCGGCGGCGCGGGGGTTCAGGCCGACCTGAAGGCGTTCGCGGCCGCTGGCTGTCACGGGACGTCGGCCATCGTCGCGCTGACCGCGCAGAACACCGTTGAAGTGTCGGGGGTGCACCAGGCGCCGACCGAGTTCGTCCGTGCCGAGCTGGAGGCTGTCTTCGACGACATCGGGGTCGATGCGGCGAAGACGGGGATGCTCTTCTCGGCGGAGCTGATCCGGACCGTGGCCGACTACCTCGGCGAGGTCACCGTTCCACTGGTCGTGGATCCGGTCATGGTCGCGAGTAGCGGCGCGAAGCTCCTCCAGGATGACGCGATCGACGAGTTGGTGACGAGGCTCTTCCCTCTCGCGACGGTTGTGACTCCGAATTGGCACGAAGCACAGGTCCTCGCGAGCCGGGTCCGAGGGACAGTCCCTCGCGAGCCACGCGCGCTCGCGGAGGCGATCGTCCAGGGAGGAGCTCCCGCTGTCGTCGTCACCGGAGGGCACGGGCCCGAGCCCGTCGACCACCTCTACGACGGCGAGCGGCATGTCGAGATTCCGGTCGAGAGGTACGACGTCCCTGCCACGCACGGGGCCGGCTGCACCCATTCCGCCACGCTCGCGGCGCTTCTCGCCCGTGGACACTCACTCGTGGAGGCGAGCCGCGGCGCGGCCGCCGCGGCCTCCTCCTCCGTACTGAACGGGCTCGTCGAGATCGGCGCAGGGGACGGTCCGGTCGACGTTCTGAATGTGAGGGAGCGCGATGGCAGTCTCGCCCGGGGCGACGCTGCGCAAGCTGCGCACGCGTAGGCCGCTCGTCCAGCAGATCACGAACTACGTGGTCATGAACGAGACGGCGAACGCGACGCTCGCGCTCGGCGCGCTTCCCGTGATGGCGCACGCGCCGCAGGAGGTCGAGGAGATGGCCGCGAATGCCGGCGCCCTCGTCCTCAACATCGGGACGCTGTCGGAGCACTGGATCGAGGCGATGCTGCTCGCCGGGCACGCGGCGAAGGGCCCGATCGTTCTCGACCCGGTCGGTGCCGGCGCGACGCGCTACCGGACGGAAACGGCCAAGCGCCTCCTCGCCGAGCTCGACGTCACGGTCGTGCGGGGGAATGCCGCCGAGATCGCCACGCTCGCCGGGCACCCAGCCGAGATCCGGGGTGTCGAGTCGATCAGCACCGCGTCGACGACCGGCGAGGTGGTCCGCGACGCGGCCAGTAGGCTCGGGACGATCGTCTCGGTCACCGGCCCGACCGACCACGTCTCGGACGGAGAGCGGGTCGTCGCCGTCTCGAACGGCCACGAGCTCCTTGCCACGGTCAGTGGGACCGGCTGCATGGCCACAGCCGTCACCGGCTCGTTCCTCGCCGCGAAGCCGAAGGAGCCGCTCGAGGCGGCGGCCGAGGCGCTCGCCGCATTCGGCGTGGCCGGCGAGGACGCCGCGCGCGGCGCGCAGGGCCCGGGCACCTTCCACGCGGGTCTCTACGACGCCCTCTACAACCTCGACCCGGACACGCTCGACGGTCGTGCAAAGGTGGCCGAGTGAAGCTTCACGCAATCGTCGACGATCTCGACACGGCCAGGATCGCAGTCGAAGGCGGCGCCTCCGTGCTCCAACTGAGGCTCAAGGGCGTGACGACGGAAGAGCTCATCGACCGGGGCGCGCCCTTTCGCCTTCTCGCCACCGAGTACGAGGTCACGTTCGTCGTCAACGACGACATCCAGGCCGCCCTTGCGCTGCTCGCCGACGGCGTGCACCTGGGGCGGGACGACGAGGGCAGCGAGCTCGCCGTCGAGGCGGGGATGATGCTCGGACGTTCGGCGTCGACCCCGGCGGAGGCGAAGGAGGCGGAGCTCGCGGGCGCCGGGTACATCGGCGCCGGCCCGATCTGGGCCTCGCCGAGCAAGCCGGATGCTGACCCTCCGATCGGCCTCGACGGGCTCCGAGCGATCAGCGACGCGGTTCAGATTCCGGTGATCGCGATTGGCGGCATCGACCCGACGAACGCACGCGACTGCGTCGCCGCCGGAGCATTCGGGGTTGCGGTCATCCGCGCGGCGGCTCGGGCCGCCGAGCTCAGTGCGGCTCTCTGACCTGGGCGAGCTCGGCTTCCTCGCCGAGCTGGAGCGCCGCGGGCTCGCCCGAGGCATCGAGCACGACGCGGCACAGATCGACGGGCTCGTGGTCACGCAGGACGCACTCGTCGAGGGCGTGCACTTCCGGATGGACTGGATCACCTTTCGCGACCTCGGGTTTCGCGCCGCAGCTGTAAATCTCAGCGACCTCGCAGCCTCGGGTGCCGAGCCGTCGGGTCTCGTGGTTTCACTCGGGGCGCCTCCGGACACCGTTGTCGACGACCTGCTCGAGCTCTACGAGGGGATCGCCGAAACCGGCGCGTCAGTCGTCGGCGGCGACACCACCCGGGCAGACGCCCTCGTCATCTCAGTGACCGCGCTCGGCCGGTCCGACCGCGTCCCCGGCCGTGCGGGCGCCGAGCCCGGCGACCTGCTGGTCGTCACGGGCCCGCTCGGTGAGGCAGGCGCTGCGTTCCGCGAAGGTCGGTACACGAGGCCGCCGCTGCGGGTCGCCGAAGGCCGCCGCCTCGCTCGGACCGCCCACGCCATGCTTGACATCTCCGACGGGGTCGCCCGCGACGCGGGGCATATTGCCCACCGTTCGGGCGTCCGGTGCGTGATCGAGCTCGACCGCGTCCCGCTCGCCGAAGGTGCGACGATCGAGGATCTCGGCTTCGGCGAGGATTTCGAGCTGCTCGCGGCGGTCGCCGAGCCGGAGTTCCACGTCATCGGCCGCTGCGAGGAAGGCGAGGGCGTCGAGCTCCTCCGGGACGGCAAGCCGTACGCGCTCACCAGCTGGGACCACTTTCGGGAAGAAACCACCTAGCGCCCCGCCGCGTACCGTGCTAACGGTTCCCCGTGGCGTTGTTCCTCGTGCGTCGGCTTGCGTGGATGGTCGTGATGTTCCTGTCTGTCACGGTCGTCACCTTCGTCATCTTCTTCGTGATCCCGTCGGAGGACGACCAGGCGAGCCTCGGCCGCGGCGGCGCCGATGTCGACGTCCGTACGACGGTGCAGATCGACGGGCCGATCTACGAGGAGTACGCCGAGTTCCTCCGGAAGATCGTCACGCAGGGCTCCCTGGGGAACTCCTGGGTGCTTCGTGGCCAGGAGGTGAACGAGCTCCTCGTCCGCGCCGCGCCCGTCACGCTGTCACTGGTGATCGGGGGCGCACTGCTCTGGATGATGATCGCGATCCCGACGGGCGTGCTCGCGGCGCTTCGCCCGCGCAGCGCGATGAGCCGCCTCACCACCATCCTGGTCCTGATCGGGATCTCGGCGCATCCGCTCTGGATGGGGCTGATGCTGTCGTACCTCGTCGGCGCCCGGCTGGGACTCACGCCCACAGGCGGCTACTGCGAGGTGTTCAGCCCGGCGGGTAACTGCGGCGGCCCGGCACAGTGGGCCTACCACCTGATCCTGCCTTGGTTCACCTTCGCGCTCATGTACGCAGCGATCTACACGCGGATGATCCGCGCGAGCACGCTCGAGACGCTGAACGAGGACTACGTGCGCACTGCGCGCGCCAAGGGCGCGCCGGAGTGGATGGTGATCCGGTCGCACGTGCTCCGCAACGCGATGCTGCCCGTGGTCACGATGCTCGGGATGGACATCGCCGTCTCGCTCGGAGCTGTCCTTTTCGTGGAGTCGGCGTACGGGTTACCCGGGCTCGGCCGGCTGTTTGCCACGAGCCTGGCGCGACGCGACTTCCCCGTCCTGCTCGGCATCACGATGTACACGACCCTTGTCGTGATCCTCGTCAACTTCCTGATCGACGTCCTGTACGGCTTTGTCGATCCGCGGGCCCGTATCGGCAGCCGTTCCGAGGGCGCACCCTCCCGCGCCGAGGAAGCCAAGGCTGTCCCCGAGTCGGCTACTCAGCCAGCCACGTAGCCCACGCCCGCTCGTAGTGAGAGGGCGAGCGAGCCCCGACGACGGTCTCCTGCGCCTCGCCGTTCGCGAACAGGATCGCGGTCGGCAGCGCGAGCACCTCGTACCGGGCGGCGGAGAGAGGGTTCTGGTCGACGTTCAGCTTCGCGAACCCCACCCGGCCCCCGGCCTGGTCCTCCAGCCGCTCCAGCACCGGCTCGAGCGCGTGGCACGGCCCGCACCACGGAGCCCAAAAGTCGACGACGACCGGCCGGCCGGCGCCGAGGACGTCCGCCTCGAAGCTGTCGTCGGTGACGTCGAGCACGAGGTCAGAGCCTACTCAGGCGCAGGGCCGGCACCTTCCAGATCGCCTCGAGGACGATCGAGCGGCTCATCTTCGAGCCGCCCACCTCACGGTCGGCGAACACGATCGGAACCTCCACCACACGGAATCCCGCCCGCAACGCTCGGTAGGTGCCTTCGATCTGGAATGCGTAGCCCTTCGAGTCGATCGCATCCAGGTCGATCGTCTCGAGCACGACTCGCCGGTAGACCTTGAATCCGCCCGTCAAGTCGCGGATCCGCAAGCCGAGCAGGATCTGCGCGTAGAGCGACCCGCCGCGCGAGATCAGCCGCCGGACCAGACCCCAGTTCCGCGTGCCCCCACCGGGGACGTATCGCGAGCCGAGCACGACGTCGGCGTCCTCCGCTGCCGCGACGAGCCGTGGAACGTCGTTCGGGTCGTGGGAGAAGTCGCAGTCCATCTCGACGACGAGGTCGGCGCCTAGCGTGAGCGCGCGCCGGAAGCCGTCCAGGTAGGCGGGCCCGAGCCCCTCCTTGCGCGGCCTGTGCAGGACGTCGACGTCGTCCCTTTCGGCCGCGAGCTGGTCCGCGATCCCTCCTGTCCCGTCGGGAGAGTTGTCGTCGATGACGAGAATCCGGCCGTCACCGGGCAGGACGTCGCCGAGGGCGGAGACCATTGCCTCGAGGTTCTCGCGCTCGTTGTAGGTCGGCAGGCAGACCACCAGCACGTCCCTATGATCGTGACGTGGCGACGACCTTGCCTCGGAACGCGCAGGTAGCCGAGCAGTTCGACCTCCTCGCCGACCTCCTCGAGCTCGACGGGGAGGAGCAGTTCCGCGTGCTGGCATACCGGCGGGCGGCCGACCAGATCCGCTCGTCGGCCGGGCCGATCGCCGAGCAGGCGCTCGCCGGTGAGGCGAAGAACCTCCCGGGAATCGGGAAGACGATCGAGTCGAAGATCGTCCAAATCGTCGAGTCCGGCGAGATCGAGGCTCTGACGAGGCGCAAGGAGCGCGTGCCCGCCGGTGTCGCCGAGTTCCTGCGCCTGCCGGCACTCGGCCCCAAGACCGCACGGCGGATCTGGCAGGACCTCGGGATCACGACCATGGACGACTTGCGCAAGGCCGCGGAGGCCGAGCAGCTCAGGTCGCTGCCGGGGCTCGGCGCCAAGACCGAGGAGCGGATCCTCAAGTCGCTGGAGGAGACGGCGAAGCCGCGGGAGAAGCGCACGCTCCTCGCGAGAGCCCTGCCCGCCGTCCAGGCGGTCGTCGAGGTACTGCGCGAGCACCCGGCGAGCAACGAGGTCTCCGAGGCCGGATCGGTCCGGCGCCGCACCGAGACCGTGAAGGACCTCGACATCATCGCCACGGCCTCCGACCCCGCAGCTCTGACGGAGTACTTCACGAAGCTCACGTGGGTCTCGGAGATCAAGGCGCACGGGAAGACGAAGGCCACGGTCGTCTCGCATGACGGGCTCGTCTTCGACCTCCGCGTCGTCCCGCCCGACTCGTATGGAAACCTGCTCCAGCACTTCACGGGCTCGAAGCGCCACAACGTCGATCTCCGCGAGAACGCCGTCAAGCGAGGCCTCTCGGTCTCGGAGTACGGAGTCAAGGACGTCGAGACCGGCGAGGTGCTGACCGCGCGAACCGAGGAGGACCTCTACGAGCAGCTGGGCTACGCGTGGATCCCGCCGGAGCTCCGCGAGGGCGTCGGCGAGCTGGCTGCAGCCAGGGACGGCGCCCTGCCCGAGCTCGTCGAGCTGGGGGACCTGCGCGGCGACCTCCACATGCACTCGACGTGGTCGAACGACGGCAAGAACACGCTCGAGGAGTTGGCCGAGGCGGCAAAGGCGCTCGGCTACGCCTACGTCGCGATGACAGATCACGCGCACTATCTGCGCGAGGGACGGCTTGAGGCGCAGTGGGGCGAGATCGCGGAGCTGAACGGCCGCCTCGAGCCGTTCCGCATCCTCCGCGGGATCGAGGTCAGCATCCGGGCCGACGGCTCGCTGGACATGCCTGACGACGTCCTTGCCGAGTGCGAGTGGGTCGTCGCCTCGCTCCACTCAGCGTTCGACAAGAGCCCGACCGAGCGGCTCACGACCGCGATGGAGAGCCCGCACGTCGACTGCATCGGCCACATGACCGCACGAAAGCTGAACCGGCGAGAGGGCGCCGACATCGCGCTCGAGAACGTGTTCGCGAAGGCGGTCGAGACCGGGACATTCGTCGAGATCAACTCGCAGCCGGACCGGCTCGATTTGCGCGACACGCACGCGCGGGCAGCCGCGGAGGCGGGCGTGCGGCTCGTCGTGAACACCGACAGCCACGAGGTGGACGCGTTGGCCTACGCCGAGCTCGGCATCGCCCAGGCCAGGCGCGCCTGGTTGACGAAGGACCAGATCGTCAACACGCGCACCTGGAAGCAGATCGAGAAGCTCAAGAAGTGAAGTACCGGGCGGTGATCTTCGACCTCTGGCAGACGCTGGTCCCATGGCCGGTGGAGGGCGCGAGACGGATGTACGACGGGCTCGCGGCCCACTTCGGCGCCGAGCCGATGCGGTTTCGGCAGCTCTGGCTCCGCGGTCGCCGCGACCGCGAGCTCGGCCCGATGGAGCCGCACCTGCACACGCTCGCCGCGGAGCTTGGCTCCGAGAGCGACATCGCAGCGGCGGTGACTCTCCGGAGGGACTGGACGCTCGAGCACCTGGTTCCGCGGCCCGACGCGGTCTCGACGCTCGAGGAACTGCGCCGGCGCGGACACCTGCTCGGGATGATCAGCGCCTGTACTGCGGAAGTGCCCGAGGTCTGGGAGCAGACTCCCTTCGGTGGCCTCTTCGACTCGACGATCTTCTCCTGCTCGGTCGGTGTCAGCAAGCCCGACTCGCGCATCTACGGGATCGCGTGCGAGGAGCTCGGCGTGGAGGCGGAGGAGTGTCTCTTCGTCGGCGACGGCGCGAACGACGAGCTTCCCGGCGCCGAGCGGGTCGGTATGACCGCGCTCCAGCTCCGCGCGCCAGGCGAGCCGCTCACCGAGGATGGCGAGCGCTGGACGGGCCGCTACGTCGAGAGGCTCTCAGACGTGCTCGACCAGGCGTGACTGGCTGCCGCGGTCGTCGAAGCTGAAGAGCGACAGAAACCGCTCGGCGTCGCGCTGGTCGCCCGTCACCGTGACCGCCTTCGACTTGATGGCGTCGCGAATCGGCACCTCGCCCGAGGCGATGCAGAAGAGCGTCGCCGGATCGGTCGCGATCACCGTGTCAGCGGCGCCTGACGATCCAGGCTGGACGACGAGCTCGTCATCCTCGAAGCTCGCCGTGACGGATTCGTCGTCGACGCGGACCTCGTAGACGCGGTCGGGGACACAGCCGCCGGTGCAGGTCGCCCGCACCGCGTTGACGAGCCAGCCGGGGGCAAGGCTGTCCTTCGCCGTCGGCGGCCCGAGCGATCTCGCACCCCAGCGGCCCAGGGCATAGAGCGGCTCGCGAAGCTCCTCGCCGTACTCCGTCAGGGCGTAGACGTTGGCCGCCGCCGGCGGGGGTAGCCGGCGCTTTTCGATGACACCGGCGGCCTCGAGCTCGCGGAGCCTGTTCGCGAGGATGTTCGTTCCGATGCCGGGCAGGGCTCCGGCGAGATCGGTGTAGCGCTTCGGTCCGCCGAGGAGCTCGCGCACGACGAGCAATGACCAGCGCTCGCCCACCAGCTCGAGCGCATGCGCCACAGGGCAGTACTGGCCGTAGTGCTTTGCCATGACGGGAAGTATAGCCCGTCTTCTTGCGTTTTGGAAGCTAAGACTTGCAAAACGAAAGCAAAGGCTGTAGGTTCGCAAGCTGTGACTGTCGATTTTCAAGGACGCCGTTCGTCTTCCAAGTACATGACCGCAAGAGAAAGGACTTTCTGATGGTCGAAAAGACCCAGCGCAAGTGGTTGGCACTCGCCTTGCTGGCCACCGTGCAGTTCATGGTCGTCCTCGACATCGCGATCGTGAACGTCGCGCTTCCCTCGATCCAGGTGGATCTCGGCTTCACCCCGGAGAACCTCCAATGGGTGATCAGCGCCTACGCGCTGTTCTTCGGCGGCTTCCTGCTCCTGGGCGGGCGAGCTGCGGATCTCCTTGGCCGCCGGCGCCTGTTCATCGCCGGCACTCTCGTCTTCAGCGCCGCCTCGTTGCTCTCGGGGTTCGCCTGGAGCGACGAGTCGTTGATCATCTTCCGAGCGGCTCAGGGACTCGGTGCGGCGATCATCACCCCTGCGGCGCTGTCGATCCTGATGACGACGTTCTCCGAAGGACGTGAGCGAAACGCTGCGCTCGGCGTCTGGGGCGCGGTTGGCGCGTTCGGTGCGGTCGCCGGCGTCCTGCTCGGAGGCGTGCTCACAGATCTTCTGAGCTGGGAGTGGATCTTCTACATCAACGTCCCCGTCGGGCTGGCCGCCCTGGCGCTGACGCCGCTGCTGCTCACCGAGAGCCGCGACGCGCACGTCAAGACGTTCGACGCCCTCGGCGCCGTGCTCGTGACGTCCGGGCTCGTCACTCTCGTCTTCGCGATCACCCAGGCCAACGACTTCGGGTGGAGCTCGCCGGAGACGATCGGGCTCTTCGCGGGAGCCGGAGCCCTGCTCGCGGCGTTCGTCGGGTGGGAGCTCCGCGCCAAGGAGCCGCTCGTGCCGTTCGCCATCTTCAAGGTCAAGACGCTCACGGCGGCGAATCTCGCGGGCCTGATCCTCGGCACCGTGACGTTCTCGATGTTCCTGATGCTGACGCTGTACATGCAGCAGGTGCTCGGCTACTCGCCGATGAAGACGGGTATCGCGTACCTCGCGGTGGCCGGTACGGCGATCCTCTGGTCCGGCGTCGCCGCACAACTGGTCAACCGCGTGGGCGTGAAGCCGGTGATCGCGACGGGCATGACGCTGCTCACCGTCGCCCTGGTGTTCTTCACGCAGGTGTCGGTCGGCGGGTCGTACGTCAGTGACCTTCTGCCGGGGTTCCTGCTGATCGGAGCCGGTCTGGGCTTCTCGTTCGTCCCGATCTCGATCGCGGCGCTGGCCGGTGTCCGCGCATCCGAAGCGGGGCTCGCCTCCGGGCTGTTCAATACGTCGCAGCAGGTCGGCGGCGCACTCGGAATCGCCGCCCTCTCGGCGATCGCGACCTCGACGACGAGTGGCGCCGTCTCCACGGGCACAGCGCCGCCGCAGGCTCTCGTCGACGGCTTCGAGAGCGCCTTCATCTGGGGCGCGGTCGTCGCCGCAGCCGGGATCCTCGTCGCGTTGGTGCTGGTGCGGCGGAGCGAGCTCGAGACGCCCGTCGAGGAGCACGAGGAAGTTCCGCAGCCCGCGCTCGAAGCGGCTTAGAGCGTTCGGAGCAGATACAGCAGCTCACCGGGGCCGTCCACGACCAGGTCGGCCTCGGTGAGCAGCCTCGGGTTCATCTCAGGTGACCCGACGGCGACCTTGACCGCCACGTCCAGCCGGGCCTCGTCCAGGCCGCGAAAAGCGTCGAGGTCGGTCGTGTCGTCTCCTGCATAGAGCGCGCGATCGAGTCCTTGTTCCTCGAGGAGGGCGCGGGCGGCGGTTCCCTTGTTGGCATCGATCGGCGGCTTGACCTCGACCACCTTGCGGCCTCGCTGCACGGCGAGGCCGAGCGCCTCCGCTGTCTCGACGACACGCTCGACTGCGCCGGCCGCATCGTCGTCCTCCACCTCGCGGTAGTGGAACGCGGCTGTGACCCCTGCCTTCGTCTCAACGCGCCATGGCCAGTCCGCAGTCCCGATTAGGCGCTCGAGCTGCGTCGTGTACTCGGGCACGCCGGGATGGCCCTCGAGGCCGTGGACGCCAACGTACTCGACGCCGTCGAGGCCGACCATCCGCCGCGCGTCCGCCGCAGGCCTGCCACTGATGCAGGCGACGAGCGCATACCGGTGAGCCAGGCGCTCGACCTCCGCCCGCGTCTCCTGTGGCACCGCCGCGTCCTCGGGCCGCTCGACGATCGGCGCGAGCGTCCCGTCGATGTCGAGGAGAACGGCCGCCTTCTCCGGCTGGCTCCGGAATCGCACCAGGCGGACAGGGGCGCTCACTGGGCAAGACACTAGGCCACGCCCGACCTCGGAGGGTTCGCGAAATAGCGGCCGTGTCCCAGGCAACGAGCGCGATTCCGCCAAACCCTCCTAGACTCTCGCCGTGGCGCGGCCGGAGGACCTCTGGATCCCGCTCGTCGACGAGCCGATCGGCAGTATCGTCGCGCGCCTCCAGGAGGAGGATCCGGAGCTCGCCGGGCTCGTCGCCTCCCCGCACCGGCTCCTCGCCTTCAGGACGTTCGCGTACATCCGTGTCGGGGTCCTCCTCGGCGAGTTGCTCATGGAGAGCGACCTCGATCCCTACGACGGCTCGGAGAACTGGATCGACACGCTGCTTGAGGACCCGACGCACCAAGAGGCCGTGGCACGGGAGGTGAGGGCAGTCGCGGACGAGATCGCCGCCGATCCGGCGTACGCAAACGAGGATCAGCTGGGCCCGGACGAGGAAGCGCGCCGCCGCTTCCGCGAATTCGCGAAGAAGCGCCT
>DATFOC010000063.1:0-2415 GCA_035265935.1 Gaiellaceae bacterium
CGGCGACCGCGCGCATCCCAGGAGCCTCTACAATTGGCTCGAGCTCCACCCGGCGCTCAAACGGGGGGCGGCACTCGGCGCGGCGCTCGGGGCATTGGTCCTCTTGCGCGGAAGGTTGTAGAACCGGCACGAGGCGGCGGGCGCTACGCCGAGCCCACGACCACCCGACTTCCTGCTCCCCTTGCGCAGGCACCTCCCGCGGATCCCGCGGCTTTTCGTCCTTCCGTTCGCCCCTACTGCCGTCCGGGGCGCTTTGGGTGAGCCGCGAGTTCGAAGGGGGCGTCGAGCTGTTCGGCGTCGACCCGCACGCGGCGCAGGTCCAGCGCCTCGCCCACACGGTCTCCTACCTTTGCCGCGAGTTCTTCACCAGATACCCTGTTTTGGAAGACAAAATCCACTGGCCGCGCGTGCCTCCCTAGATCTTCAAGATCATAAGGGAAGCCCGCCGAACTTCGTCTTTCACCCATTCTCCGAAGTTGGACTTACGCTTTGCGGGCTTCTGCAAACTTCGGTATAGAGCTTGCGCCAATAGGGAGCGACTACGAGTGTGAAACTGGCACGGACCCTCCGTCATCCAGGGAGACTTCTACGCTACCCGACAAAGGAGGATCCCCGTGTCACGCTCCCTCCATACCCCATCAAGCTCATCTGGCAACGGTTTTCGGTCTTGCTGCCGCAAAGGGAGACGAGCCATCCGCTCTGTTGCCACCGCCGCGTCATCCCGACAGCGTGATTTCGAGAGTCCTTCACACCGACACGCTGACGCTTCGGTCGAGATCAGAACCCCGTACTCCGCCGGGGCGTACCAGACCGGCGAGATCCAGGGGGCGCTCCTCGTCGGCGGTGCCGACGGTCACGAACCGGTTCGGGTCGATGACCCTCTGCGCGATCGCCCCGAGCCCTCCCCATCCGCCGTCACGTCCCCGGAAGGCCGGCCAGCGCCTCGTGCAACGAGCGGACGACGAGCGCGCCGTCCCCCACGGCCGACGCCACCCGTTTCGTCGAGCCGCTTCTCACGTCCCCGATGGCGAAGACGTCCGGTCGCGTCGTCTCCAGGAGCAGCGGTCGGCCGTCGCTGCCTTCTCGATGCTCGGTGAAGCTCGGGTGACGCCGCGCGTCTTCGCCGGTGACGATGAATCCCTTCTCGTCGAGGCCGACCAGGCCGACGACGTCCTCGGTCCGCGGGGAGGCGCCTATCATCGCGAACACGGCCGCGGTGGGCACCCGGCGCTCGCTCAGGTCGCGGCCTAAGACGGTGACTGCCTCGAGCTCGTCGCCGCCGTGAAGGGCCCTGACCTCGCAGCCCTCCCAGATCTCCACGTTCTCGGCGGCCTCGATGCGATCGATGAGATAACGAGACATCGTCGCGGCCAACGGGCGTCGAACCACCAGGTAGATGCGGCGGGCGTAGGAGGCGAGGTTGACCACCGCCTGTCCGGCCGAGTTGCCGCCGCCCACGACGACCACGTCCTCGCCCGAGGCCTGGAGCGCCTCGAGATGGGTCGCCGCGTAGTAGAGACCCAGACCCTCGAAGCGCTCGGCCCCGTCGGCCGGCAGGCGGCGATAGTCGGCACCGACGGCGAGAACGACGCAACGGGCACGCACCTCTTGGCCGTCGCCGAGCACCAGAGCCCGCAACGCGTCCACCTTCGACGGGGCGACGGTGCACCCTCCGTGAACGCTGGAGATGACCGCGCCGAACTTGCGCGCTTGCAGCGTCGCCCGCTGGGTCAACTCCGATCCGGACAGGCCGGTCGGAAAGCCGAGGTAGTTCTCGATCCGGGCGCTTACCCCCGCCTGCCCCCCCGGGGCGAACCGCTCGACGACCAGCGTGCTCAGGCCCTCCGAGGAGGCGTAGACGGCGGTGGCCAATCCCGCGGGGCCCGCCCCGAGGACGACGACGTCGAAGGCGCGTCCGTCGACCCTGGCGCGCAGGCCGAGCTCGTCCGCGACCTGCGTCACCGTGGGGCAGCGCAGCACGTTGTGGGTGCGGACGAGCACGGGGCATTCCTCGGGACCGATGCCGAGCCGCTCGAGCAGCGCCCGGCTCTCGGCATCGGTGTCGATGTCGTGCCAGCCGAACGGGATCAGATTGCGCTCGAGCAGCTCGCGGATCGCGAACGCCTCGCCGGACGAGCGCCGCCCGATCAGCCGTTCGTAGCCAAGGCCCTGGCCTCGCAGCCACTCGCGACGCGTGATCATGGTGCGCAGGAGGAGGTCTCCCAACTCATCGGAGCCGGCAACCAACGCGCGCAGCGCGCCGGGTGGTACCGCAAGGAGCGTGGTCTCCTCGGCGGCGACGCCGCGGGCGATCGTCGGCTCGCCGGTGAACATGGAGGTGTCGGCGGCGAAGGTCCCGGGCCGGCACTGCGTGAAGTAGCGATCGCCCTCGGGTTGGCGGTCGATGACGTCGAT
>DATFOC010000064.1:0-21451 GCA_035265935.1 Gaiellaceae bacterium
CTCGTATCTGAACACCGTCTACTTCGGGAACGGGGCCTACGGCGTCGACCAGGCCGCGCGGACGTATTTCGGCCACCGCGCAAAGAAGATGACCCTTTGGGAGGTCGCGCTGCTCGCCGGGATCCCGGCCGACCCGAGCCGCTACGACCCGGTCGCGAACCCCCGCGCCGCGAAAGAGCGCCGCGGCACCGTCCTCCGCACGATGCTCGGGCTCGGGCTAATCGACGCCGAGCAGTTCCGGCGCGCCGACCGCGAGCCGCTCCCGAAGAAGATCACCAGACCGGACACGCGCGGGCCAGGCGGCTACTTCGCGAACTACGTCACGCAGCAGCTCATCGACCGTTACAAGACCCGCGGCGTCTTCGGCGGCGGCCTCGTCGTCCATACCACGCTCGACCTCGAGCTCCAGAAGCTCGGTCACCGCGCGATTGCGCGCTCGCTCAAGGACGAGAACGGCCCCGCCGCCGCGCTCGTCGCAATCGACCCGAGGGACGGCGCGGTCAAGGCGATGATCGGCGGCTCGAACTTCCGGGAGAGTCAGTTCAATCTCGCCGTCCAGGGTGAGCGCCAGGCCGGGTCGTCGTTCAAGCCGTTCGTCCTGGCCGCGGCGCTCGAGCAGGGCATTTCGCCCGAAACGACGTTCGTCTCCAAGCCGACGACGATCTTCCTCGGCGACAAGTATTGGCCGGTCTCGAACTACGAGGACGAGTACCTCGGCTCGGCGAACCTGAAGACGGCGACGATCCACTCCGACAACTCCGTCTATGCACAGCTCACCGCGCTCGTCGGGCCGAGGAACGTCCGCCGCGAGGCGCAACAGCTCGGGATCTCGAGCCGCCTGAACGACTATTTCTCGATCGGCCTCGGTACCGAGGCGGTCAATCCGCTCGAGATGGCGCGTGCGTTCTCGACCTTCGCCAACCGTGGCCGCCGCGTGGACGGCTCGATCTTCGGCAACAAGCCGAGGGCGATCTCGTGGGTGCACCGGGTCGGCGGGAAGCGCCGGGCCAATGCTCCAGTCCAGAAGCCGGTGCTCAACCCGGAGAAGGCCGACCTGATCAACGACATCCTCCAGGGCGTCGTCCGGCAGGGAACGGGGACAAAGGCGCAGCTCCGTGACCGTCCTGCGGCCGGCAAGACCGGCACGACGGAGAATTACGGCGACGCATGGTTCGTCGGCTACACGCCGCAGCTCGCCGTCGCCGTTTGGGTCGGCTACCCGAACAACCTCACGCCGATGCTGACGGAGTACGACGGCGACGCGGTCGCGGGAGGGACGTACCCGGCACAGATCTGGAAGTCGTTCATGGAAAGCGCGCTGAAGCACCTTCAAGAGGAGCCCGCGTACTTCGATCCGCCGAGCCTCCCGTACGCGGTTCCGCTCAACGTCGTGCACCGCGGTGGCCGGGTCATGGTCGACAACGGCCTTTGCCGCGGCCCGAAGAGCGTCTGGTACTTCTCGGGCGAGACGCCGGCGCGAGAGGCGGCGTGCAAGCCGAATGAGGTCGAGGTCCCACGGGTTGTCGGCAACACGCTCGACGACGCCAAGGATCGGCTGGCCGCGCAGCCGCTCCAGTACGACCTGATCTACCGGCCGGCAAAGCCGGGCGAACGGCTTGACGTCGTCCTCGGGCAGATGCCGGGGCGCGGAACGCTGTCCGCCTACGACAATGTGACGCTGATCCTCGCGAAGCCGCGGTTCGGAATCGTTCCGAACGTCGTCGGTATGCCCGTGTCGCGAGCGGTGCAGCGGCTCGAGCAGCTCGAGCTCCAGCCCGCTGTCGTCGGCGGGTCCCAGGTCGGCAGGGTGGTCAGGCAGAAGCCGAGGGGCGGCCGGGTGGCGGCCGCGCCGGGACTGCCTATTCGGCTGATTGCATCGTCCGGCTGAGATATCGCGAGCCCGCCAGGCCGTAGCGCCACGGCCGGTCGGCGGCCTTCGTGATCCCGATCCGGGGGCCGGCCGCGATCTGCGGTTCCGCTTCGCGGGCCACGAGCTCGAACGGAGACTCGTCCAGCGCGAGGCCGTCGTGAACGCGCGTGATGCCGAGCGCCTGACAGAGCCGGCCCGGCCCCGCGCAGAGCAGGCGCGGGTCGTCGAGCTCTCGCCGCTCGCGCATGGCGTCGAGACCGTGCGCCGGCTCGAGCGCCCGGACGAGGACGGCGCTCGCCGAGCCTTCCGCTTCGCACACGAAGTTCAGGCACCAGTGAATGCCGTACGAGCGGTACACGTACGCATGGCCGGGCGGGCCGAACATGGAGGCGTTCCGCTCCGTGCGTCCGCCGTAGCCATGCGCGGCGGGATCCTCGTGGTCGTAGGCCTCGACTTCCACGATGGGGCCCCCGATGCCGTCGACGAGCAGCGTTACCGCGATCAGGTCGGGCGCGACCTCGTGGACCGAGCGCGCGAAGAAGTCCTTTGGCAGCGTCATTCGTCCTGGGGCCGGCGGGAGTCGTAGCGGACGAGCGCCGGGAGGAGGGCCGCGACGACCGCCGTGCCGACGACGGTGAGAATTCCGCCCGAGACGATCGAGGCGCGGACACTCGTCAGCGAGGCGACGATGCCGGCCTCCACGTTCCCGATCTCCGGCGCCCCCGCCACCTGCGCTAGCTCGATGCCCGACAGCCGGCCGCGCATCGAGTCCGGCGTGACGGTGAGGAGGATGTTCGAGCGGAGGACGGCACTGACGTAGTCCGCGGCGCCCGCAGCCGCGAGGAAGACCATGGCGACCCAGACGGCTTCCGCGAAGCCGACGAACACAATCGCGACACCCCACGCGGCCGCCGCGATGCAGACGCCCAGGCCCTGACGGCGGACGGTCATCATCCAGCCGGAGGTGAGGGAGGCGAGCAGCGCGCCGGCCGAGGTTCCCGCGTAGAGCAGCCCGAGCGTGCCCGCGCCGCCGCCCAACTTCTCCGCAAGGGCCGGGAAGAGCGCGCGCGGCATCCCGAAGATCATCGCGTTCGTGTCGACCGCGAAGATCCCGAGGAGCACCTTTCTCCGGAAGACGTAGCGGAACCCTCCCGCGATCGAGCGAAGGCTCGGCCGGTCGGCGTCGGGCGCAGGACGGACGGGCGGGAGCAGCCAGATCGCGAGCAACGAGGCGCCGAAGGTCGCGATGTCGATCGTGAAGGCGCCGCCGAGGCCAATCACCGAGATCAGGCCGCCGCCCATGACCGGCCCGGTGACACGCGCGAGCATGAAGATCACGTCCTCGACGGCGATCGCCGGCAGCAGCTGATCCTCGCGGACGAGCCTCGGCGTCAGAGCGTTTCGGGCCGGCCGCTGGAACCCGTACGCGGCTGTGCCGAGGGCCTCCGCGACGAAGAGGAACCAGACGCTGGGATTCGGTAGGAGCGCGTTGACGAGCAGGCCGCCCGTAACGATCAGCAGCGCGATGTCGGAGAGCAGGAGCATTCGCCTGCGGTCGACGGCGTCCGCGACCGCGCCGCCGTAGATCGGGACGACGAGGAGCGGAACGAGGGCCGCGATCCCCAGCATCCCGACGAGGAGCGTCGAGCCGGTGAGCTCGTACAGCTGGAACGGGATCGCGACTGCGGTGATCTGACTCCCGATCGCCGAGATCCCGGTCCCGAACCAGAGCCGGCGGAAGTCGCGAGATTCGCGCAGCGGCCGGATGTCCACCGCGATGCGTGCGAACAGGCCGCGCTCGGGCGGCGGCTCCCGGCCCTCGGTCACACGCTAGAAAAGCTTTTCGTCGTCCTCTGGCTTGGCCGTCGCTTCCAGCAAGCGGCGCGCGCGGCGGCCGAGGTCGGCGAGATCGACCCGCCCGCTCTCCGCGCCGGTCGCGATCCGTTCGGCGAGGTCGAGGGCGCTGTCGATGATCTGCGTGTTCGCCGCGGCCTCCTGGCCCATCTCGTGCAGAATCGTCCGCTCCGTGCGTCCGGCGATGATCGGGTCCGGCACGCCCTCGATCCAGACGCGGGTCCGGCGACCGCCGCCGCGATCGTCGCCCGTCAGCGGCTCGAGCGCGTAGATCTTGTCGGCGCGGGCGTACTTCCCGAACCCGAGGAAGACCATCCGGTTCGCGCCGTTCGCCATGGCGCGATTATCGATTACGCGAGCGTCGAGCGGAGAGCTTCGACCACGTACTCCTGGTCGCCGGGCTCGATCTGCGGGAAGAACGGCAACGCAAGCGTCCGACCGGCGATGTCCTCGGCGACCGGACAGAGCCCCTCGCCGAACCCGAACTGCTCCCGCATGTACGTCTGGAGATGGATGCAGGGGACATACTCGGCCACGTCCACCCCACGCTCGCGAAGATCCGTCATCACTCGCGCGCGGTCGATCTCCGGCGCGAGCGCCACGACGTAGACGAACCAGGAACGCGTGTGGTCAGCGTCGTCCGCCGGCGCGAGCGTGACGCCCTCGACGCCGTCGAGCAGTTCGGCGTACCGGCCGGCTACCTCGGAGCGCAGCGCCAGCGCCCGGTCGAGCTTCTCCAGCTGAGCGATGCCGATCGCTGCCTGCATGTCGGTCCATCGGTAGTTGAAGCCGAGCCGGACGTGGTTGAACCAGCCGCCGCCTTCGTAGGAGCGGCCCTGGTTCCGGAGTGAGCAGACGACCTTCCAGGTCTCCTCGTCGTGCGTGACGACGACGCCGCCCTCACCGGTCGCAAGCTGCTTGTTCGGATAGAAGCCGAACACCGCGGGCGGTCCGTGCGACCCGATCGGAGTCCCCTTGTACTGAGCCCCGAGCGCCTCGGCCGAGTCCTCGAGCAGCGCGAGCCCATGGCGCTCGGCGACCGCCGTCAGCTCGTCGAGCTCGCAGGGGTAGCCGAACATGTCGACGGCGACGATGCCCTTCGTCCGCTCGGTGATTGCCCCCTCTACTGCGGCCGAGTCAAGATTCCACGTGCGCCGGTCGACGTCCGCGAAGACTGGCGTCGCACCCTCGAAGAGGAAGCAGTTGGCCGAGGCTGCGAAGGACAGCGTGGATGTGATCACCTCGTCGCCCTCACCGATCCCAGCCGCTCGAACGAGCATGTGCAGCCCCGCCGTCCCGCTCGACACGGCCGCCGCGTACGGGACACCGACTCGATCGGCGATCAGCTCCTCGAACCGGTCGATCGTGGGCCCGAGCGAGAGCCGGCCCGAACGCAGCACCTCGAGGACGAGCTCCTCTTCCCGCTCATCGATCCAGGGCCGGGCGAGCGGCACCCGGCGCGTGGCCTGAGTCACGCTTGCGCCGGAGTGGGTGCCTGAGAAGGGATCGAGGCGTACTCGAGCCAGTGCGACCAGCGGTCGCTGCCGCCGCGCACGGTGTCGAGATAGGCCTTCTGCAGCTTGAGCGTGACCTCGCCGGGGGGCCCGACCTCCTGGTCGTCGACCGAGCGGATCGGCGTCACCTCGGCGGCAGTGCCGGTCATGAAGATCTCGTCGGCGAGGTAGAGATCGGTCCGGATCAGGTGCGTCTCCTCGACCGTGTACCCGAGGTCCTGGGCGATCTGGATGATGGAGTTGCGGGTGATCCCGGGCAGGATCGAGGTGGAGAGCGGCGGGGTCGTAATCTTCCCGTCCTTGACGACGAAGACGTTCTCGCCCGAGCCGTCCGCGATGTAGCCGTCGTCGGTGAGGAGGATCGCCTCGTCGTAGCCCGCCCGGTTCGCCTCGATCACCGCCAACATCGAGTTCAGGTAGATGCCGGTCGCCTTGGCGGCGTGCGGAATCGTGTTCGCGCCGACGCGCTTCCAGCTGGAGATCTTGCACCGGATGCCGTTCTTCATTCCGTCGTCGCCGAGGTAGGCGCCCCACGGCCAGCTCATGATCACGACCTCGACGGGGTTCCCCGCCGTCGAGACGCCGAGCTCGCCATAGCCGTAGAAAGCGAACGGCCGCAGATAGCACTCGGGGAGCCCGTTGACGCCGATCAGCTGGAGGCAGGCGTCCCGGATCTCCTCGACCGAGTATGGGAGGTCCATGTAGAGGAGCTTGGCGGAGGCGTCGAGGCGTCTGACGTGGTCGGTGAGGCGGAAGACGGCCGGGCCGCTCGAGGTGTCGTAGCAGCGGATGCCCTCGAACACGCCGGTGCCGTAGTGCAACCCGTGGGCCCCAACGTGAACCTTGGCGTCGCCCCAGTCCACGAGCTCGCCGTTCATCCAGATCTTGTCGGTAGCGATCATGCGCCTCCTCCGGTTTTCCTGGGCCGAATGTTAGGCGGCCTCTGCGACAGCGTCCATCTGCTCCGCCTTCGAGAGCCTGACGAGGTCGGTCGGCGAAAGCGTCGCCATGTGGCTGGGCGATCCGGCCCCGATCCAGACTCGCTCGTGGACGAGGAGCTGGCGGTCGACGAAGACCCTGGTGACCTTCGGCAGCGGGAATGGCGCGACCGCTCCGGGCTCGAAGCCCGTGGCGTCCCGCACCTGATCGGCGCCTGCGATCTTTGCTCGGCGGCAGCCTGCGGCCCTCGCGACCTTCGTGGAGTCCGCCCGGTGATCGCCCGGTACCAGGACGACGACGGGAGAGCCGTCGCAGTCGAAGACGAGTGACTTCACGATCTGTCCGAGCTTGCAGCCGACGGCGCGGGCGGCGTCCTCGGCCGTCGGCGTGCCGGCTTCGAACTCCTCGATCCTGCCTTCGACTCCGCCCTGACGCAGAAACGCGGCCACGCGCTCGACCGGCTGTGGCCAACGCGGCTCCACGCTCGAAGCGTACTTAGAGACTGATCAGCCGCGCGTCGTCGAAGCCCTCGGCGCGCACGCGCTCGACGAGGCCCGGCTCGGGCTCGCTGTCCACGGAGAGGACCATCAGCGCCTTGCCGCCTCGCCGGGTGCGGGAGACCGCCATGTTGGCGATGTTGACTCCGGCGTCGCCGAAGAGCGTGCCGACCTTGCCGATCACGCCCGGCACGTCGTCGTAGCGAAAGAGGACGAGCAGCGGCGCGAGCTCCATCTCCAGCTCGAAGCCGAGCGCGCTGACGAGCCACATGCGGTCGTCGCGGCCGATCGTCGTGCCGGAGACACGGAGTTGCTCTCCGTTCGTCCCCACGGCGACGCGGACGAGGTTCGTGAAGTCGCGGCAGGTGCGCCGGCGCTGTTCGACCACCTCGATTCCGCGCTCGTCCGCGAGCAGCGGCGCGTTCACGTAGTTCACAGGCTGCTCGAAGCGGCCTTGGAAGGCGCCGTTCAGCCCGGCTGCGGTCAGGAGCCTGGTGTCGTAGTCGGCGAGGTTGCCGTAGTAGGTCAGCTCGATTCGCTCCGCGCGACCACCGGCCAGCTCCATGGCAAGCCGGCCCAGCTTGGCCGCGAGCGGCACGAACGGGCCGAGCACCTCGAGGTCGTCCCGGCCGATCGCCGGGATATTGACAGCGTTCGCGACGAGGCCGCCCGCGAGGGCGGCCGCGACCTGCTCGGCGACGATCATGCCGGCCCGGTCCTGCGCCTCCTCCGTGGAGGCGGCGAGGTGCGGCGTGACGACCACGCTGTCGAGCTCCAGCAGGGGGCCTGAATAGGGCTCGGCGGAAAAGACGTCGAGCGCGGCGCCGGCGAGGTGGCCCGAGCGCAGCGCCTCGAGGAGCGCTTCCTCGTCGACCAGCTCGCCGCGCGCGGCGTTGATGAGGCGGGCCCCCGGCCGCATCTTCGCCAGGGCGTCCGCGTCGATCGACCCGCGGGTCTCGTC
The DNA here is from genome assembly GCA_035265935.1 of Gaiellaceae bacterium. Classification (GTDB taxonomy): domain Bacteria; phylum Actinomycetota; class Thermoleophilia; order Gaiellales; family Gaiellaceae; genus JACDAN01. The sequence continues at coordinate 7,636 of DATFOC010000064.1, forward strand.
AGAGAGCGGGAGATGAAGGGTCAGGAAGTCGGCGCCGGCGAGAACACCGTCCACCGTCTCAGCCCTGGTCACCCCGAACTCGCGAAAGCGATCCTTGGCGACGAACGGATCGTGCGCGACTACGTCCATCCCGAGACCCACCGCACGGCGCGCGACCTGCTGGCCGATCCGTCCGAACCCGAGCACGCCCAGCGTCTTGCCCTCGAGCTCGATCCCGCCGTAGCTCGAGCGTTCCCACCGCCCCTGCTTGAGTGAGGCGTGCGCCTGCGGGATGTGCCGCGCGAGTGCGACGAGCAGCCCCACGGCGTGCTCCGCCGCCGAGACGACCGTCGATTCGGGGGCATTCGCAACGACGATCCCGCGGCGCGTCGCGGCGTCGACGTCGACGTTGTCGACCCCCACTCCGGCCCGCCCGATGACCTTCAGCCGGTCGGCACGCTCGAGGACATCTGCGGTCAGCTTGGTCGCGGAGCGGATGACGATCGCGTCGTAGTCCCCGATCCGCTCCTCGAGCGGCAGGTCACCGTTGACGTCAACGTCGAACTGCTCCCGCAGGAGCTCGATTCCGGCCTCGGCGATCGGCTCGCGGACGAGGACCCGGAGACGCTCGGTCACACGCGGGTGTGTTCGAAGGCCTCGAGCGCCGCGGTGATCGCTGCACCGCGCTCGATGTCCGCGCCCAGCTCGGCGAGCACGAGCTCGACGCCGGCCAACGCTGTCGTGATGTCGAAGACGTCGTAGTAGCCGATGTGGCCGATCCGGAAGACCTTGCCCTTGAGCGGCCCCTGTCCCGGCGCGAGGACGATGCCCTGGCGGTCGCGCAGCGTCTGCACGAGGTCGCTGGAGTCGATCCCGTCCGGCGCGTTGATCGCTGTCACGACCGCCGAGCGGTCGTCGTCCGGCGAAAAGAGCTCGAGGCCCATGGCGCGGACGCCGGCCCGGCAGGCGCGGCCCAGGCGGGTGTGGCGCTCGAACGCCTGCTCCAGGCCCTCCTCGAGGAGCAGCCCCAGCGCGATGTCGAGGCCGACCACGATCGAGACCGCCGGTGTGAACGCCGGGTCGAACTGCTCCTGGCGCTCCCGGGTCTCGTGCCAGTCGAAGTAGTACCGGCCAGGCGCGTCTTTCTCGACGGCGGCCCAGGCGTCGTTCGAGACGGAGACGGTGGCGAGCCCAGGCGGCGTCATCAGCGCCTTCTGCGATCCCGAGACGACGGCGTCGAGGCCCCAGGAATCCGTCTCGAGCGGGACGGCTCCCAGGCTCGAGACGGCATCGACGACGACGAGCGCGCCGGCCTCCTTCGCGGCGGCCGCGAGGGACTGGACGTCGGCGACGACGCCGGTCGACGTCTCCGAATGCGTGAGGAACACGACCTTGGCGCCCCCGGTCTCGGCGAGCCGTGCGGCGAGATCGTCGGCCGACGGCGAGTCGCCCCACTCGTAGTCGATCGGGTCCACCTCGCAGCCGAAGTTCCCGGCCATTGCGGCCCAGCGCTCGCCGAAGTGGCCGGCCGAGACGACGACCACACGGTCGCCCGGCCGCGTGAGGTTGGAGATCGCGGACTCCATCCCGCCGGTCCCCGAGGACGTGTAGAGGAGGACGTCGCCGTCGGTTCGGTAGACCACCCCGAGCCGCTCGAACGTGCGCTGGAGGATCTCCCGGAAGTCCGAGCTGCGGTGGTGGATGATCGGCCGGCTCATCGCCTCCAGCACCTGGGGCGGCACCGGCGTCGGGCCCGGTGTGAAGAGGTAGCGCTTGTCGGCCACTGCCGTGGAGGCTAGCGCCTAGGTCGTACTACGCTCGCCGGAAATGGAGACCCTGCTCGCGTTCGCAGCCGCCCTGCTCTCTCTGCGCCTCGCCGGGAGGCTGGCCGGCCGCTGGCGCGCGCGGCGCGCGCCCGAGCTGCTCGCGTGGGCCGTCTCGCTCTCGGCCTTCGCCCTCGCAGCCGGCGCGCTGGCCTGGGCATCGGCCGCAGGGTGGAGCGATGCCTCGTTTCGGCTCTACTACTTGTTCGGCGGCCTGCTCACTGCGCCGCTGCTCGGCGCCGGCTCGATGCTCCTCCGCGGCCACCGCTGGGTGATTCCTGTCGTCCTCGTCTACGCGGGCCTGGCCGTGGGCGCCGCGATCTCGGAACCGCTGTCGATGCCCGTTTCGGGCGACGAGATCCCCGAAGCGCAGGAGCACCTCGACTACTTCCCGCTGAGGATCCTCGCCATCGCCGGAAACATCGCCGGAACGGCGGCCGTCGTCTGGGTTGCGATTGCCACGATCCGCCGCCGGCCGCTGGCGATGAGCCTGATCCTGGCCGGCGTCGCCGTTGCTGCTGTGGGAAGCGCGGTTGCCGGGCTCGGAGTTACGCAAACTGCGGCATTTCTTGCGATATCTTCGTTTCTTCTTTACGCAGGTTTTACGATTTCCAGCGGAAAACGCGCGCCTTCGTTGCCTGGGTAGGCGCGCCGGTCTGCTAACAATGTGCGCCGTCCGGCGGCCGGAGCCGACCGGATCCAAGGAATCGACGGAGCGTACGTCGGCTCTGGAGCGCACTGCGGAACATCGCGCCCGGGCCTGAGCTCCGCACGAACGGAGGATCAACTCGTGCCCGGAAAACTCGTTGGACTGCTCGCTGCTGTCGCACTCCTACTCGGCCTCGCGGCCCCGACCAGCGTGCCTGCGGGCCAGGCGTCGAAGCAGGTTCACGCCATGCCTGACGGCAGGGTCGTCGTCCGCAAGATCAAGCGGTACCAGCGGACGACGTGGCGCTGGCAGCGGCTGATGGGCGTGGCCAAGACCCCGCACCGCGGCCGCTACCTCCGGACGAGGAATGTCGCGTACAGGCTGCACGTACTGAAGCAGTGGCGCGTCCGCGCGATTCGCGCGAGAGTCAGGGCGCACAACCCGCCGCACGAGCGCCACTGGCGCTGCCTCCAGCGGCACGAGGGGCCGTGGCGGGACGCGAACGACCCCTACTGGGGCGGCCTTCAGATGGATCGCAGCTTCATGCGTCAGTACGCGCCGCGGCACCTGCTCCGCCGCGGCTGGGCGAACACCTGGACGCCCGTCGAGCAGATGTGGGTCGCGGAGCGCGCACTGCGGGCCGGTCGCGGGTTCTACCCCTGGCCGAACGCGGCCCGCGTGTGCGGCCTGATCTAGCTCGCTTCGCCTGACAGGTAGCGCTCGAGGTTCGCGATGCAGGCCTCCCAGCCGTGGGCGTGCAGGTCGCGGATCGTCTCGGCTGCGAAGCCGGTGTGGGTCAGCGAGACCTGCGTCGCCTCACCGTCGTCCGCGAACTCGACCGTGACGAGCGAGTCCATGCTCCCCTCCATCTCGGCGGGGTTGCTCTCCCAGCTCCACGTGTAGACCAGGCGCTCCGGTGGCCGCACTTCCTTGTACTCACCGACGACCGTGTGGGTCTCGCCCTTGGACGTGTCGGTCATCGAGAGCCGGTACCTGCCGCCGGGCCGCAAGTCGACCTCGGCCTCCGGCGTCTCCCAGTCAGGGCCTGCGCGCCACCACTGCCGGAGGACATCCGGACTCGTCCAGGCCTCGAACACGCGCTCCCGCGGCGCGTCGAACCGGCGGCTCATCTGCAGAACGACGTCCTGAGCCTGCTGCGTCATGCGTTTCCTCCCTCCCCGCCGAGATAGCGCTCGACGGCATCGAATTTCCGCTCCCACAGTTCGCGGTGGCGCTCGATCCACTGCTCCGCCTCCGTCATCGACGCGCCCTCCAGGCGCAGCCGGTGCTCGCGGCCCTCGACGTTCCGCCGGATCAGGCCCGCGTCCTCGAGGAGGCGCACGTGCTTGCTGATCGCCGGCTTGGAGAGGCCCAGCCCCTTCGAGGCTTGACCGACCGTGGCCGGCCCCTCCGCGAGCCGCGCGACGATCGTCCGCCGGGCGGGATGCGAGAGGGCGAGGAAGCTGCGATTGAGCTCTCCTGAACTGTTCACCTAAAGGTGAACTATATAGGATTCGGCGGATGGGACGCGGAAGCAGGCCGAAGGTGCGTTGGGCGCGGGATCGCCAGCGCAAGAAGAAGGGACGCGACAAGGCGAAGGCCATACCGTCCGCCGAGAAGGCCGCGGCGCCGAGGCGCCGCCGTTCCACCCGCGCCGGCTAGGTCGTCGGCGAGAACGGGCTCGGCGTCGCGTCGAGCTTCGGAATCGAGAAGCGGGCGATCGCGCCGAAGTGCGGCGCGGGCTTGCAGGCCTGAGCAATGCCTGCGTCGCAAGCGACCGACAGGAAGATGAAGGCGTCCTCGAGGGTGAAGCCCCACTCGTCGACGAGCAGTCGTGCCGCCTCCTCCGAGCACTGCTCCAGCGCATCCGGGAAGTCCTCGGCCGTCGCGTGAGCCACCCACCGGTCGGCGAGCTCGGTCACCGGCCAGCGCGCCTGCTTTTCCTTCAGGACGTCGAAACGCACCGTGACTTCACCGGCGATCTCGACGCCCGTGAAGCAGATCTCGCCGTCTCCCATCGCGGCGTGCATGTCCCCGACGGCGAACAGCCCGCCCTCCTGCCGAACCGGGAAGTAAATCCTCGAGCCCGGCCCGTGCATGTGGTTGTCCAGGTTCCCGCCGTGCTGACCTGCCAGACCGTTCGTCAAGGTCTCGGAAGCGGTCGCGACGCCGACGACCCCGACCATCGGCCGCGCCGGGAACCGGACCCGCTCGTTCATCTCGACCATCCCGTCCTCGACCTTGAAGACGCGCGTGACCGGCGCAGATACCTTGTCGATCAGCTGGCCAAACCCGGGGATCAGGGTCGCGACGCCCCAGTCGATCGGATTCACCTCGAGCACGTCGACGACGAGCGAGTCGCTCGGCTCCGCGCCTACGACCGCGACCGGCCCGGTGGCGCTGTTCAGCCGCTCGAAGTCGATCTCGGTGACGAGATCGTCCTCGCTGCGGATCTGGCCGCTGAAGCAGTCGTTGGTCTCGAAGCGCACGGTGGCGCCCGGCTCGACCTCGAGCACCGGGTCGAGCTCCGGCCCGAACGCCCAGATCACGTCCTCACGCGAGACGACGTGGTCGACGGCCGTCATCGTCCGACCGCGTAGCCCTGCACCCCGCGCGGGCTTGCCCCTGCCTTCAGCGTCCCGTTCTCGCGCCCAGCCGCACTGACGCGCCCGAGGGACCAGCCGCCTGCGGCCCGAACGTCGTGTCCCCGCGCTCGAAGCTCGTCGAGGACGTCGCCGCCGAACCGATCCTCGATCGTCAGCGAGCGCAGTTCCACCTGCCGTGGATAGAACGACGCCGGGAAGTGATCGGTGTGGAAGTTGGGCCGGTCGATGGAGGCCTGGAGGTCGAGCCCCCCGTGGACATGGTCGAGGAAGACATGGAGTGACCACTGGTCCTGTTGATCGCCTCCAGGGGTCCCGAACGCCAGGTACGGCTCGCCCTCTCGGAGCGCGATCGTCGGCGAGAGCGTGGTGCGGGGCCGCTTGCCCGGCTCGAGCGATGCGGGGAGCCCCTCCTCGAGCCAGAACATCTGCGCCCTCGTCCCGAGTGGCCATCCGAGCGCGGGGATCAGCGGGGAGCTCTGGAGCCAGCCGCCGCTCGGCGTGGCCGACACGAGGTTGCCGAAGCGGTCCGCCACGTCGAGGTGGACGGTGTCGCCACGCGTGGGCTCGCCGGCGCCGACGGTGACTGGCGCATCCACCAAGGTGGGCAGCCGTCCGCCGCCCGGCCGCAGCTCACCCGACGCCGATTCGCCGACGAGCAGGCGACGCTCGTCGCTGTAGTCGGACGAGAGCAGGTGGTCGAGCGGCACGTCCACGAAGGTCGGATCGCCGTAGAACGCCTCGCGGTCGGCGAACGCGAGCTTCGCAGACTCGACGATCGTGTGGACGTACTCCGCCGAGCCGACGCCGAGGGCCGGCAGGTCGAACCCGGCGAGCAGTGCGAGTTGCTGCAGGAAGACAGGGCCCTGACCCCACGGTCCGGTCTTGCAGACCGTGTACCCGTGGTAGTCGAAGGTGACCGGTGCCTCGACCGCCGCCTCCCAGCCCGCAAGATCCCCGCCCGCGAGGAGACCGTCGTTGTCAGTGCTGAAGCGATCGATCTCGTCGGCGACGAAGCCCCGGTAGAAAGCGTCTCGCGCCCGGTCGATCCTGGCCTCCCGGCTCCCGGTGCCGGCCTCCTCGAGGATGCGCCGATAGGTGGCGGCGAGCGCCGGATTGCGAAAGAGCGTTCCCGGCTGCGGAGCCGGGAGATAGAGCCCCGCCGACGAGGGCCAGGTCCGGAGCAGAGGCTCGGTCCGCTCGATCGTCGCAGTCATGCCGGGAATCACCGGATAGCCCTCCTCCGCGTGCCCGATCGCCTGATCGAGGACGTCGTCGAGGCCGAGCGTGCCGAAGTCGCGGAGTAGAAGCAGCCAGCCGTCGAAGGCACCCGGGACACAGGCCGCGAGCAGCCCGGTCCCGGGAACGAGCTCGTGGCCCAGCTCCCGGAATCGCTCGATGGTCGCCGCGGCAGGGGCGGTGCCCTGGCCGCAGACGACCAGCGGCTCGCCGCGCTCGGCGCTCCACAGCACGATGGGCAGGTCGCCGCCGGGCCCGTTCAGATGCGGCTCGACGACCTGAAGCGTGAATCCGGTCGCGACCGCGGCGTCGAAGGCGTTGCCGCCGCGTTCGAGCATCGCCATGCCGGTCGCCGAGGCGAGCCAGTGCGTCGACGCGACCATCCCGAAGGTGCCGCGAAGCTCGGGTCGCGTCGTGAAGCTCAACGGTCCGTCGCTCCCGCCAGCTCCGGTGAGGGCTCGACGAGGCGCGGAGCCTCGGTGCCGCGGCGGACCAGATGACACGCGACGAGATGTCCCTGACCTGTGACATCGACGAGCGGCGGCTCCTCGTCGGTTGAGCGTGGCGCCGACTCGTGCTCAAGGGGACACCGCGTCCGAAAGCGGCACCCCGAGGGGGGCTCGATCGGGCTCGGGATGTCGCCCTCGAGCACGACGCGGCTGCGGGTGCGCTGAAGGTTGGGGTCGGGCTCGAGTGCGGCGGAGAGCAGCGCCTGCGTGTACGGATGTTGCGGCCGAGCAAAGAGCTCCTCGCGCGGAGCGACCTCGACGATCTTGCCGAGGTACATCACCGCGACGCGGTCGCACAGGTACTCGACGGTGGCGAGGTCGTGGCTGATGAAGAGACAGGAGAACCCGAGCTCGCTCCGCAGGTCGCGCATGAGGTTGAGGACGGAGGCCTGCACCGAAACGTCAAGGGCCGAGACGGGCTCGTCCGCGATCAGCAGGCTCGGGTTGACGCTGAGCGCGCGGGCCAGGCCGACGCGCTGACGCTGGCCACCCGACAGCTCGTGCGGATAGCGGAACCGGAGCTCGGGCCGGAGTCCGACGGAGTCGAAGAGCTCAACGACCCGCCCTTCGAGCGCGGAGCGTCGTGCGAGCCCGTGGAGGCGGATCGGCTCCCCGACGATCTGGCCACACGTCATCCGCGGATTGAGGGAGGAGTACGGGTCCTGGAAGACGATGTGCATCCGGCGCCGGTGCGGCCGCAGGCCGCGGCGCGACAGGTGGGTGATGTCGGCACCGTCGAGCCGGATCGTCCCCGCCGTCGGCTCGTAGAGCCGGTTCACGCAGTACCCCACCGTCGTCTTGCCACTCCCGGACTCCCCGACAAGGCCCAGGACCTCGCCTGGTGCGATCGAGAACGACACGCCGTCGACCGCGTGCACGACGCGGCCGCTGTTGGCCACGCCACGGCCGATCGTGAAGTGCTTGACGAGCTCCTCGACCTCGAGGACCGGCTGCTGCGATCCGTCGCTCATCGCTCACCCGGATGGAAACACGCGACGGCGTGGTCTCGCCGAACCTCGCGCAGTTCCGGGACCTCGGACCAGGACTGCTCATCCGCGCGCGGGCACCTGTCGGCGAAGGCGCAGTGGCCGGGGAGCTCGGCGAGTAAAGGCACCCTGCCAGGAATCTCCTGCAGCCGGCCGTTCCGCGCGGCACCTGCCCGCGGCACGGCGCCGAGCAGCCCGATCGTGTACGGGTGCTGCGGGTGGGCGAAGAGCTCGTGTACAGGCGCTTCCTCTGCCTTCCGGCCGGCGTACATCACCACCACCCGGTCGGCGAGGTCGGCGACGACCCCCAGGTTGTGCGTGATCAGGACGATCGCCGTTCCGAGTCGCTCGCGGACTTCGCGCAGGAGGTCGAGGATCCCCGCCTGGATCGTCACGTCGAGAGCGGTCGTCGGCTCGTCCGCGATCAGGATCTTCGGATCGCATGCGAGCGCCATGGCAATCATGACCCTCTGGCGCATCCCGCCGGAGAGCTGATGCGGGTACTCGTCGAGCCGGCGGGCCGGATCCGGGATGTGCACGAGGTCGAGGAGCCCCAGGGCCCGCGCCCGCGCCTCGCGCTTGGAGACGCTCATGTGCTCCTGGATGACTTCGTCGACCTGCCGCCCGATCCGGAACACGGGGTTGAGCGATGTCATCGGCTCCTGAAAGACGAACGAGATCTGCCGGCCGCGGACCTTCCGCAGGTGCGATTTCGAGGCTCCGAGCAACTCGGTGCCGTCGAAGTTGACGCTTCCGGTGACGGTCGCGGTCTTGGGCAGAAGCCCGAGGATCGAAAGCGCCGTGACGCTCTTCCCGCACCCGGACTCCCCCACGATTCCCAGCACCTGCCGGGGCTCCAGGGTCAGCGACATGCGGTCGACCGCGTGGACGGCGCCGTCGTCCGTGTCGAATCGGACGGAGAGGTCCCGGACTTCCAGAAGGGTCTCGGTCAACGCTCGGTCTTCGGGTCGAGGACGTCGCGGAGGCCGTCACCCAGGAGGTTAAAGGCGAGCGCGACGATCACGATCGCGAGGCCCGGGTAAACGGCAAGGCTGGGCGCCTCGCCCAGGTACGGCTGGGCGGCGTTGAGCATCACGCCCCACGACGGGGTCGGTGGCTGGACGCCGAGGCCGAGGAACGACAGAACCGCCTCGCCGATGATGGCCGCAGGGATCGTCAGCGTCGCCTGCACCAGGAGCGTGCTGGTCATGTTCGGCAGGATGTGCCGGCCGACGATGACGGCGTCGTTCGCACCGTTCGCCACGGCGGCGCGGACGTAGTCCTCCTCCCGCAGCGCGAGCGTCTCACCGCGGGCGATCCTGATGAGCGGCGGGATTGCCGCGATGCCCAGCGCCAGCGTTGCGTTCAGCAGGGAAGGCCCGAGGATCGCCGCGAGGCCGACAGCGAGGATCAGGAATGGAAAGGCGAGCAGGACGTCGGTGACCCGCGCGATCACCGTGTCGAGCCAGCCACGGTAATAGCCGGCGATGAGGCCGATCGGCACGGCCACTGCCATCGCCAGGACGGTGGCGAAGAATCCTGCCTGGATCGAGGCTCGTGCACCCCAGATGATCCGGGACAAGGTGTCGCGTCCGAGGTCGTCGGTGCCGAGGAGGTGCTCGCGCGACGGGCTCGCGAGCAGCGCCTCGAAGTCCGTCTCCTCGGGCGGGTACGGCGCGACCCACTCCGCGAACAGCGCTGCGAGAATCGCGCCGACCACGATCAGGAGCGACACGACGGCAGCGGGCCGACGGAGAAAGCGCCGGCGGAGGATCCTGCGACGGCGCGCGCGCGCCCCGAGCGGTCTCGCTTCGACGTAACTCAATTGGACGTTCCCGCCACGCGGATGCGCGGGTTGATCAGGGAGTAGGCGACGTCGACGAGCAGGTTGACGATGACGTACCCGACCGCAACGACGAGCACCACACCTTGGAGCAGCGCATAGTCGCGCTGCGCGATCGAGTCGACGGTCAGCCGACCGAACCCCGCGATGCCGAAGATCTGCTCAGTGACGACAGCACCCGAGATCAGGGCGCCGAGCTGAAGCCCGATCACCGTCGTCACCGTGATCAGGCTGTTCCGGAGGGCGTGCCTGCCGACGATCGACCACTCGCTCAGCCCCTTGGCGCGGGCTGTCCGCACGTAGTCGGCGCCCAGCGAATCGAGCATAGCCGACCGCATCTGCCGCATCAGCACAGCCGACAGGCCGGTGCCGAGCACGATCGCCGGCATCAGCATGTGCTTGAGGTTCTCCACCGGATCCTCACGAAACGGCACGTACCCGCTTGCAGGCAGCCAGTTCAGGTTGACCGCGAAGACGATGATCATCAGCAGGCCGAGCCAGAAGTGCGGCACGGAGAGGCCGAGGAGGGCAACCGAGGTTGCCGCGTAGTCCGAGGCCTTCCCGCGGCGTACCGCGGCGATCACTCCCGCCGTGATCCCGATTACGGTCCCGATCAGCATCGCGAGGAATGTGAGCTCCAGCGTCAGGGGGATCCGCGTGACGATCGTTTCGGCGACAGGCAGGCCGCGCGTGTCAGTTCCCAGGTCGCCCTGGAGCGCGAGCCCGACCCAACGCACGTACTGCACCGGGACCGGGTCGTCGAGCCCGTACTTCTCCCTGATGTCCGCGAGCACCTTCGGATCGCGGTCCTCGGCCGCATAGGCGAGCGCGGGGTCACCCGGGATTGCGCGCACGCCGACGAAGACGAGCACGCTGGCCAGGAAGACGACGATCAGGGCGGCTCCAGCCTTGCGCAGGATGAAGGCGCCCATGACCGTCGTCTCGATTCCCTAGATCACCTGTACTCGGCGAAGTAGGCCCGAATCAGGCCGTCGCCGAACTGCCGAACACCCTTGACGTTCGCGGTCACTCCGTGGCGGTTAACCGGGTGCCAGAGGTAGATCAGCGGCAGCTCCGAGCGAAGTACGCGGAAGGCGGCCTTGTACAGCGTCTTCCGAGCCCTTTGCGTCGCGGCCTTGCGAGCGTTGTCTAGCAGGAGGTCCATCCGGCCGGATCCCCACCCGAGGTTGTTCAGCGAGCCCTTCGAGTGGACGAACTGGTAGATGTTGCCGTCCGGGTCGACGCGGCCCGACCAGCCGATCGCGAACGCCTCGTAGTTGCCCTGATCCTGCCGCCGGAGCGCGGTCACGAACTCAGTCGGCGCCAGGTCGACCTGGAACCCGGCCGGCCTCGCCAGCGACTGGATCACCTGGCCGAGACGCGCGGCGACCTGGTCCGTGCCGATCATCAGCCGGACGCGGATGGGGGTGGACATGCCCGTGCTGCGAATCAGCGAACGGGCGCGGTTGAGGTCGCGACCCGGACACTTGATGCTCGAGTCGAAGTAGGGGCTCGCCGGCGGCACCGGGAGACAGCCGGGTAGGACGGTTCCTCCGAACACGACCCGATTGATCACCTTCCGGTCGAGCGAGAGCTCGAACGCCTGGCGCAACGCCCTCCTGGACGCGAGCGGGGTGCCGACGTTCTCGAACGGCTTCCCGAGCCCGTTCTTGTTCCCGATGTTGATCGAGATCCCCTGGTAGCCGATCGACGTCGCCTTCAGGACGCGCAGGCTCCGATCCCGCTGGATCGCCGGGAGATCGGTCGAGGCGATCCGGTCGAGCACGTTGATGTCGTGCGAGCGCAGGTTTGCGGCGCGCGCGCTCGTGTCGGTGATGATCCGGAAGACGATCCGGTTCAGCTTGACCTTGCCGCGCGCGTAGTAGAACTGCGACTTGTCGAGGACGATTCGGTCGCCGGCCGTCCGGCTCGTGAACTTGAACGGACCGACGCACACGGGCGCCGACGCGAACCTCGTCCCCAGCTGTTCCAGCGCCCTCGGCGACATGATCATCCCCGCGCGGTCCGCGAGCTGGGCCAGGAGCGGCGAGAAGCGCGCGTTGAGCCGCAGCCGCACCGTGTAGTTGTTCGCGACCTGGACGGCCGTGATCGGCGAGATCTCGCTGGCCCGGGCCGATCCGGACAGAGTCCTGTGCCGGTCGAGCGAGGTCTTGACCGCCGCGGCGTTCAGCGGCGTTCCGTCGTTGAAGCGGACACCGCGCCGAATCCTGATCGTCATCGTCTTCTTGTCCCCCGAAAGGCTTGGCAGCGCGGCTGCGAGCTGCGGAACGATCTGGAGCCTGGCGTTCAGGTCGTACAGCTTCTCGCACATGTGCAAGAAGACCATGCGCCCGACGAAGGTCCGCGCGAGCGTCGGATCGAGCGCGTCCGGATCTTCTGCAAGGCCGATCGTGAGCGTCCCGCCGGTACGCGACTCGGCTGCGACCGAGCCGCCGGCGCCCGTGGCGAGCAGGCCTGTCGCCACGAGTGCGAGCACGGCGAGAGCGGTCCGCGACCTACGGGTGCGAATCCTGTTCATGGGTTCCCCTCCTGACGCTGATCCGAGTCCATCCCCAATTTCACGCCCTGAAGCGGCGCGACTTTACCATGTGTATCCATTTGACGTTTGATTGGATCCAATGTTGGTACCCTTTCTCCCGTGGACGTCGCCCTGTCGTCTCGTGCCTACTACGGACGCCTGGGGGCGATCGGACTCGCGGGTGGGCTCTTTTCCGGATTGCTCGGCGTCGGCGGCGGCGTCGTGATGGTGCCGCTCCTCGTGCTGTGGGGCGGATACGGCCAGCGGGACGCGCACGCCGTCTCACTTGGCGCGATCATCCCGATCAGCGCCGCCGGCATCATCGCGTTCGGCGCGGCCGGCGAGGTTCGGCTGCCGGAGGCGCTCGCGCTCGCGGCGGGGTCGATCGTCGGAGCCCAGGCCGGCGCACGCCTACTTGCCCGCGCGGACGAGCGAAAGCTCAAGCTCGCCTTCGGCGTGTTCATGCTCCTCGTGGCGGCGCTCATGGTGGTCGGGCGCTGAGCACGCTCGGGCTCCTCGTGCTGCTGGTCGCTTTCGGAGCGGGCGCCGGCGTGCTCGCCGGGCTGCTCGGGGTCGGCGGCGGCATTCTGCTCGTACCATTTCTCGTCCTGGTCGTGGGGATGACGCAGCACGAGGCGGAGGCCACTTCCCTGCTCGTGATCCTCCCCACCGCTGTCGCGGCCTCCGCGGCGCTGAGACGCCGGCACGTCGGCGACCTGCCGACAGCGCTCGCCGTCGGCCTCGTCGGCGCCGTCGGCGCGGTTGCAGGCGTCCTGCTCGCGCTCGCGCTCGACGCCGACGTGCTGCGTGTGGTCTTTGCCGCCCTGCTCGCCTTCGTCGGGGTCCGTCTCATCGGAGACGCCCGCGCGGTTCGATGAGCGCCACCCGGTCGGCCGACTCGGCGAGCACGGTCGAACGGCTCGCGCTTGCGATCCAGTCTCAGGTGTTGAGCGGCGAGGTACCGGTCGGGACGCGCCTCCGCCAGGAGGCGCTCGCCGAGGAGTTCGGCGTGAGCCGGACGCCGGTGCGCGAAGCGCTGCGCCAGCTGCAGGCTACGGGCCTCCTCGAGCTGCTCCCCAACCGCGGAGCAGTCGTCCGAGGGCCTTCGGCGAGGGAGATCCGTGAGGCCTATGAGGTGCGGGCCGAGCTGGAGGGTCTCGCGGCGGAGCTCGCCGCAGAGCGGATCAGTGACACCGACCTCCTGCGCCTGCGCGAGGCCCAGTCAATGTTCCGGAAGTCGATTACGACGCTGATCGCGCGCCGCGCGCGACGCCCCGCGCCATGGAAGGACGAGAGCGTCTGGGTGAAGGCGAACGACCTCTTCCACCAGGCGATTCTGGACGCCTCGGGAAACGGGCGGCTGAGCGAGACGATCGCCGACCTGCATCGACGGTTTCCGCGAGACCTCACCTGGATCGCCCTCTCGCAGAGCTCACGGCTCCTCGAGGAGAACGTCGAACAGCACGAGGCCGTCCTCCTGGCGATCGAACGCCGCGACCCCGTTGAAGCCCGCAGGGCGATGGTCGACCACGTGCGGAGCGCGGGAGAGCTCGTCACGCTGCATTTCGAGCAGGCGGCCTCCAAGGCCGAGCCCGCGAGCTAGGAGGGTTTGGCGGCAAAACTGCTGTGTCCCCAGGCCGCGCTGC